>JAEWIV010000518.1 GCA_023386865.1 Pseudomonadota bacterium
GGCGGGGCCCGGCGGCGTCAACCGCGGGCGGCCTCGCTGCGGGTCAGGGTATCGAGGACGCGATCGGCTGCGGCCGCTTCGGTTTGGACGGTCACAATGCGGCCTCCCCCGCCTTGAGCGCCTGCCACACCTGCTCACTCAGCTTGAGATAATGCCGATCGAAGCGGATGCGCTCGGGATCGCGCGGCCTCGGCAGGTCGATCGCGATGTCGGCCTGGATGCGGCCGGGACGCCGCGTCAGCACGATCACCCGGTCTGACAGCGCCACCGCCTCGGCAAGATCGTGGGTGACGAACAGCACCGTCTTGCGGTCGCGCTCCCAGATGCGCAGGAACTCGGCTTGCAGCATCAGCTTGGTCTGTGCATCGAGGGCGGCAAACGGCTCGTCCATCAGGAGCGTGTCGGGATCGATGGCGAGAGTGCGTGCCAGCGCCACCCGCTGGCGCATACCTTGCGAGAGCTGCCAGGGATAGGCGTGGCCGAAGGCACTGAGCCCGATCATCTTGAGCAGGCGGCCACCGACGGCGGCCCGCTCGCGGGGTGCGACGCCACGCAGCTCCAGCCCGACCTCGATGTTGCTGCGCGCCGAGCGCCAAGGCAGCAACCCGTCGCGCGCAAACATGTAGCCGGTACGCCGCGACGGGCGCGTGACGCGCTCGCCATCGACCGTGACCGCGCCCGCCACGGGCTGCAGCAGGCCCGCCGCCATGTTCAGGATCGTGGTCTTGCCGCAGCCGCTGGCGCCCACCAGGGCGAGGAACTGGCCGCGCGGCACGTCGAAGGACACATCGTCGAGCGCCAGCATCGGCTGGCCATCGGGCGTCGGGAAAGCGTGCGAGACGCCCTCGACCCTGATCGCAAGATCGAGGTTGGTCAGCGGGGCGACAGGCGACAAATGGGAGTCCATACGATTAGGACTGTACGTCCCTGCCGCCCAGCGCGCGGTCCGCGAGGTCGACCGGCGCGGTGCGACCGGCATCCGTGAAGGCCCGCTTCACCGCCTCGACGCTGGGAGCAAAAATGGTCTTGCGGTTGTCGCGCGCCCATTCGTTGGACGCGCGGAGGGCGGTCAGCGAATCCTGGAACTCCGGCATGACGTAGCGCGCAAATAGCTCGTAGCTGCGCATCGTGTCCTCGCGGTTCGCCCATTCGTGCGCGCGGAACAGCACTCCGCCGAACCCACCCCCGCTCAGGCCGTACAGGTTGCGGATACCACGGGTCACCAGTTCGGGCGACCCGACGAGTGTCGTTCCCATCTTCACGCCATCGCGCAGCGGATCGTCGGACCGGCCGGCCGGACGTCCGAGCGTGCGATCGAAATAGTCGAGCGTCTCGGCCCGCTCGCCGCGCCGGACCTGGGCCAGCGCCGATTCGTCGTCTTCACCGACATGAACATTGACCACGATGCGCCATTTGGCGCGACTCATCGTCTTGCCGTGCTCCGCCGCGGCGTCTTCCGCAATCTTCCACTGCTTGGCCAGCGCCTCGGGACCGCCGGGCAACCCGGCGCCAATGGACAGCACCCCGAGCCCGTGCTTGCCGGCGGCCATCATGCCGAACGGGGTGATGGTGCTCGCCACCACGATCGGAAAGTGTGGCCGCGTATACGGCGCCAGGTGCAGGCGCGCGTCCGTCAGCTCGAACCAGTCGGTCTTGACCGTGACCGGCTCCTTGCCCGCCAGCAGGCGCATGATGACGTCGAGCGCCTCCTCCATGCGCTTGCGCTGCAGGGCCGGCGGGATGTTCAGCATGTAGGCGTCCGACGTGAGGGCGCCGGGGCCGCAGCCCAGCATCGCCCGACCACGCGTCATGTGGTCGAGCTGCACGAACCGGTTCGCGACCATGAGTGGGTTGTGATAGGGCAGGCTGGTCACGCCCGATCCCAGCTTGATGCGTCGCGTGCGCGCCGCCGCGGCGGCGATCATCAGTTCCGGGGAGGAGACGAGTTCCCATCCCGCCGAGTGATGCTCGCCGATCCAGACCTCGTCGTAGCCCAGCCGATCAAGCCATTCGATCAGCTCCATGTCCCGTTCCAGGGCGAGCGTAGGATTCTCGCCGAGCCGATGGAACGGCCCGAGGAAGATGCCGAACTTCATGGCGTCGTCCGTCATCGGACCGCTCCTTGTTCTTGCGACGTTACGGCAGGTACTTCTTGGCGTCCGACCAGGCGAGTTGCTCGCAGGTCTGGACCTGATCGGGTTTGATCAAGCCGTTGTCGACCTGGAACTTTCCGACATTCTCGGTGCCCGGGCAGTTGAACTTGACGTCGAACGCCTTGCCGAGGCGAGTCAGCACGCCCTTCATCTGCTCCTGCGTCAGCGCCTTGTTGTACTTCGACCAGATCGCCGCGACCTTTTCAGCGTTGGCGGGATCGCGCACGAAGGCAACAGCGGCCTCCTGCGCGGCCTGGAAGCGCCTCATCATCTCGGCGTTCTTGTCGGCGTGCCCCTTGGTCGAGTGATAGACGCTCGACGTCCACGTCGCGAACTCGGGGATCGTCTTGTCAATCATCAGGTCGAGCAGCACCTTCCCGCCCGCGTTCTCGAGCACCGTCTGCACCGGCTCGATCGCCATGACCGCGTCGAGCTGGCCGGCCTTGAAGGCGGCGACGGCATCAGGACCAAGTCCGACCGCGAGAAAGGTGGCGTCCTTCTCAGGGTCCATCCCGGCATCCTTGAAGAAGCGGCGTGCGAAATTGTGTCCGTCCGAGCCGATCGCCGGAACGCCGATCTTCTTGCCCTTGAGGTCGCGGATCATTGCCGGATAGCCGGCCGCCTTGTTCGGCGTCGCGACATCCTTGCCGACCACGATGCTCCACACATGGGCCGGGTAGTTGTCGACGATCGTCACCAGGTCGCGGCCCCGGCTGTTCACCAGCATCATGTTGCCGGGGCTGTTGCTCATCAGGTCGACCGCCCCGCTGAACAGCGCCGCCGTCGCGTCGGGCGCAGCGCGGAAGTCCATCAACGTCACGTTCAATCCATGCTTTTCGTAAATGCCGAGGTCCTTGGCGACATAGGCCGGCACCGCCACCAGCGAGCCGGTATAGACCGCGACATTGGCCGTCATCGGCTGCGCCGAGACCGCGCTCGGCAGCAGACCCATGGCGGCGATCAGAACCGCCAAAACTCGTCTTTTCATCGAATTTCCTCCCGCTCTCTCTGCTTCCCGACACCTACGCCTCTGTTTCAAAGCCGGACCGCACCCTCGCGCGCCAGGGCTTCGATCTCCCCGGAACTGAGGCCCGCGCGGCGCAGGATCTCGCCTGTGCTGGCCCCCAACCGGGGCGCCGGCGCCGTTGCGGGCCGCCCCAGTCCCGAAAACCCCGGCCCGAACTGCCAGAATCCGCCGCCGTCACCCTCGAGGTGTTCCAAGCCCAGCTCGACATGCTGCCCCGCCCGCGCCTCGCGCAGGAACACCCCCATCCGGCGTACGCGAGCCGCCGGCACGCCGGCATCGTTCAACTCCCCTTCGAGCACCGCCGCCTGGCGGCAAGCAAATGCCGCGTCAAGACGACGACCGAGCTCGGCGGCATCGACAGGGATGACATTCGTGGTCGCGCCATCACCGACCTGCGCCACCAGGGCGGGATCGTCCGCCACCTCGGCAAGCCCGAGCAGCTCGCATAGCGCTGCAAACTGGCGCCGGGTATTGGCCGCCACCGCGAGCCATCCGTCGGCGCAACGGAAGGTGGCGGCCCCTGGGGAGCCACTGAACCCGCGATTGCCGGGCCGCGGCCCGTCGCGCTCTGTGGACAGCACCCGGCTCGCCAGGGGCCGCATGAGCTGCAGCGCGGCCTGGGCGAGCGACGTATCGACATGGCTGCCGACGTCGTCACGGTCGCGCCGGTGCAGGGCTGCCAGCACCGACATGGCGCCCAGCATGCCGGTGGCGATGTCGATCACCGGAAAGCCGACCTTGGTGGGCGGCCCGTCCTCCTCGCCATTGGCCATCATCATGCCGGTCAGCGCTTGCACCACCTGATCGTAAGCGCCGAAGCGCCTCCAGGCGCCGTCCTGGCCGTAGCCGGAAATCGAGAGGTAGATGATGCGTGGATTGATTGCCCGCACGGCCGCGTAATCGAGACCGAGACGCTCAGCCGTCCCCGGCCGGAAATTCTCGATGAAGACGTCTGCGTCGCGCAGCAGGCCCAACAGGAGATCGCGCAACCGTGGCATCTTGAGATCGATGGCAAGCGACTTCTTGCCCGCGTTGAGCGTCGCAAACGTGCTCGACATCGCGCCACCGGACCCCGGCTCCACGAAGCGCATGACGTCGGGTGCACGCGGATTTTCGACTTTCAGCACGTCGGCTCCGAGAGCGGCGAGATACATCGACGCCACGGGCCCCGCGATCACGTGGCTGAGGTCGATCACCCGCACGCCGGACAAGCACTGCGACGCCATTCATTCGTTCTCCTGGTGTCGCAGCGTAGGCAATGCGGTGATACTGTCCTAATACCGCTTTTGGATTTGGCGATATCGAATGGTTATCACATGGATCATCTGCGATTGCGCTCGCTCAGGCTGGTCGAGACGCTGGCGGAGACCGGCTCCCTGCATCAAGCGGCGCACCGATTGAATACCTCGCAGCCTGCGCTCACGGTGATGCTGCAGGACGTGGAGCGCACCTTCGGCGGCAAGCTGTTCGAACGCTCACGCCGCGGCCTCGTGCCCACCGAGCGGGGCCAGTACATGATACGACAGGCGCGGCTCATGCTGGCCGATCTGCGCCGCGTGCAGAGTGAGTTCGCGTCGGGGAATGAAGGCCGCGCGCTCCTGCGCATCGGCGTGCTGCCGCTGGTGATGCTGGAAATCGTGCCGCAGGCCCTGACCTTGCTTCGCGCGTCGCACCCGGGAGTGCGTGCCGAGTTCCGCGAAGGCGCCGCTTCAGAGCTGCTGGCTGCCCTGGCAGACGGCTCGCTCGACTTGGTGATTGGGCGGATGTTGCCGGAGTTCGCAGCCAACCAAGACCTCGTCCCTTCGTTCTTGTTCACCGAATCGTTTTGCATCATCGGCGGCTCCCGCCACGAGCTCAGACGGCGGCGCAAGATCCCTTGGGAGGAACTGGCGCGCAGGGACTGGATCGAGGCGCCGACCAATACCGCTCTGCACGACTTCTTTGCCGATGCGTTCCTACGACGCGGGCTAAATCCTCCGCAGCCGGTCTATCGGTCCGCGTCGTTCTATTCCTGCATCGCCATCCTCGGTTCTTCCGACTGCTTGATGATGGTGCCGAAGGAGGTAGGCCGTCACTTTGCGGGTCAATCGAGGGTTTGCATCCTGCCGGTCAAGGTGAACGAGGCCTCGGCGGCTTTCTCGATCATCAAACGTCGCTCGCGAGCAAGCCCTCACGCCATGCTCGCATTCGAAGCTGCCGTGCGACAGGCGGCGCGGGCGCGGGGTCGCATGATGTAGCAACGTGCATGGCTCCAACAGGCGAATCGACAATCAAGCCTATCGGTTGGTGCGGATCGCGTTGTCCCGCAGCTCCACGGTTGGACAGGGACCCGGCCCAAGGAGGTTGGCGATGGCGATCGGATCGTCACCTTCATGCATTGCGATCCCGGCTTCATCGACCTGGAACAGAAACTTTGCGACCCTGCACAACCGGCCCAAGGTTACCCATGTCGCAGGTCCAGTCCGCTACCGATGTCTCAGGGTCGGACAAAAAGCGTAGTTGGCGGAGAGGGTGGGATTCGAACCCACGGTACGCTTGCACGCACAACGGTTTTCGAGACCGTCCCGATCGACCACTCTGGCACCTCTCCGGGGCCCCGCTTATAAGAGCCTGATTCTCCCGCGGCAACCGCGGCGTCCTGGACCGCCGATTTGGGCCGAACGGCCTGATTTTCCAAGCTTTCCGCCGTTGACTTGGGGGGCTTCCTGCGTATATTCCGCCCTCCTCCGGCGGGTCGGTCAGGCCCGCCGTGCTATTTCATGCCTTCCGGCATTTTGGGCCTGAGCCTGCCAGAGCCCCCTATCCATAGGGGTCGGCTGGTGGGTTAGGGCGGGCCGGGCGGCCATCAAGTCAGGTGTCATCATGATCGCCGTTATCCGCACGGGTGGAAAGCAATACACGGTCGCCGCCGAGCAGGAGCTCACGGTCGAGCGCATCGCCGGAGCAGCCGGCGACAAGGTCGAGTTCGACGACGTGCTGATGGTCGGCGACAAGGTCGGCGCGCCCACCGTGGCCGGCGCCAAGGTCGTCGGCTCGATCGTCAAGCAGGCGCGCGGGCCGCACCTGATCGTCTTCAAGAAGCGCCGCCGCCAGAACTCGCGGCGCAAGAACGGTCATCGTCAGGACCTGACGGTGGTCAAGATCGAGCAGATCGTCGCCTGATAGAGAGCGGCTGGAGTAATTCGTCATGGCACACAAGAAAGCAGGCGGCTCGTCGCGTAACGGCCGCGATTCGGAAAGCAAGCGGCTCGGCGTGAAGCGCTTCGGCGGCCAGAAGGTCGTCGCGGGCAACATCCTGGTCCGCCAGCGCGGCACCAAGATGGACGCCGGCGACAATGTCGGCATCGGTCGCGACCATACGCTGTTCGCCACCGCCGACGGCGTCGTGTCGTTCCGCAAGCGGACCGGCGGCAAGGTCGAGGTCAACGTGCGACCGGCGCCGGCGCTCGCCGCCGAATAGCCGTTCCCGATCGATCGGAGTTTGAAGGGGAGCGGCTCGCCGTTCCCCTTTTTTCGTTTCCGGATCCCAAACCATGAAATTCCTCGACCAGGCCAAGATCTACCTCCGCTCCGGCAACGGCGGCGCCGGCTGCGTGGGCTTCCGGCGCGAGAAGTTCATCGAGTTCGGCGGACCCGACGGCGGCGACGGCGGCCGCGGCGGCGACGTCGTCCTCGAATGCGTCGATGGCCTCAACACGCTGATCGACTACCGCTACGCCCAGCACTTCAAGGCCGAGACCGGCCAGCAGGGCATGGGCAGCCAGCGCACCGGCGCCCGGGGCAAGGACGTGGTCCTGCGCCTGCCGCGCGGCACCCAGGTCTTCGCCGAGGACAACGAGACCCTGCTCGCCGACCTCACCGAGGTCGGGCAGCGGATCGTGCTGCTCAAGGGCGGCGACGGCGGCTACGGCAACCTGCACTACAAGAGCTCGACCAACCGCGCGCCGCGCCGCGCCGACAAGGGCTGGCCGGGCGAGGAGATGTGGGTGTGGCTCAGGCTGAAGCTGATCGCCGACGTCGGCCTGGTCGGCCTGCCCAACGCCGGCAAGTCGACGTTCCTGTCGGCCACCTCCAACGCGCGGCCCAAGATCGCCGACTATCCCTTCACGACGCTGCATCCCGGCCTCGGCGTGGTAAAGGTGGGCGACCGCGAGTTCGTCATGGCCGACATTCCCGGCCTGATCGAGGGCGCCAGCGAGGGCGCCGGGCTGGGCACGCGCTTCCTCGGCCATGTCGAGCGCTGCCGGGCGCTGCTGCACCTGGTCGACGGCACGCAGGACGACATCGTCGGCGCCTACAGGACGGTGCGCGCCGAGCTGAAAGCCTATGGCGGCAATCTCGCGCGCAAGAAGGAGATCGTGGCGCTCAACAAGACCGACGCCATGACGCCGGAGGACATCGAGACCAAGCGCGCCCAGCTCGCCAAGGCGAGCCGCAAGACCGTGCAGGTGATCTCGGGCGTCTCGGGCGCGGGCGTGCAGCCCCTGCTGCACGAGCTGATGAAGCTGGTCGAGAAGCAGCGCGATACGGCAAGGGAAGCGGCGTGACACCCCTGGAGGAAGCGCGTCGGCTGGTCATCAAGATCGGCTCCTCCATCCTGGTCGACGAGGCGCGGGGCGAGGTCCGCCGCGACTGGCTGCTCAGCCTGACCGACGACGTGGCGCGGCTGCACAAGGCCGGTTGCGAGATCGTGCTGGTCTCCTCCGGCGCCATCCGCCTCGGGCGCACGCAGTTCAAGCTGCCGGCCGGGACGCTCAAGCTCGAGGAAAGCCAGGCCGCCGCGGCCACCGGCCAGATCCAGCTCGCCCATGCCTACCAGGAGGCTCTGGCGCGGCACGGCATCACCGTGGCCCAGGTGCTTCTGACCCTGGACGATTCCGAGGAGCGCCGCCGCTACCTCAACGCCCGCCAGACCATGGGCACCCTGCTCGGCATGAAGGCCGTGCCGGTGATCAACGAGAATGACACGGTGGCGACCGACGAGATCCGCTTCGGCGACAACGACCGGCTGAGCGCGCGCGTCGCCGAGATGATCTCGGCCGACACGCTGGTGCTGCTGTCGGACATCGACGGCCTCTATACCGGCGACCCGCGCAGCGACGCCTCGGCCATCCTCATTCCCGAAATCCGCGAGATCACCCCGGCCATCGAGGCCATGGCCGGCGCGGCCGCCTCCGAGCTCAGCAACGGCGGCATGGTGACCAAGCTGATCGCCGGCCGCATCGCCATGGCCGCGGGCTGCCGCATGGCGATCGCCGACGGCCGCGCCGTCGGCGCGCTGGGCAACCTCATCGACGGCAAGGCGCGCTGCAGCTGGTTCCTGCCCGAGGCGTCGCCGCTGTCGGCGCGCAAGAAGTGGATCAGGGGCTCGCTCAAGACCGCGGGCGCCCTCACCGTCGACGACGGCGCGGTGCGCGCGCAGTCGGCCGGCAAGAGCCTCCTGCCGGCGGGCGTCACCGGCGTCGACGGCGAGTTCCGCCGCGGCGACGTGGTCGACGTCAAGGACCGGGCCGGCCGCGTGCTGGCGCGCGGCCTCGTGGCCTATGCCGCCGACGACGCCCGGCGCATCGCCGGCCGCAAGAGCGCCGAGATCGAGCGCCTGCTGGGCTTCCGCGGCCGGGACGAGATGGTCCATCGCGACGACCTGGTGGTCGAATAGGGCTATAGTGGAGCGGCCGATGAACGTTCAGACCAAGCCCGCCGAGGACGCCGCGGCCATCGTCGCCGAGCTGGGCCGGCGCGCCCGCGCCGCCGCCGTCGCGCTGCGCAACGCCTCGACCGACACCAAGAACCGCGCACTGGCCGACGCCGCGCGCCTGATCCGCGCCGAGAAGCCCGCGATCCTGGCCGCCAACGCCAAGGACATCGAGGCGTCCAAGGCGGCGGGCATGACCGCGGCCCTGCAGGACCGTCTTCTGCTGAACGACCAGCGCGTCGAAGCCATGGCCAAGGGGCTGGACGATATCGTCGCCCTGCCCGACCCCGTCGGCGCCGAGATCGAGAGCTGGACGCGGCCCAATGGCCTGTCGATCAGCCGCGTGCGCGTGCCGATCGGCATCATCGGCGTGATCTACGAGGCCCGCCCCAACGTCACCGCCGATGCCGGCGCGCTCTGCATCAAGTCGGGCAACGTCGTGGTGCTGCGCGGCGGCTCCGACAGCTTCCATTCCTCGCGCGCCATCGTCGAGCTGCTGCGCCGGGCGCTCGCGCGCGCCGGGCTGCCCGAGGATTGCGTGCAGCTCGTGCCGACGACCGACCGCGCCGCCGTCGGCGAGATGCTGCGCGCCACCGGCTGGCTCGACCTGATCGTGCCGCGCGGCGGACGCTCGCTAATCGATCGCGTCACCGAGGAAAGCCGCGTGCCGGTGCTGCGCCACTACGACGGCATCTGCCATGTCTATGTCGACCGCGACGCCGACGTCGCCATGGCGACCGACGTCGTTGCCAACGCAAAGATGCGCCGTGTCAGCGTCTGCGGCGCCGCCGAGACGCTGCTGGTCGACCGCGCCGCGCTCGACACGCATCTGATGCCGGTGCTGGCGAAGCTGCACGAGCTCGGCTGCGAAGTGCGCGGCGACGGCGAGGTGCGGAAGCGCGATCCCAAGGCGCTGCCCGCCACCGAGAAGGATTGGCGCACCGAGTATCTCGCGCCGGTGATCGCGGTCGCCACGGTCGACGGTGTCGACGGCGCCATCGACCACATCGCCCGCTTCGGAAGCCAGCACACCGAATCGATCATCACCGGCAACGAGGCGACGGCGCGGCGCTTCCTCGCCGAGGTCGACAGCGCCATCGTCATGCACAATGCCAGCACCCAGTTCGCCGACGGCGGCGAATTCGGACTGGGTGCGGAGATCGGCATCTCGACCAACCGCATGCATGCGCGCGGGCCGGTCGGCCTGGTCGAGCTCACGACCTACAAGAACGTCGTGCGCGGCAAGGGCACCACGCGCCCGTGAGCTCATCCCTCCATCCGATGCCGGGCGTGCCGCGGGACACGACGCGCCGCATCGGGCTTCTGGGCGGCTCGTTCAATCCCGCGCACGAGGGCCATCGTCACATCAGCCTCGAGGCGCTGAAGCGGCTGGGCCTCGATGAGGTGTGGTGGCTGGTCTCGCCGCAGAACCCGCTCAAGAGCGACGACGGCATGGAGCCCTTGGCCACGCGCGTGGCCCGCGCCCGCCAGATCGTCGGACATCATCCGCACATCCGTGTCGATGCACCCGAGCTGGTGCTGGGCACGCGCTTTACCCTCGACACGGTGCGGGCGCTGCGCCGCACCTACCCCAGGGCGCGCTTCGTCTGGCTGACGGGCGCCGACATCCTGCCGCAGTTCGCCCAATGGCGCGGCTGGCGCGAGTTGTTCGATTCCATACCGATCGCGGCCTTCGCCCGGCCGGGCTGGAGCTATCCGGCCCTGGCCGCGGCAGCGCCGCGCACTTTCGCTCGTTACCGGCTGGACGCGAGCCAGGCGCGCATGCTGCCCTCCTGCGAGCCGCCCGCCTGGTGCTTCATCCCGAGCCGGCTCGACAGCCATTCTGCCACGGCGATCCGCGCCGTACGGCCCCGCAAGCGCAAAGCGAAAGGACAGACCATCCCCGAGATCCGCAC
>JAEWIV010000002.1 GCA_023386865.1 Pseudomonadota bacterium
GATCTGGGGCAAGGTGCTGCGCAGCCCTCATCCGCATGCGCGCATCAAGGGGATCGACACTTCCAGGGCCGAAGCACTGCCGGGCGTGATGGCGGTGATGACCTCCAAGGACATCGTCGACTTCCCCATCGACAAGGGCCCGGTGATGCTGGGCATCCAGGACATGCGCTGGATGTGCCGCAACGTGATGGCGCGCGACAAGGCGCTGTTCCACGGCCATCCGGTGGCCGCCGTGGCCGCGACCACGCAGGCGATCGCCGCTGAAGCGCTCAAGCTGATCAAGGTCGACTACGAAGTCCTGCCTTGGGCGATCAGCGTCAAGGACGCGATGAAGCCGGATGCGGCCATCCTGCACGAGCATGTCCGCTTCGAGGGCAAGCCTTCCAACATCGCCGGCACGCTGGAGCACAAGAAGGGTGACGTGGAGGCGGGCTTCAAGGAAGCCGACGTGATCGTCGAGCGCAGCTTCGAGACCGAAGCCGTGCACCAGGGCTACATCGAGCCGCACGCCTGCCTGGTCAGCGTCGTCGACGGCAAGGCGACGATCTGGAGCTCCAGCCAGGGGCAGTTCATGGTCCGCGCCATGTCCGCCCTGCTGACGGGCACGCAGCAGAGCGACATCCGCGCCATCCCGGCGGAAATCGGCGGCGGCTTCGGCGGCAAGACCATCATCTATCTCGAGCCGCTGGCGCTGGTGCTGGCCAAGAAGTCCGGTCGACCGGTCAAGATGGTGATGTCGCGCGAGGAGGTGTTCCGCGCCTCCGGGCCGACCTCGGGCTCGATGAGCAAGGTCAAGATCGGCGCCAAGAAGGACGGCACCATCGTCGCCGGCCAAGGCACCTACTGGCTGCAGGCCGGCGCTTTCCCGGGCTCGCCGATCCGCGGCGCGGCCGGCTGCGCCTTCGGCCCGTACGACATCCCGAACGCGCATACGCTGGGCTACGACGTCGTCTCCAACCGCTCGAAGGTCGCGGCCTATCGCGCCCCGGGTGCACCTATCGGCGCCTATGCCGTCGAATGCGTGTTGGACGAGCTGGCCGAGAAGCTCGGCATGGATCCGCTGGAGCTGCGGCTGAAGAACGCCGCAAAGCAGGGCACCAAGGCCGTCCATGGACCTGTCTATCCGGTCATGGGCTACCAGGAGACGTTGCGCGAGGCGCTCAAGCATCCGCACTACAAGGCGCCGCTCGGTCCCAACCAGGGCCGCGGCGTGGCGAGCGGCTACTGGTTCAACGCCGGCGGCGAATCGAGCGCGGAGATGCGCATCAACGAGGACGGTTCGGTCGTCGTGATGACCGGCCATCCCGACATCGGCGGGTCGCGCGCCTCGACGGCCAACATCGCCGCCGAGCTCCTGGGCATCGACCACAGCAAGATCCAGGTGCTGATCGGCGACACCAGCAGCATCGGCTTCTCGAACCTGACCGGCGGCAGCCGCGTCACCTTCGCGTCGGCGATGGTGGTCACGCAATCGGCGGAGAAGGTCATCAAGACCCTGTGCGAGCGCGCCGCCAAGATCTGGAAGATCGAGCCCGATGCGGTGACCTGGGACAACGGCTTCGCCCGCCCGGCCGGCGACAACGCCGGCAAGTTCGAGCCGCTGTCGCTCGCCCAGATCGCCGCCAAGGCAAGCGAGACGGGTGGCCCGATCGGTGCCGGCGCTTCGAGCAACACGGCGGGCGCTGAAGGCGGCTTCAGCACGCATATCTGCGACGTCGAGATCGACCCCGCCACCGGCCGCGTCTGGGTCACGCGCTACACGGCCTTCCAGGACGTCGGCCGGGCGATCCATCCCGACTACGTCGAAGGCCAGATGCAGGGCGGCGTCGCCCAGGGCATCGGCTGGGCGCTGCACGAAGAGTACATCTATGACAAGAACGGCAAGCTCGATAATCCGGGCTTCCTCGACTACCGCATGCCCGTCACCTCGGACCTGCCGAAGCTCGACACCGTCATGATCGAGGTGCCCAATCCGAAGCATCCGCAGGGCGTGCGTGGCGTCGGCGAGGTGCCGCTGGTGCCGGTGATGGCGGCGGTCGCCAATGCCATCCACCAGGCGTTGGGCCTGCGCCTCTACAGCCTGCCGATGTCACCGCCGAAGGTGCTGGAGGCCCTGGAGCCCGAGCCGCTCGCCAGGGCGGCCGACTGATCTTCTGCTTCCTCCCCATCGACGGCGATGGGGAGGACAGGCGATCACGAGCGGAAGTGCCGCTCGTACTGCTCGACGTGCGCCGAGAGCTCCGACCACTCGCGCCTCGATTGCAGGAAGACATGGCGGACCTTGTAGCGGTCCGCCGTGATCCAGGATGGGTCGTCGAACGCCCCGGCCGGCAAGGTGCGCACGCCGGGGACCGCCTCCAAGGTGAAGCCGAGGTTGGTGCCGCATCGCCGGCAGAATTCGACGTCGATCCAGCGTCCCGACTCGTCGGAGACGTGACGGTAGCGGCCTCTCTCCGAGCCCGTCAGCTCGATCTGGTCGCCGTCGAACACCACTTCCGTGCCGAAGGCGGTGCCGGTGCGGCGCTGGCACCAGGTGCAATGGCAGATGGTCACGCGCGACGGCTCGCCTGTCGTCGTGAAGCGCACGGCGCCGCACATGCAGCCGCCGAAGCGCCGGGTCATTTGACGCCGAGCTCGCGCAGCTTCTTGTCGAGCGCCAGGAGATCCGACCAGCTCTGCCGCTTGCTGGCGGGCGTGCGCAAAAGATAGGCGGGATGGAAGGTGGGCAGGGTGGGCACCGTGGTGCCGTCGTCTAGCGCGAGGCTCGTCCACTTGCCGCGAAGCCGCATGATGCCCTCCGTCGTGTCGAGGACCGACTTTGCCGCCGTGCCGCCGGCCAGGACCAGCACCTTGGGTCGCGCCAGCTCGATGTGCCGGCGCGTGAAGGCCATGCAGACCGCCTGCTCGGCGAGCGTCGGCGTGCGATTGCCGGGCGGCCGCCAGAACAGGATGTTGGTGATGTAGAGATCGCGCTCGCGACTCATGCCGATGGCGTCGAACATGCGGTCCATCAGCTGGCCGCTGACGCCGACGAACGGCTTGCCCAGGCGATCCTCGTCGGCACCCGGCGCCTCGCCGACGATCATGACCGCGGAACCGACCACGCCGTCGGCAAACACGGTGTTCTTCGCCGTGCGCTTCAGCGCGCAGCCCTCGAAGGCGCGAACCGCGGCTTCGAGCTCCTCGACGCTGCTGCAG
>JAEWIV010000033.1 GCA_023386865.1 Pseudomonadota bacterium
CCTCGAGCGCATCGCCTGCCCGTCCCTGGTCGTGGCATGTCGCCAGGACCGCCTGCGCACCTTCGCCGAGACCGAGCGCATGGCGCGGCACCTGCCGGACACGCGCTTCGCGATCCTCGAAGACTGCGGCCACATGGCGCCACTCGAGCGGCCGCGCGAATTGACGGCGCTGCTGACAAGCTGGATCGAGGAAGCACGCCTCTAATACATGAGGTAATTTGGGGTATCGTTCGGCTTGAACCAGCCCCGGTGGCTGCCATGTTTCGATGTCTCAGCGGGACACCTACCATGAGCGAAGCCGCCTCCCTCTTTGCAGTCCTGAAGCAATCGGCCGATGCCGAATGCGCCGCCACGCTCGAACGGTTCGTGCGCGACGCACCCGACCGTCAGTTGAACCGCATCAACGTGCTCGACTTCGCCAAGCACCAGGGGCTCGACGAGGAGCGAGTGCTCTCCACCCTCCTGCAAGCTGCCCAGATCGGCCTGTTCGACATGTCGTGGAACGTGCTGTGCCCAAGCTGCAGCGGCGTGCTCGACGCCAACGCCACGCTGAAGACGGTGCAGGCCGAGCACTACTATTGCGTGTTCTGCAACGTCAACGGCGAGCCAACGCTCGACGACATGGTCGAGGTGACCTTCACCGTGAATCCGCGCGTCCGCCGCATCGCGGCGCACAGTCCCGACCAGCTTCCCCTGTGGGAATACTACCGCCAGATGTTCTGGGGCCGTGGCGTCGACCTGCCCGACGACACGCTCGAGGCGGCGATGCAGCAGGTGACGCTCGACGCCGTCGAGCTGCCGGCGGGCGAGAAGGCATTCTTGTCGCTGCAGCTGCCGGCGGGTTTCGTCATCGTGCTGGAGCCGGTGAGCCACGCCGCGCAATTCATCAACGTGAAGGACGAGCCGACCCAGGAACGGCAGAGCCTGACGCTGGTCTACAACAACGTGCGTGCGCCGGCGGGCGAGATGACGCTGCGACCGGGGCCGATCCGGCTGTCGCTGGAGAACCGCACCGCCGCGCGCGTGCTGCCCACCATCTGGGTCGTCGACGACAAGTTCGCCGACGCGGTCGGCAGGCGCCGGCCGTTCCTGACCGCCAAGCGGCTGCTGTCGAACCAGACGTTCCGCGACATCTATCGAACCGACACGCTCGACGTCGACCAGCGGCTCAAGATCACCAGCCTCACCTTCCTGTTCACCGATCTCAAGGGCTCGACCGAGCTCTATGAGCGGGTCGGCGACCTCGTCGCCTTCGACCTGGTGCGCGAGCACTTCCGCACCCTGAACGAGATCGTTGCGGCCGAGGGCGGCGCCGTGGTCAAGACCATCGGCGATGCGGTGATGGCGACGTTCCTCACGCCCGATCGCGCGCTGTCCGCGGCGCTGCGCATGCGCGAGGCCATGCGCGAGCTGAACGAAACCCATGGCCGCGAGGATCTGCTGCTCAAGATCGGCATCCACGAAGGGCCGTGCCTGGCGGTGAGCCTGAACGAGCGCCAGGACTATTTCGGGCAGACCGTGAACATCGCCTCGCGCGTGCAGGGCCTGGCCGAGACGCGCTCGATCCTCGCGACGGCACCGGTGATCGACAACCCGAAGAGTGCGAGCCTGCTGGCCAGCGGCGGCCCGACGCCGCTGGCCCAAAGCCATCCGCTGCGCGGCGTCGCCGCCGAGGTCGCGGTCTACGAGATCCCTTGAGGCCTTCCGGGGATGCGTGTTGCATGCTTTAGCCGTCGTAACGGAAGCGGCGCGCCGCATCTTCGTTCCAGCGCAGGCCAATGCCGGGGCGATCTGGAACGACGAGATTGCCGCCCTCGACCTGGTACGGCTCCTCCAGGATCGGATTTGCCCAGTCCTGCCATTCGAGCCAGTGCGCCGTCTCCGTCACCCGCATCACGTGCGCCGCGACCTCCGGATACAGGTGCGTGGACATCGGCACGCCGGCGGCGCCGGCGATGGCGGCCGCGCGCAGCCAACCGGTGACGCCGCCGATGCGCATGAAGTCGGGCATCACGAGATCGCAGGCCTTGCGCCGCAGCGCCTTGTGCATCTCGCGCGGGCCATAGAAGTTCTCGCCGATCTGCAGGGGCGTTTTGAGCTGCCGTGCAAGCTCGGCGCAGCCGTCGATGTCGTCGTAGACGATCGGCTCCTCGATCCAGGCCAGCCCAAGCCCGTCGATCAGGTGGCAGCGCTGCAGCGCCTCGGCGAGCGTCAGTCCCTGGTTGAAGTCGACCATCAGGTTCATGTCGTCGCCGACCGCCCGGCGCACCGCATCGAGCGCCGCCAGGTCCGCCGCCACGCTGTCGCGGCCCAGGCGCAGCTTCAGGCCGGTGAAGCCGCCCTCGTCGCGCAACTCCGGCGCCTCGGCGGCGACGACCTCGGGTTGCTGCAGCCACAGGCCGTTGCTGTTGTAGGCCTTCACCGCACCGAGCGATCCGCCGAGCAGGACGCAGAGCGGCCGGCCGGCGGCTTGCGCCAGGGCATCCCACGCCGCCATGTCGAGGCCCGAGGCGGCGATCATCGACAGGCCCTCGTATCCCACGAAGTGCAAGGACTTGCGGGCCGCGTCGAACAGCTCGACCGGCGCCACGGGGCGTCCCTTCAAGAGGGCTCCCATGTCCTCGAGCATGGGCACGAGGTAGCGCAGCGACTTCACGACGTAGGGTTCGAGGTAGCTCCGTCCGACGACGCCCTCCTCGGTCTGCAGGTCGATCAGCACGAGCGGCCACTCGCTGATGGCGGCGATGCGCGCGACGACCGGACGCCTGAGCTTCAGCACGACGGGCCGGGCGGTGATGGACCTCAAGGTCAGCATGGTGGGACCTCCTCCGCCGCCCATCCTGGGCCGCCGGCTGGCAATGTAAATTCACTAGCCGGTATACATGCGGGCATGCCGCGTTCGTCGGACCAGACCCGCAAGCGCATCCTCGACGCCGCCTACCGGCTGTTCCGACGCCAGGGCTACAGCCGGGTCAGCATGGATGAGATCGCGGCCGCAACGCGGGTCACCAAGCGCACGCTCTACTATCACTTCGAGAGCAAGGACCAGCTTCTCGCCCATGTCCTAGAGGCGCAGCATCAGCTCGCCCTGGCGGCCTTCAAGACGTTCGGGGACCGGCTGTCGGGCTCGCCGGAAGCCATGGTCGAACGCCTGTTCCGTGAGCTCGCGGTGTGGGCCGACCGGCCGCGATGGGCTGGCTCGGGCTTCACCCGCCTGGTCGTCGAGCTCGCCGACATGCCCGGCCATCCGGCCCGGCTGATCGCGCGCCGGCACAAGGCCATGCTCGAAGCGCATCTCGCCGAGCTGCTGGCCCGCTCCGGGATCGAGCGGCCGGCCGAGACCGCCCGCGAGATCTGGCTCCTGTCGGAGGGCGCGATCGCCCTGATGCTGGTCCATGGCGACCGCGGCTACGCTGCCGCGGCGGCGCGCGCGGCGCGACGGCTGATCAAGCGGCCGCAAGCGCGCCGCGCCAGACGGCCGGCACGGGCGTTGTCCGGCACCGCGCGCTAGAGCATGATGGGTTCCGCTGAATCAGCTGGATCCATCATGTCTCCTGCAACACGCATCCCCGGTCCGCGCGACCACTGATGACCTCGCCTTCTCGCGCCCCCGATTCAGCCGACCGGATCTACTTCACCCTCGCCGCCCTGATGGGCGGCGTGCTTCTCATCTACTTCGCTTCGGTGCCGCTGCTCGGCCTGAACGTGGCCTTTCACTTCTACCTGATGCTGTGGATAACCATGGCGTCGGCGTTCAACGTCGCCGCGGGTTTCGCCGGCTACATGCCGTTCGGCTACGTCGCGTTCTACGGCATCGGCGCCTTCACGACGGCGATCCTGGTGAAGAAGGCCGCCTTCCCGGTGTTCCTCGCGTTGCCCCTGTCGGGGGTCGCGGGCGTCGTGCTGGCGCTGCTGTTCGCGCCGACGCTGCGGCTCTCCGGCATCTATTTCGGCATCGTCAGCCTGGCGCTGGCCGGCATCCTGCGGCTGGTGATCACCAACATGCCCGAGCAGCTCACCGGCGGCAGCTTCGGCCTCCAGCTCGGCAGCCGCGCCCATCCGGTGCAGAGCTTCTACGTCATGATGGCGGTGATGGTGGCGGCGCTGGCCGCCATCCTGTGGCTGTCGCGCTCGCGCCTGGGCAAGGCGCTGCGCGCCACCAGGGACGATGCCGATGCCGCCGAGATGATGGGCGTCAACGTGCCGATCGTGCGCCTGTGGGGCTGGCTGATCGCCGCCTTCTTTCCCGCCGTCTGCGGCGGCGTCGAAGCCTGGTACACCAACGTCGTCGACACCGAGACCGCCTTCAACACCCTGATCACCGCCAAGACGGTGATCTACGCCGTCGCCGGCGGGCTGGGCACGGTCAGCGGTCCGATCCTGGGCGCGGTGGCGATGGTCTGGCTCGACGAGCTGATCTGGCGGCAGTTCCCGCTGCTCAACCTGCTGATCCTGGGGCTCGCCACCATCGTCCTGGTGCTGTTCCTGCCGCGCGGCATCGTCGGCACCATCCTGCGCAAGAAGCCGCAATGGCGGCGCTACATCCCGTAGGAACGCCATGGAACTCCTGATCCTGAACGGCCTGGTGAACGGACTGATCGTCGGCGGCATCTATGCCCTGGTCGGCGTCAGCCTCACCCTGCTCTACGGCGTGCTGCGGGTCGTCAATTTCGCCCACGGCGAGTTCGTGATCGCGGGCTCCTTCCTCGCCTTCGTGCTGTTCTCGAGCTTCGGCGTGCCGCCCCTCCTCGCCGTGCCGATCGCCGCCGTCGCCTTCTTCGCCGCCGGCTGGGGCCTCTACTACGTGCTGATCCCGCGGCTGGCCAAGAGCGACGATCCCGAGCTGATGTCGTTCCTCATGTTCTACGGCGTGTCGATCGCGGCCGCCGCCCTGATGCTGCTGCTGTTCGAGGCCGATTCGCGGACGATCGACTATACCTTCACCCCGGTCTCCATGCAGGTCGGGCCGATCTACGTCTCGACGGCCCGGCTGGTGGCGCTCGCCATCACCATCGCGGTCTCGATCGCCCTCGCGCTGTTCCTGTTCAAGACCCTGCCGGGCAAGGCCTTGCGCGCGGCGATCATGAATCCCGAGGCCATCCAGATCATGGGCGTCGACATCGTGCGCCTGTCGGCCTTCGCCTTCGCGCTGGCATCGGCGCTGGCCGGCGTCACCGGCGTGCTGATCGCCCTGGTGTTCCCCGCCTTCAACCCCTTCTCCGGCGCCGAATACACCATCATCGCCTTCATCGTCGTGGTGCTGGGCGGGCTCGGCAATCCGGTGGGCGCGCTGCTGGCCGGCGTCGTGTTCGGGCTGGCGGAGCAGATGGCGACGGTGTTCCTGCCGCAGGCCATGGCCCAGATCGTCGGCTTCCTGATCCTGGTCGGCACGATCTTCTTCCGGCCGTCCGGCATCCTGGGCGTCAGGCTCAAGCGATGACCGCGGCCATCGAGACGCGCGGCCTGACCAAGCGCTTCGGCGGCCTGGTCGGGGTCGACCGGGTCGACCTCAGGGCCGCCGCCGGCGAGACGCTCGGCATCATCGGCGTCAACGGCGCCGGCAAGACCACGCTGATGAACTGCATCTGCGGCCTCTACCGTCCCGACGACGGCGACGTCTTCATCGCCGGCCAGCGGGTCACCGGCCAGCCGCCGCATGTCATCGCCCATCGCGGCATCGGCCGCACCTTCCAGATACCGCGGGTGTTCCGCAAGATGTCGCTGATCGACAACCTCCTGGTGCCGGTGCTCGACCGCAAGGCATCCGATGCCGAGCTGATCGGCCGCGCCGAGGCCATGCTCGAGCGCATGCAGCTGATCGACCTGCGCCACAATCACGCCGAGGAGCTGTCGGGCGGCCAACAGAAGCTGCTCGAGATGGCGCGCATGCTGATGCCCGATCCGCCCATCGTCATGCTCGACGAGCCCTTCGCCGGCGTCCATCCCGTGCTCTGCAAGTTCATGATCGATCGCATCGAGGAGACCGCGCGCGCCGGCAAGGCGGTTCTGCTGATCAGCCACGACCTGACCTCGATCTACCGGCTGTCGACCCGCGTCGTCGCGCTGAACCAGGGCCGCATCATCGCCGAGGGCGGCGTCGACGACATTCGCGGCAATCCTGCCGTCATCGAAGCCTATCTGGGGGCGTGACGATGGCCGGCGCGGTGCTCGAACTCGATCGCGTCGACGTCGCCTATCACGGCGACATCCGCATCCTGCGCGGGCTGTCGCTCGCGGTCAGGCCGGGAATCATCACCGGCGTGATCGGACCGAACGGCGCCGGCAAGTCGACGGCGCTCCGGGCGCTCTACGGGCTCCTGAAGCCGGTCGCCGGCGACGTCCTGATCGACGGCCGCAAGGTGACCGGCCTGCCGCCCTGGAAGTTCATAGACAACGGCATCGCCCTGGTGCCGCAGCAGCGCAGCCTGTTCAACGAGCTGTCGGTCGAGGACAACCTCCGGCTGGCCTGCTGGTCGTTCCGGCGCGACCGCGCCCGCGTCGAGGAGGCCCTGGAGCGCGCCTATGCCCAGTTCCCGATGCTGCGCGACAAGCGGCGCGACCTGGCCGGCTCGATGAGCGGCGGCCAGCAGCGTTTCCTCGAGCTCGGCCGCGCCCTCGCCTTGCGTCCGCGCGTCCTGCTGCTCGACGAGCCCACGGCCATGATCGCGCCGCGCATCAGCGCGGAGATCTACGAGTTCATCCGTGGCCTGCCGGGCCAGGGCATCACCGTCCTGCTGGTCGACCAGAACGTGCGCCAGTGCGTGCGCATCTCCGATCATCTCTACGTGCTCGAGCTCGGCCAGAACAAGGTCGACGGCTCGGCGCGCGCCTTCCAGGAGGACGCCGGCCTGCGCGACCTCATCGCCGAGTGGGTGGATTATCGCATCGATGCGTGACCGTTGCGGCGCCGATTGCTAGGCTTTTGCCACAAAAGGGAGGAAACCATGACCTTCAAGCTGCCTCGGAGAACCCTGATCGTCACGGCTGCCGGCGCGCTGGCGACGAGAGGCGCCGGCGCCCAGGATGCCAAGCCGATCCGCATCGGCATGACGGTGTCGTCGACCGGCACCTTCGCGCTGGCCGCACAGTCGGGCCTGCGCGGCGCGGAGATCTGGGTCGACGACGTCAACAGCCGCGGCGGCATCCCGATCGGCGGCGTCAAGCGCAAGGTCGAGCTGGTCAAGCTCGACGATCGCAGCGACAAGACGGTCGTGCCCAAGGTCTACGAGACGCTGATCAAGGACGAGAAGGTCGATCTTTGCTTCGGCCCCTTCGGCTCGACCCTCACGGCCGCCGCGGTGAACGCGACCGAGACCGGCAACAAGTTCATGGTGATCTGGTCGGCGTCCGCCGATTCGATCTACCAGCAGGGCTACAAATACGTCGTCTCGGCGACGCAGCAGGCCGGCACGCTGCTCGGCAAGCCCGGCGTGAAGTTCTTCGGAACGGTGGGCGTCAAGAAGATCGCGTTCGCCTATCTCGACGAGCCGTTCCCCGCGGCGCTGACCAACGGCGCGGTCGAGGAAGCCAAGAAGCTCGGCATGGAAGTCACCATGAACGAGAAGTTCGCCAAGGGCACCAAGGACTTCAACATCCTCATCCAGAAGGCCAAGGCCACGGGCGCCGACGTCTTCATGCCGACGGCCTACGAAGGCGACCAGATGACGATCGCCCGCCAGCTGCGCGAGATGAACGTCGACTTCAAGGGCGTCTACTTCGTCTACGCCTCGCAGCCGCAGTTCCTCGCCATCGGCAAGGATGCGCTCTACCACTTCAGCCAGACCCTGCTGAACGACCGCATCAACTGGAAGGTCACCGGCGGACTCAATCGCGCGCAGATGATGGAGCGCTACGCCAAGCTCTTCCCCAACGCTCAGTATCCGGCCGATTTCCAGACGGCGCTCGCCTACGGCGCCGGCGCCGTCCTGGAGCAGATCATCCAGGAGGCCCAGTCGCTCGACCCCGCCAAGCTCAAGGAAGCGGCGCTCAAGCTCAACAACAAGATCGTCACCGTCACCGGCCCGTACGAGATCGACGAGACCGGAAAGCAGTACAAGAACGAGTTCGCCGTGATGCAGAACACGCCGGGCGGCGTCGAGGTCGTCTATCCGGCCGAGATCGCCACCGCCAAGGCGATCTACCCGGTGCCGCCCTACAAGGACCGGAAGTAACGCTCAGGGCGATCTCGTCCGCGGTCTCCTCGACCGGCGCGACAGCCAGACCGAGCCGCCGAACAGGATCGCCACGCCGAACGCCGCCGTCGCGGGGAGCCAGAGATCGAGGAAGGAAACGATGCGGGCGCGGATGGGATCGGCCGGGTCGTAGATCACCGTCACCCGATCGCCCGGGCCGAGACCCCTGTCGCTGCCGCCGCGGCCATGGAACTCGATCTCGCGTCCCTCGCCCGTGGTGAAGCGCACGACCGGCGCAAAGGACACGCGCTCGACGGTGCGGCGATAGTCGCTGCCGTCGGGCCGCGTCACGTCCTCCTGCTCGGTGCGGCGGGTCTCGCGGATGTCGAGCACGGTGCCCTCGGTGCGGGTGCCCCCGGCATAGAGCTCGACGGTGTTCCACAGGGCCGCGATGCCGATCACCAGCGCCGCCCCGGCGATCAGGGCGAAGGCCCGCTCGCCGAGGATGAACAGGTCGACGCCGTGCGACAGCCCCCAGGCGACGGCGCCGAACAAGAGCCAGAAGCAGGCGAACGCCGTCACGAAGATCGACGAGAACCACAGTCGCTCGAACGTGTCGATGCGGAAGTCGTCGGGATCGTCGGGCATGTAGAGCACGGTCACCCGGTCGCCGACCGCGAAATCGGGCGCGCCGCTGCCGAGGTCCTCGACCTCGCGGCTCTCGCCGTTGGCCAGGCGAAAGCGCAGCACCGGCGCATACATGTCGCCCTGACGGCGGATCTCGACCACCTCACCGTCGGCGCGGTCGGCATACAGGACATGGCGCAGGCTGCCCCAGCCGAGCGCCAGCCCACCGGCCAGGATCGACCCGCCGATCGCCAGGATCAGCCAGGCGATCCACCGCCAGCTTCGGTCGCGGCTCATGGTCGATGCCATCATGCCTCCTGCAACACGTATCCCCGGTGCGCGCGAATGAGATGAGATGGAACCGCGGGCGGTTCCATCTCATCTCATTCCGCTCTATCCGCCTTTCACGCCCCTCCGAGCACGCCCGCAGGGTCCTGGCCGGGACGGCGGCGCAGCGCGTCGACGATGGTCACCAGGCGTCGGCCTTGCGGGGTGGCGGCGTCGAGCAGCTGCTCGCGCGGCGTCGTCTCGGCGAGCCGGCTGAGCTCCATCAGGGCGCGCACGTGCTGGCGACGCGTCAGCCGGTGCTGGCTCGAGCGGTGGCGAAAGAACAGCCGGAACAGCTGGCCCTCGCCCAGCAGATGGGCGAGTTCCGTGGCGGTGACGTAGACCAGGAAGCAGGTGAAGAGCCAGATCTGGATGGCCGCGAAACGGTGCCAGCTGAAGTCGTGCAGGGCGACGTCGAACGCCGCGGCAAATCCCCTGTCGTCGAGAGCGAGATGCACGAAGCGCTCGAGCAGGCGCACCACCAGGACGACCGCGGTGTAGAACAGGGTCTTGTAGAGGATGGGCTGGATCAGCGGCGCGCCGCGAAAGCGGTCGATCAGCCTGATGCTGTTTGCCACCAGAACGGCCTTGCCGACGATCAGTGCCGTGGTCGTTGCGAGCAGGAAGCCCGACAGCCTGAACCAGTAGTCGTAGATCAGCAGGTTGGTGGTGAAGACGATGAGGTTGAACGAGACGAGGAAGAACAAGGTCGGCGGCAGGACGTGCCAGAAGGCGTGAAGGAAGCCGCGGCCGATCCGCGCCGGAATGGCCGCCGCAATCACATCCGTCCCCCGTCGACCACGAAGTTCTGCGCCGTCACGAGTCGGCTGTCGTCCGAGGCCAGCCACAGCACCATGCGGGCGATGTCGGGTGGATAGACCTTCTCCTTGAGGCATTGCGCCTTCATCAGGTCGGCCTCGCCCTCGGGCGTCAGCCAGAGATCGATCTGGCGCTGGGTCATGATCCAGCCCGGCGTGACGATGTTCAGCCTGATCCCGTCGGGCCCGAGGTCGCGCGCCAGTCCGCGCGTCATGCCGACCACCGCGGCCTTGGCACCCTCGTAGACCGAAAGCCGGGGCGCCATGGCGTGATAGCTCACCGAGCTGAAGTTGATGACCGAGCCGCCGCCCGCCCGCTTCATGCCCGGCACCACCGACTGGATGGCGAAGTAGTGGTGCCGCAGGTTGACCGCCAGGCGCTCGTCCCAGTAGGCCGGCGTCACCTCCTCGATCGTGTGCCGGTCATCGCGGGCGGCGTTGTTCACCAGCACCGTGAAATCACCGAGCCGGGCGGCCAGCGCCGCGATCGTCGCCTGGTAGGCGGCGATGTCGCGGACGTCGCATTTGGCGAATGCAGGCTGCGGATGGCCGGCACCGGCCACCTTCTCGACCAATGCCCGTGATGCCGGCTCGTCGATGTCGACGAAGGCCACCTTGGCGCCCTGCTCCGCGAAGTGCTCGACGATCGATGCGCCGATCCCCGAACCGCCGCCCGAGACGAACACCGCGCGATCCTTCAGGCTGGGATAGGAGGCGAATGGAGCCATGACGTCCTCACAAGGTTGAAACGCGAAAGACGACGTCACCGGCCAAGGTTGCGCCCGGCGCAAGCCTGGTCTCGGCGACCTTGCCGTTGACGTGGCTCACGGGTTCGACGCAGAAGTAGGGCCGGTTCGCCGGCGTGTAGACGACGGCATGGCCAAAGGGCCGCGTCGCTTCCAGCTCGAGCGTCAGCCCGCGGCCAGGCCAGGTGATGACGGCGTGGCCGTCCCAATCCTCGAAGCAGTTGTCGAGACCGAGCCCGACCTTGCGCGACCGGGAATAGTCCCATTCGGGCGGCACGGCGACGCGCTTGGTCGGCAGCACCTCCTCGTCACCCAGCCACACGGCGGCGGCGTGGAAGGCAAGCTCGCTGTCGGCATCGCGCACGAAGAAGGGGTGGAGGCCAAGGCCGGCCGGTGCCGGGCCGTCCTCCAGGTTCTCGACCGCCATGTTGATGGCGAGGCCCCCATCCTCGAGGCGGAACGACAGGCGTGCCCGATAGCGGAACGGCCATCCCGTGACGCCGTCGTGCTCGTGCACGAGCTCTGCCGCGCGGCCGTCATGGCGCGCCACCTGCCAGGGCCGCGCCCAGCCTTCGCCGTGCATGGGATGGCGCACGCCGGGCCAGTTCGGCGCGAGCTTGAATACCCGACCGTCGAAAACGAGACGGCCATCTGCAATGCGGTTGGAGAACGGCACCAACGGATAGCAGGCGGCTTCGTTGCCGCGGCCGGAGGCCATCGCTTCGGCCGTCATCGGCCGCAACAATTCGGTTTCGCCATGGCGGAAGCGCGCGATCGATCCGCCGGCCTGCGGCGCCAGCTCGACCGCGAGCCGGCCGGCGCGAAGGGACAAGAGGCTCATCGCGTTGCCTCTAACGCCATCCGGGAGCGCAATCCACCCTGGCGTACTTTTTGCTCCATTTCCCTACATCTGCCGGTGATGCGGTGATAGGCTTTCGGCATCTCAGCGCACGGGGGGCACGACATGAGCGATGACCTGATCCGCAAATGGGAAATAAGCCGGCGACGAGCCCTCGGCGGAATGGCGGGCCTCGGGGCGGCCGGACTGGCCGGCGCGGCCTTCGGACAGCAGAGCGGCCCCTGGGCGGTGCCGCCCAAGAGCAAGGTCGATCGCGTCAACTTCGTCGTCTGGACCTACGGCGACATCTACACGCGCATCGCCAAGCAGTTCGAGGCCGATTGGGGCGTGAAGGTCGATTCGACGATATCGTCGTTCAACGACCACCCGACCAAGCTCACGACCATGTTCGCGGCAGGCGAGAAGATCGACGTCTCGCAGTCGTCTCCCTTCTCCTTCCCGAATTTCGTGAACCAGGGCCTGGTCGAGCCGATCGACAGCCTCCCGGGCGCGGCCGACTACATCAAGGATTTCACGCCCTTCACCAAGCAGGTGGCGACGGTCGGCGGCAAGACCATGGGCCTGCCCTACTTCTCCGCCGTGTGGGTGTGGAACTACTACGCCGACATGCTGGAGAAGCTGAAGATCGACAAGCCGTTCTCGACCTACGACGAGTTCATCGAGCACTGCGTCAAGGCCAAGAAGGACGGCGTGTCGCGCTATCCGGTGCTGTGGGTGGCGGGCGTCGGCCTCGAGCAGCTGCCGGGCACCTGGTACCAGATGACCTGGAACAAGGGCGGCACCTTCTTCGACAAGCAGGGCAACCACCAGCTCGGACCGGGCTCGATCGCCCGCGAGACCCTGAAATGGTGGGCCAACACCTTCGAGAAGGGGCTCGACATCGCCGATCCCGAATCGCTCAAGGTCCAGTTCACCACCTCGGCCAAGGCGTTCGGCGCCGGCAAGAACCTCTATCGCGGGCCGAACCACCACTATGGCCTGAACGTCGCCAACGATCCGCAGCAATCGCCGATCGCCGGCAAGGTGAAAGTCCATGGCTCGCCCGGCGAGGGCAAGACGATCGGCGTCACCCACGTCTATTTCCTGTCGACGGCGACCCGCGACAAGGAATGGGGCTGGAAGCTGCTGCAGTATCTCGGCGGCAAGACCAAGGACGGCAACTATACGCAGGCCATAAGCCTCGCCAAGGACGCGATGCTGGGCTCGGGCTACACCTCGGTGATGAACAGCGATGCGGTGAAGCAGGGCTGGGCGCCGTGGGGCGACGTCCCCGAGATCCTCAAGATCTGGGACAAGGCCGCGTATATCGGCGAGGTCTGCTCGTCGGTCTATCAGCCCTGGCATTTCCCCTGGACCGACCAGCTCAACATCGAGGTCCAGAAGTGCCTGACCGGGCAGATCACCGCCGACGTGTGCTGCGACAACCTGATCAAGGGCATCGCCGACGCCAAGCGCAAGGTCTGACGCCCTGACCGCGCAAGCCCAGGAACTCGCCACGGCGCGCGTGCGCGTGCCGTGGTTCAGGCGCGAGATGTCGGCGCGACGCTTCGCGCTGGTCATGAACCTGCCGACGCTCGTCTGCCTCGGCCTGGTGCTCGCCTATCCGGTCGGCTATGCCGCCTATCTCTCGGTCCACCGCGTCGGCCTGGCGCAGCTCAGGCGCGGCGAGTTCGCCTTCACCGGGTGGGAGAATTACGGCCGCGTCCTCGAAGACCCGCTGTTCTGGATCGCCATCAAGAACACGCTGATCTTCACCGTCATCACCGTCGGCAGCGAGGTGGTGCTGGCGGTGGCGATCGCGCTGCTGATCAACCAGACCGGTGTGCGGACCTCGCGCATCACGCGGTTCCTGATTTTGCTGCCCTACGCCATCCCGCCGATCTGCAACGGCCTGATCTGGTCGTTCATGTACAGCTTCCAGTTCGGCTTCCTCAATCGCATCCTGTTCTCGCTGGGCCTGATCAGCGATCCGGTGAACTGGGCGGGCAATCCCGACACGGCGCTCTATGCGGTCACGGTGCCCTACATCTGGCGCACCCTGCCCTTCGCCATCATCCTGGTGCACGCGGCTCTCCAGGGCATCCCGCGCGAGCTCTACGAGCAGGCGGCGATCGACGGCGCCAACGCCTGGCATCGCTTCACCAAGATCACCTGGCCGATGCTGCAGCAGATCATCGCCATCATCCTGATCCTGCGCACCGCCTTCGCCTTTGCCGTGTTCGAGGAGATCCTGGCGATCACCCAGGGCGGGCCGGGCGACGCCACCTGGGTCGCGGCCTGGTACAGCTACAAGATCACCTTCGCGCCGCCCAACAACTTCGGCATGGGCTCGGCCTCGGCCTTCATCCTGACCTTGATGATCGCGGCGATCGCGCTGGTCTATCTGCGGCTGATCTACCGCCGGGTGACGCTCTGATGTTCAAGAAGACGCCGACCACGCGCCTGATGCTGCACATCGCCAACCTGATGGTGATCGTCTTCATCCTGCTGCCGGTCGTGGCGGTGTTCATCGGCAGCATCCAGTCGGAGAAGGCGCTGCAGGCCGACACCCGCCGCGTGCTGCCGCTGGAAGTCACGCTCGACAACTTCCTGGTCATCCTGAGCAAGGGCGAGCAGAAGGGCCGCATCTTCGAGCAGGTCACCTACCTGCCCGACAACATCAAGAACTTCTACGTCGCCTTCGCCAACTCGGCGATCGTGGCGATCTCGGTGACGGCGCTGACCCTGCTGTTCGGCGCACTGTCGGCCTACACCATCGCCCGCCAGCGCTATCGATGGACGCTGTTCCTGCTGCAGGCCAACATCGTCGCGCGCTTCGTGCCGGTGATCGTGCTGATGATCCCGCTCTATGTGGTCATGCGCTCGGTCGGCCAGCTCAACTCGCTGAGCGGCGTCATCATCGCCGAGACCGGCTTCCTGTTGCCCTACGCCATCCTGATCCTGGCGCCCTACTTCGACACCATCCCGGGCGAGCTCGAGGAAGCCGCCCGCATCGACGGCTGCACGCGCTTCTCCGCCTTCGTGCGCGTCGTCCTGCCGCTCGCCACGCCGGCCCTGGCCGCCTGCGGCGTCATCATGTTCATCATCTCCTGGCACGAGCTCCTGATCCCGCTGATCCTGAACGCGCGGCCGAACTTCATGACCCTGCCGGTGGTGATCGCGAGCCTGGTCGGCGACGTCCACGTCTTCTTCAACCTGATGATGGCGATCTGCCTGCTGGCGCTGGCCCCCACCGTGATCCTGGTGGCGCTCCTGCAGAAATACATCGTCGAGGGCCTGTCGGCCGGCGCCGTGAAGGGCTGAGCCCGCACTGCGACAGGACGCAATGGCCTCTGTACGGCCCGCTGCCTATGATCCGGCGTCCGAGCTCACATCAAGAGGAAACGCCGTCATGAATGCAGGAAACCCGCTCAAGAAGCGCCTCAAAGAGGGCAAGGCCGTCGTCAACGCCTGGCTCGCCATTCCCAGCGGCTTCTCGGCGGAAACGATGGCGCAGTGCGGCTGGGACAGCGTCACCGTCGACATGCAGCACGGCGTGCAGGACTACCATTCGATGGTCGCCTGCTTCCAGGCGATGGACAAGCATCCGGTGACGCCGCTGGTGCGCGTGCCGTGGAACGAGCCCGGCATCATCGGCAAGGTGCTCGACGGCGGCGCCTGGGGTGTGATCTGCCCCATGGTGAACAACGTCGCCGAGGCAAAGGCGCTGGTCTCCTATTCGCTCTATCCACCCAAGGGCAAGCGCAGCAACGGCCCGATCCGGGCCGGCGCCTACGGCTCGGCCACGCCCTACCAGGCGACCGCCAACGACGAGGTGCTGATCATCCCGATGATCGAGACCCAGGAGGCGATCGACAACATCGACGCCATCTGCGACGTGCCGGGCATCAGCGGCATCTATGTCGGCCCCTCCGATCTCGGCCTGTCGCTCGGCCTGGTGCCCAAGCTCGACCGCGAGGAGCCGCAGGTCCTCAAGATCTACGAGAAGCTCACGACCGCTACCAAGAAGCGCGGCCTGTTCGCCGGCATTCACAACGGCACGGCGAGCTATGCCGCGCGCGCGATCGGCATGGGCTTCCAGTTCGTGACCATCGCCAACGATTCCGGCCTGATGGCCATGGCCGCACGCGCAGCGGTGGCGCAGACCCGCAAGGAAGCGGGCGCGATCGCCGACAAGTAAGGGCGTGCGGTTCGTCAACGCCAAGCTGCCCGACGGCAGCAAGCACGACATCGAGGTGTCTGGAGGGCGTATCGCCGCCCTCCTCCCACCTTCCACCAAGGGCGACCTCGATCTCGCCGGCGCGCTGGTTCTGCCGCCGCTGGTCGACGGCCACATCCATCTCGACAAGACGCTGCTCGGCCTGCCCTGGGTCCCCAACCAGGCCGCCGGCAACCGCGTCGCCGACCGCATCGAGGCCGAACGCAAGGTGCGTGCGGCGCGCAGCGTTCCCGAATCGGTGACCGGCGCCAACCTGGTGCGCCAGGTCGCGGCCAGCGGCACGCTGCACATGCGCAGCCACGTCGACATCGACAACCAGCTCGGCCTCCGGAACCTGCACGAGATCCTGAAGGTACGCGAGGAATTCCGCGACCTGGTCACCATCCAGATCGTCGCCTTCCCGCAAAGCGGCATCCTGCGCTCGCCGGGGACGGCGGCGCTGCTCGACGCCGCGATCGCCGAAGGCGCCGACCTGTTGGGCGGCCTCGACCCCGTCGGCATCGACGGCGACCTCGAGGGCCATCTCGATGCGATCTTCGCCATCGCCGAGCGGCGCGGCGTGGGCATCGACATCCACCTGCATGACGGCGGCGAAAGCGGCATCGCCCAGATCCGCGGCATCGCCGAACGCACCCGGGCGGCGGCGCTCGAGGGCAAGGTCGCCGTCAGCCACGCATTCGCGCTGGGCTCGGTGCCGACCGAGCTCGCCCGGCGCACGGCCGACCTCTTGGCCGAGACCGGCGTTGCCATCATGTGCCACGGCCCGGGCGGCGCGACGATCCCGCCCCTGAAGCTCCTGCGCGAGCACGGCGTGCGGGTGTTCGGCGGCTCGGACAATATCCGCGATGCCTGGTCGCCGTTCGGCAACGGCGACATGCTCGAACGGGCCATGATGATCGGCTACCGCGCCAACTTCCGGCACGACGAGGAGCTGGCGCTGGCCTTCGACATGGTGACGAAAACGGCCGCCGACGTGCTGGGCATCGAAGGCTACGGCATTGCCGTCGCCGGCCCGGCGGACTTCGTCGTGGTCGAGGCAGGCTGCCTCGCCGAGGCCGTGGCCACCCGGCCGCGGCGCAAGCTTGTCGTCAAAGCCGGTCGCATTGTCGCGAAGGATGGCGTACTGGTCTTGCCCTGACGCAGGGCGATTGCATGTGACCAACCTTCCCGGGCCGACGAACCGTTGGTCGCTGCTTCGCTGGTTCATCTCGTCGGGCACCCTTGGCGTACCGCAGGCAGCAGGGCCGATTGCATTTTCGCTCGTCGCCTTGAGCCTTACCGGCGACACCAGCGGCGGCGCTGCCATGATGCTCGCAATGACGCTGGCCCAGGTGGGCGGCGCCATACCGATCGCCCGGCTCGGCAGAAGCCTGCCTTTGGCGATGTTCCTGAGGCTGTTGGTGGCCTTTCGCACGCTGGCTTTGTTCTCGATCGCGATATGCGCGGCAAACGAAGCGTCGTTCACTTGGCTCATCGTCCTTGCCGTAGTCGCCGGATCGGTCAACGGCGTCGCCTCCGGGTATCTGCGCGCCGTGCTCAACCACCTGGCGCCTTCTTCTCGATGGCCGCGCGCACTCGGCATCGCGGCCACGCTCAACGAGGTCACCTTTGTCCTGGCTCCCGTGGCGGCTTCGGGTCTGGGCTCCATCTCGCCGGCCTTTGCTGTCTTCGTGCTCGCGGTCGTCGGCGCCGTTCCGGCATTGTTGGTCCCCAACACTGGCTCTAGCCACATCGACTTGCACGGTCCCCAAGGTTCGGTTCTCAGCCCTGCCATCCTGCTATGGCTTGGCTGTGCCGCAGCCGGCGGCGCCGCCGTTGCGGCCATCGAGATCGGCGCCGTCGCGCTGGCTTTGAACTTCGGTTACCAACCGGCCTTGGCGATCGTGTTCACGGTCCCCCTGTGCCTGGGCGGCATATGGGTCAGCGTGCGGAACCGCATGGCAACCCGGAAGGCCGTGCTGGCCCAACTCCTCTTGATGACGCTGGGGTTGGCTCTGGCGGCGCTCAATCTGTCGGTCACGACAACCGTTATCGGAACCCTCCTCATGGGCTCGGTCATGGCCCCCTTGTCGACCTACTACTCGCTCATCCTCGACACGCTTGCACCGCCACAGCGACGACCGGAAGTGTTTGCCCTGCTGCGCACCGCAAACGCGACAGGCGTCATCTTCACGAGTGCAGTGCTGACGACAGCTTCTCTGTCCCTGGCGCTGATCGTCGTCACCGGCCTGATGGCCATCGCCACCTTTGCAGTCGCCATTGCGTCAGCGAGACGATAAATCGGATGACGGATCCAGGGATCGACCAATGGCGACGCGTCAGGCCGTGCTCGGAATGGAGCGGGCCTCCTTCTTCTACGGATCGACGGCCGTGTTCCGCGGCATCACCTTCCTGCTCGACGGGGCGCGCACCGCGCTGGTCGGCGAGAACGGCACCGGCAAATCGACCCTGCTGAAGTGCCTCAGCGGCGAGCTCGAGCTCAACGGCGGCAAGGTGATCAAGTCCCGTGGCCTCAGGACCGGCAGCGTGCCGCAGGACGTGCCGCCTGGCCTCGGCCAGCTTGCCGTACGCGATGTGCTGCAGCGCTCCCTCGTCAAGGTCGGGCTGGACGACGACTGGTGGCGCATCGACGTGCTTCTGGACGAGATCGGCGTCGAGCCCGGGATCCTCGACAAGCCCTTCGGCACTCTCTCGGGCGGCTGGCAGCGTCTGCTGCTGATCGCGGCGGCGGCGCGGCTGGAGGAGCCGGACATCCTGATCCTCGACGAGCCGACCAACCACCTCGACCTCGCCAACATCAGCACGCTCGAGCGCTGGCTCAGGATCGACTTCCCCGTTCCCATGCTGATCGTGAGCCACGACCGCGAGTTCCTGAACCGCGTGACCGAGCGCACCCTCTTTCTCCGCAGCGACGGCATGCACGCCTTCAAGACCACCTTCAGCCTGGCGCGCGAAGAGCTGCTGCGCCGCGACGCCACGGCGGCGGCGCGCGCCCAGCTCGAGGAAAAGGAGATCCGGCGCCTGGAGCAGGCCGCGGCGCGCTACAAGGTGTGGGCAGTCAAGAACCCCGATCTCAACAAGCGCAAGGCCGCGATCGAGACGCGCATCTCTCGCATCGAGAAGGAGCGAACCCAGGCCTATGCCGCGCGCGAGCGCCGGCTGGAGCTGGCCGACGGAGACATCGACGCCAAGGTGACCCTGCGCATCGCCGGCCTCGACGTTCTGGCGCCAGGGAGCGAGCGCAAGCTTTTGGCCATCGACCGCCTCGCCATCGCCGCCGGCGACCGCATCGCCCTGCTGGGCGTCAACGGCGCCGGCAAGTCGACGCTCTTGTCGGCGCTGGCGGGCGCCTTCGATCCCGCCCTGGAGCACTACGCCAGCCTCTCGCCGGTGCGCTTCAATCCCGCGTGCCGGCTGGTCTATTTCGACCAGACCATGCGCGACCTCCCGCTCATGGCGTCGATCCTCGACTACGTGCTGGAAGCGCCGGGGATCAACGAGAAGGACGCGATCCGCCAGCTGGCCGGCGCGGGCTTCCCGTTCCGCAAGATCGGCGAGCCGATCGACATCCTGAGCCACGGCGAACGCGCCCGCCTGGTGTTCCTCAAGATGAAGCTCTTGCGGCCCAACATGTACCTGCTGGACGAGCCGACCAACCATCTCGACATCGAGGGCCAGGAAGCGCTCGAGGCGGAGCTCGACCAGAGCGACGTGTCCTGCCTGTTCGTCAGCCACGACCGCTACTTCACCCGCACCGTCGCCAACCGCTTCGTGGAAATCCGCAAGGGCCGGCTGGTCGAAATCGACGATGCCGAGAGCTTCTTCGAACGGAGCGAGGTGGTAGGCTAGGCGGCATGAACCTGCCCCTGGACGACCACCTCAGCATCGGCGTGCAAACCATGCATCGGCGCACCGAGCCTGCCGAGGGCCCGTGGCTTCCCACCATCGACGAGCTCGCCGACCTGGTCGGCCTTGTCGACCGTTCGGGCTACGATTCGATGTGGGTGGGCGATCACGTGGCCTTCACCATCGCGATCTTCGACCCGCTGCTGCAACTCGCGCAGGCCGCCGTGCTCAGCCGCCGCCTGGTATTCGGCACGGACGTCTTCCTGTTGCCGCTGCGTCATCCGACCCCGATCGCCAAGCAGGTCTCCACGCTCGACCATCTGACCGAGGGCCGCTTCATCTTCGGCGTCGGCGTCGGTGGCGAGTTCCCCAAGGAATACGAGGCCTGTGGCGTGCCGCTCGACGAGCGCGGCGCGCGGCTGAGCGAGAGCCTGACGGTCATGCGCAAGCTGTGGACCGGCGAGCCGGTCTCCCACGCCGGCAAATTCTTCACGTTCGACGGCGTGAGGATGCAGCCGCCGCCCCGACAGCTCGGCGGTCCGCCGATCTGGTGCGGCGGACGCGCCGATCCGGCGCTGCGGCGCATCGGCCGCATGACCGACGGCTGGATGTCCTACGTCGTGACGCCCGACATGTACCGCCAGGGACTGGAGAAGATCGCGACCGCCGCCGGCGAGGCCGGCCGCACCTTCGATCGCGGCTTCGGCACCGCCCACCTGCTGTTCACGCGCATCGACGACACCTACGAGAAGGCGCTCGACGCCGCGACGGTTTCCCTCAGCCAGCGCTATGCCATGGATTTCCGCAAGGCCGCGCAGCGCTACGCCGCGCTGGGCACGCCGCAGGACGTCGTCGAGACGATCTTCAAGTTCCAGCAGGCCGGCGTGCGCCACCTCATCCTCGACTTCGTCGGGCCCTACGAGGAACGCGACCAGCAGATCGAGCGCTTCGCTGCCGAGGCGATGCCGCTGCTGGCCGGCTTGCGCAGGGGGTGACCATGCGGCTCGGAATGCTTCTGCGCTATCACGGCCACGACCTCGCGCTCGCCGAGGTGCTGGAGGCCGAGCGGCTGGGCTACCATTCGGTGTGGAGCGGCGAGGCGTACGGCACCGATGCCGTCACGCCGACGGCCTGGATCCTGGCCCGCACGACACGCATCAAGGCCGGCACCGGCATCATGCAGATGCAGGCGCGCACGCCCGCCTGCACCGCGATGACGGCCCTCACCCTGCAGGCGCTGTCGAACAACCGCTTCCTGCTGGGCATCGGCGCGTCGGGGCCGCAGGTCGTCGAAGGCTGGCACGGCGTGCCGTTCGGCAAGCCGATGGCGCGCACCCGCGAATACATAGAAATCCTGCGCAAGATCCTGAAGCGCGAGGCGCCCTTGCAGCACCAGGGCGAGCTCTACCAGATCCCCTACACGGGGCCCGGTGCGACCGGCCTGGGCAAGCCGCTGAAAAGCATCCTGCACGGCGATCCCGAGATGCCGATCTATGCCGCCTCGATCACGCCGATCGGCCTGCGCACCGCCGGCGAGGTGGCCGACGGCGTCCTGCCGATCTTCATGTCGCCGGAGAAGACGAAGATGGTGACCGACCCGCTCAGCGCCGGCATCGCCAAAGGCCGCCCCGGCCGCACCCTCGCCGACTTCGATGTCGCTCCCTATGTCCGCATCGCCATGGGTCCCGACCTGCAGGCCTGTCGCGACGCGCTGAAGCCGGAGCTCGCGCTCTACATCGGCGGCATGGGCGCGCGGTCGAAGAACTTCTACAACGACGTGACCAGGCAGCTGGGCTACGAGGAAGCCGCCGTGAAGATCCAGGATGCCTTCCTGGGCGGCCGACGCGCCGAGGCGATCGCGGCCGTGCCGGACGCGTTCGTCGACGAGGTCTCCCTGGTCGGCAGCCCCGACCGCATCAAGGACCGCCTGCAGGCGTGGAAGGAAGCGGGCAGGAAGCACGAGGTCGGCTCCATGCTGGTGAGCGGCGCCACCGTCGACTCGCTGCGCGTCGTCGCCGAAGCCGTGCTCTAGGGCGGAATGAGATGAGATGGAACCGCCCGCGGTTCCATCTCATCTCATTCGCGCGCACCGGTGATGCGTGTTGCAGGACCCATCATGCTTAGGCTCTTGCTGGGCCGCGGGCCTCCAGCCTCTCGTCATCC
>JAEWIV010000044.1 GCA_023386865.1 Pseudomonadota bacterium
GCCGCTTGCGCGGCGGCGCGCTGCAGGCCCTCATGGGGCCGACGACCCGCGCCGATCCCAGCCAGGCGGTCATCGAATCGATCGCCGAGCTGGCCGAGCGCTGGGGCGTCTCCGCCGATCGCATCGAACGCTTCGCGCACGGCACCACGGTCGCCACCAATGCCGTGCTCGAGCGCAAAGGGGCGCGCATCGGCGTGCTGACGACCGCCGGGTTCCGCGACGTGCTGGAGATCGGCCGGCAGCTGCGCAGCGACGTCTATCGCGTCATCCTCGACCCCCAGGCGCCGGTGTTCCTGGCGCCGCGCCGGTACCGCCGGGAAATCCCCGAACGCCTGGATGCTTCGGGAGCGGTCTTGACGGCGCTCGACGAAGCCGCCGTCGCGAAGGCGGCGGACGAGCTGGTGCAGGCAGGCGTGGAGGCGCTCGCGATCTCATTCCTGTTCTCGTTCCGCAATCCAGTGCACGAGCGCCGCGCGGCGGAGCTGATCCGCAAACGCCATCCGACGCTGGCGCTGTCGCTCTCCCACGAGGTCGATCCGGCGTTCCGCGAATACGAGCGCACTGTCGTCACCGCCTTCGACGCCTACCTGAAGCCGCGGGTCGACACTTATCTCGCGCGCCTCGGGCAGGGCCTCGCCAAGGCCGGCATTGCTGCCCCCTTGCAGGTCATGCAGTCGCGCGGCGGGCTCGCCATCGCCGAGGTCGCGCGCCAGCGGCCGGTCCGCCTGTTCCTGTCCGGCCCGGCCGCCGGCGTGATCGGCGGGCAGATCGTCGGCGCCTCGGCGGCCACCGACGACCTGATCACGATCGACGTCGGCGGCACTTCCGCCGATATCGCCCTGATCAGCCGGCGCAAGCCGATGCTGCGCTCCGAGGGCTTGATCGGCGGCTACGCCGTGCGCGTGGGCATGGTCGACGTGACCACACTCGGCGCCGGCGGCGGCAGCATCGCCCATCTCGACGCCTCGGGCGGATTGCGTGTCGGCCCGCACTCGGCCGGCTCCGAGCCCGGGCCGGCTTGCTATGGGCGCGGCGGCGAGAATGCGACGGTGACCGACGCCTCCATCGTGCTGGGCTATCTCGATCCCGACTTCTTCGCCGGCGGCCGGCTGCGGCTCGAGCCCGCCAAGGCCGTCGAGGCGATCGACACCAAGGTGGCGAAGCCGCTCGGCATGACGACGGCGGAGGCAGCGCTCGGCATCCACCGCGTGCTCAACGCCCAGATGGCCGAAGGCATCCGCCTGGTCTCGGTGCGCCAGGGCATCGATCCTCGCGCCTACGCCCTCGTGCCCCTGGGCGGCGCCGGCGGCATCCATGCCACCGCCCTGGCGCGCGAACTCGGCATCCGCCGCATCGTCGTCCCTCGCCTGCCCGGCGTGCTGTCGGCGGCGGGACTGCTGGCGGCGCCGATCGAGCACGAGGTCACCGCCGAGTTCGCCTCGCCGCTCGGCACGCTCGATCTCGGCGCCCTGCGCGAGAAGCTCGAAGAGATCGACCGGCGGGCCGCCGCGTTGATGGCCGCCGAGAAGGCGGACGCCCACGGGGTCACGATCAGCTACTTCGCCGACGTCTGTTACATCGGCCAGTCGTACAACCTCGAGATCCCGCTCCACCCCGACGATGCCGACCCGGCAGGCCGCCTCTATCGCGACTTCCTCGAAGCTCATGATCGGATCTACGGCCACAGCGTGGAGATACCCGCCAAGATCGTCGGCGTACGCACGGTGCATCGCGCCGGCGGCAGCGAGATCCTCGACGAGATGCGGTTTGCCGCCTCCGGCGGTCCGCGGGAAATCGGCCAACGCAAGATCATGGTCGAAGGCGAGCAGGGTTTCGTGACCGCCACCGTCTACGATCGCGACGCCCTGCCGGAGGGCTTTTCGTTCGCGGGCCCCGCGATCGTCCAGCAGTCCGACACGACGACCCTGGTCGAGCCGGGCTGGTCCTGTATGGTGGATGCCGCCGGCAATTTGATCGTCACGCGACGCGAGGGATGACGGACATGGCCGAAACCAACGGCAGAAGCGGGCTCGACCCGATCACCGTCGAGGTGGTGCGCAACAAGCTGGAAGGCATCGCCAACGAGATGCAGCAGACCCTGCTGCGCTCGTCCTTCTCGCCGATCGTCAAGGAGGGCCTCGACGCCTCCTCGAGCCTGTTCACCATACGCGGCGAGACGCTGGCCCAGTCGATCGCGATCCCGATCCATCTCGCGACGCTCATTCCGGTCGTCCAGAAGATCCTCGAGGTCTTTCCGCTCGGCACCATGCAGCCGGGCGACGTCTTTTGCATGAACGACCCCTATCTCGGCGGCACCCACCTGCCCGACATCGCGCTGGTCCAGCCGATCTTCTTCAACGATCGGCCGATCGCCATCTCGGCCACCATGACCCACCACCAGGACGTCGGCGGCATGTCGCCGGGCTCGATCCCGACCCGCGCCACCGAGATCTTCCAGGAGGGCCTGCGCCTGCCGCCGCTGAAGTTCCGCGACGCCGGCCGCTACAACGAGACGCTGGTCGCCATCATCCGCCAGAACGTGCGCATTCCCGACGCGGTCATGGGCGATCTCAACGCCCAGCTCGCGGCCTGCAACGTCGGCGCCCGCCGCATCGCCGCGCTGGCCGCCGATCTCGGCGACAACCATGCACTGGCGATCTTCGACGAGCTTCTCGACCGCTCCGAGATCCTGACGCGCACGGCGCTCAAGTCCATTCCGGAGGGCACCTACCGTTACGTCGACCACAGCGACAACGACGGCATCGATCTCGACACGGCCATCCGTTTCGAGGTCGCGGTGACGGTGAAGGACGGCACCTTCCACTGCGACTTCACCGGTTCTTCGCCGCAGGTGCGCGGCCCGTTCAACTGCGTGCCGTCGGGCTCGCTGGCCGCCGCCTGCTATGCCGTACGCGCGGTGACCGATCCCGCGATCCCGACCAATGCCGGCTGCTTCCGGCCGATCACGCTGGAGCTGCCGAAGGGCAGCGTCGTCAATCCGCTCGAGCCGGCCCCCGTGAACTCGCGAACGGCGACGATCAAGCGCATCACCGGCTGCATCCTGGGCGCACTGAAGGAAGTGCTGCCCGAACGCGTGCCGGCCGACAGTTCAGGCGAGCTGGTGGTGCTGGCCTTCGGCGGCCGCCACGACGGCAGGCCCTACGTCACCGGCGAGCTCATCGCCGGCGGCAGTGGCGCGGGCCCGCACTCGGATGGCGTCGACGTCGTCGAGACCGACGTCACCAACTGCATGAACCTGCCGGTCGAGGCCATGGAGATGGACGTGCCGATCCGCGTCCATCGCCTGGCCCTGCGCCAGGACTCGGGCGGCGCCGGTCGGCATCGCGGCGGCCTCGGCGTCGTCAAGGAGTACGAGATCCTCGACGGCGAGGTCGCGTTCACCTATCGCGGCGAACGCCATTTCCATGCGCCGCAGGGGGCGCGCGGTGGGGCCGAGGGCGCCAAGGCCCATGCCGTCATCTATCGGGTCGACGGCCGCGAGGAAGTCATCCCGTCCAAGATGATGACGACCCTGATGCGCGGCGATCGCGTCGTCATCGAGACGGCGGGCGGCGGCGGCAACGGCGCGCCGGACGCGCGCGATCCGGCAGCTGTCGAGATCGACATTGCCGACGGCAAGGTCAGCAGAGCAGAGGCGCAGGAGAAGGCCTGCTCGCCGCCAGGCAATGTCGGCGATAAGGTCTCGTCATGAACGAGACCGATCTGTGCTTCACCCCGGCGACCGAGCTGGCCGATGCCATCCGCGCCAGGAAACTGTCCTCTGTCGAAATCACTTCGGCGGTCCTGAATCGCATCCAGAGACTCGAGCCCAAGCTCAACGCCTTCGCCTATCTCGCCGCTGAAGAAGCAATGGACGCAGCGCAGGCCGCCGACCGCGCGCTGGCCACCGGCGCCCCGATCGGTCCGCTGCACGGCGTGCCGGTGACGATCAAGGACCACGAGGCCGTTCGCGGCATGCAGATCGAGTACGGCACCCATCTGCGCCGCGGCGACGTCGCGACGGCGGACAATGCCATGGTCGCCCGCCTGCGCGGCGCGGGGGCAATCATCCTCGGCAAGACGACGACGCCCGAGTTCGGCTGGATGGGCGTCAGCAACAGCCCGCTGACCGGCATCACCCACAATCCGTGGAAGCACGGCATGAATGCCGGCGCCTCCTCGGCCGGGGCCGGCGCCGGTGCGGCAGCCGGCTACGGCCCGCTGCATCAGGGCAGCGACGGCGCCGGCTCGATCCGCATGCCGGCGCATTTCAGCGGCGTGTTCGGGCTGAAGCCGACCTACGGCCGCGTGCCGCAGTCGCCGGTGGCGGCGAGCGATCACACCGTGCATCTCGGGCCGCTCACGCGCAGCGTCGCCGACGCCGCCTTGATGCTGCGCACCATGGCCGGACCGCATCCCGACGATCACACCAGCCTGGAGGCCCTGCCCGCCGACTATCCGCACCACCTCCAGCGACGGCCGCGCGCGCCGCGCATCGCCTACAGTCCCGATCTCGGCCATGCGCGCGTCGATCCGGAGGTCGCCGACCTGGTCGCCAAGGCCGTTGGCGCCTTCGAAAAGGACCTCGGCTGGCGTGTCGAGCAGGTGAAGACGCCATGGGGACCGAAGGGTCCTGAACTCGCGCGCTTCTTCTGGCCGGCGCATTTCCAGCGACATACCGACCGCATTCCCGAGTTCCGCGACCGCATGGATCCGGGCTTCGTCGCCTGCATCGACGCCGGATTGAAAATCACCATGGCCGACTACCAGAAGACGCGCCTGGTGAAGTACGCCTACTGCGCCGAGATCAACCACTTCTTCGACGACTGGGATTTCCTGCTGACGCCCGCGGTGTCGGTCGCGGCCTTCCCGGCCGAACTGCTGCAGCCCAGGCATTGGCCGCAGCATCCGTGGGACTGGCTGTCGTGGGCGGAATTCTCCTACCCTTTCAACTTGTCGCAGAACCCGGCCGCATCGGTGCCCTGCGGCTTCACCAAGGACGGCCTGCCGGTCGGCCTGCAGATCGTCGGCCGGCGATTCGACGATCTCGGCGTGCTGCAGATGTCGGCGGCGTTCGAGACGGCGCGGCCGTGGGCGGACAAGCGCCCGCCGATCGACTGAGCTCAGCCGCCCGCGCTCGCGCTGACGATCGGCACCTCGCCGCCCAGCGTCGTGCGGCGCATGTCGCGCACTTCATTGCGGTCGAAGCGGCGCGCCCGATGCATCGTCGTGCGGTTGTCCCACACCACCAGATCGTGCTGGCGCCAGGAATGCGAATAGACGAACTCGGGCCGGGTCGCGTGCTCGGTGAGATCGCGCAGGAAGGCCCTCGACTCCGGCACCGACCAACCGGCGATGACGCCGGCATGCGCCGACAGATACAACGATTTCCGGCCAGTGGCCTTTTGCACGCGCACCAGAGGATGGCGAACGGGTTGGAAATTGCTGATCTCTTCCGGCGTGAAATCGGTGAATCCAACCGCTTGGCGCGAATAGAGCAGCGAGTGTTCGCAGACCAGGCCCTCCACCTCAGCCTTGGCCCGATCATCCAGGGCGTCATAGGCCGCCCGCATGTCGGCGAATTCGGTATTGCCGCCCCAGCCCGGAACGGTGCGCCCGGACAGCAGCGAGTATTTGGCCGGGACCGGTCGATACGAGCTGTCCGAATGCCAAAGCCGGTCGCCCAGCTTGAAGAACCACACGCGATCGTCGGCCGATATGATCTTCCCATCCTTGGTCAGGTTCGAGAGGTCGGCCATGCCGGGACCGAGCCTGTTGTCCTCCCGCTTTCGCACGGTGCCGGACGTATTGTAGTTCTCGAGTTCCCCGAAGTTCCGCGTGAAGGCGATCTGCTGTTCGTCTGAAATGGCTTGGCCGCGGAACACGAGCACGCCAAAGCGGTCCATCGCCGCTTCGATCGTCGCGGCGTCCTCAGCGCCGATCGGCGTCGTGAGGTCGATGCCCGCCACTTCGCCGGCGAAGATGGGATGAAGTCCGGTGATCTCAAGGGCCATTGTGACCACTCCCTCGATCGGTTTGGTCATTAAGCCAGACGGGGTGCCCGGTCGCAAAAGCGAATCACCCCCTGAAATCGCCCGGCGGCTTTGGACGTCAGGTCCTGGTGAGCCTGCCGCAGGCGGGGGCGTCGCAGCGCCAGGTCAGGCTGCTCACGCCCAAGGCACCGAAGTTGGGGTCGGGGGTTTCCTCGATCACCTTCAGATGGCCGGCGCCGCACCATGGACACAGAGGCGGCGCCTCATAGGGCGCGATCCGTGTCGCCACCCTGTTCAGTTCCTCGAAAAGCGTCATCTTGTTGTTCTTTCTCGAGAGGGACTGAACCATACCACGAATGCAGACGCCTTGCCCGATCAAGGCTTGTGGACGATGACGTTGAAGCCTTCGTCCGCTGCCGGCGGAACGAAGTACGCGGTGAACTGCTCGAACTCCTTGTCGCTCACCTGGAATTGGTGCTCGCCGCTGGCATTGCGCTGGCGCAGCCGCTGCCTGCAGAGCTCGTCCGACAGCTCGAGGTAGTGCAGCTCGTGCGGCACCCCGGCGGCATCGATCAGTGAACGCATCCACGCCCGTTGGCGCCGCGTATTCGCCGCGAAGTCGAGCACGACCGAGAGACCCTGACGCAGGACGTCGACGATGTGCGGCGTCATGGCGGCGCGCAGCCGAGCCGACAGCCGGCCATAGTCCTCGATCGTCTCGAGCTCGACCGGATAGAGGGTCGAGGTCCAGTGATCCTCGCTGACGAGCACGGTCGCGGGCCGCGCCGCGAGCTGGCGGGCCAGAGTCGACTTGCCGGCCGCGATCTTCCCACACAGGAGATAGAGCGTGGGCATCGTCAGTCCAGGATGTGCCTGCGCGAAGCGGCCACCATCGCAGCGGCCCGCCGAGCATCGAAGCCCTGCAGCACTCCCGCCTTCATGCGCACCTTGCCGTCGACCAGCACGGTGTCGACGTCGCGCGGGCTGGTCTGAAGCAGGACATGCGCGCAGGCGTCGTCGACCACGGAATCGCCGAACGGTCCCTTGCGGATCAGCACGATGTCGGCCCGCTTGCCGGGCGTCAGCGAACCGATGCGGCCGGCCATGCCCAGCACCCGCGCGGCGGTGATGGTGGCGGTCTCGACCAGCTTGCGCGGCGTCAGCAACGGCAGGCCCGGGCGGACCGCCGGGCGGCGGCCCAGCACGGTCGAGAAGCTGCGCTCCATGGCGCCGTCGAGATAGCCCTGGACGTTGAACATGACGCGGAGCTGCCCCAGCGTGTCCGACGCCACGGTGCAGGGTATGTCGCAGCCGAACACCACGTCGACGCCACGATCGATGGCGCGGCGCACGACATCGGCCGGCGTGCCCTGGGTGTCGGCTGTCGGCGTGAAGCAGAGCGGCATGCCGGCCTTGGCCATGCGTTCCAGCTCGGGATTGCTGATCAGGTTGCCGTGGATCACCAGCAGGTCGGGGCCCAGCAGGCCGGCATCGGCGAGCTTGTCCATGGTGCCGGAGTCGTTGACATGGATGCAGCTCGGCGCGCAGCGCTCGCGGGCAAGGGCAAGCTGCTGCTCGAGGCCGGCGGCGCCCCAGGAATCGATGCCGAAGCCGATCGTGGTCAGTCCCCTCGGATCGTGGAAGCGGTCGTAGACGTTTTTGCCGTCGGCCAGACGCTCCTCCGGCCGCGCGAATTCGTCGGGCGCCACCGGCATGAAGGAATAGGTGAAGAGATGGCGGATGCCGGTCTCCTTCAGCGCCTCGATCGACGCCGGCGCGAAGGCCGGGCTGCGGATGTCGTGGCAGTAGTCGACGACGGTGGTCGTGCCATAGGACAGCATCTCGAAGCCGCCGACCCAGGCGGCATTGAAGTTGTCCTCGGCCGTGTAGCGACGGCGCAGCGGCAGGAACTTCGAGTAGTAGCCGCCGGGCCACAGGTCCGGCACGTAGCCGCGCAGCACCGTCTGCCAGAGGCAGGTATGGGCGTCGATGATGCCGGGCAACGCGATCATGCCGGCGCCGTCGATCGTCTCCGCGGCGCCGCCGTCGAGCGATGGGCCGACGGCCAGGATCTCGCCGTTCTCGATCAGGATGTCGGCCGTTGCGAAATCGCCCAGCGTCTCGTCCATGGTGACGAGCTGGGCGCCGCGGATGTGCAGTCTGTTCGTCATGGCCTGGAGTCTTAGTCAACGCCGGGCGCGCCGGCTATGGTCGCCCCCTCCCCGTCGCGGACGACGACACCCGAACTTATGGAGAAGAGCATGGCGAAGACGGCATTGGTGACCGGCGCCACCGACGGTGTCGGCCGGGTCGTGGCCAAGGCGCTGGGCAAGGACGGCTGGCGCGTGCTGGCGCATGGCCGGGACCGCGAGCGCGGCGAGAGCCTGGTCAAGGAGATCGAACAGGCGGGCGGCAGCGCCACCTTCCTGGCCGCCGACCTGGCATCGCTGGCCGAGGTCCGCCGCCTCGCCGCCGAGGTGCGCAAGGCGACCGGTCGGCTCGATCTGCTGATCAACAACGCCGGCATCGGTACGGCGGGCAACGGCCGGCAGACCAGCGCCGACGGTCATGAGCTGCGCTTCGCGGTGAACTATCTCGCGGGCTTCCTGCTGACCTACGAGCTGCTGCCGCTGATCAAGGCGGCGGCGCCTGCGCGCATCGTCAACGTCTCCTCGGCGGGACAGCAGGCCATCGACTTCTCCGATGTCATGCTGACCCGGGCCTACAGCGGCGTCGCCGCCTACTGCCAGAGCAAGCTCGCCCAGATCCTGTTCACCATCGACCTCGCCGAGGAGCTGAAGGGCTCGGGCGTGATCGTCAATGCCCTGCATCCCTCGACCTACATGAAAACCACCATGGTGCGGCGTGCCGGCGTTTCGCCCATGTCCAAGGTCGAGACCGGCGCGGAGGCGATCCTGCAGCTCGCGGTCTCGCCCAGGATCGAGGGCAAGAGCGGCTGCTACTTCAACGTCATGAACGAGGCCCGCGCCAATCCGCAGGCCTACGATGCCGAGGCACGGCGGAAGCTCAGGGCGTTGAGCCTGGAACTGACCGGAGTGAAGGGATAGCTGACCTCAAGCTCCTCTCGCCCGCCACGGGGAGAGCTATCGCATATGGCTCCGAAGTTCCGTCATCCCGACCGGCGCCGAGCGTAACGCCTGTCCTGAGCGTAGTCGAAGGGAGGCGCAGTGGAGGGACCTTTTTTGTCGATGCGTCGACAAAAACAGGTCCCTCGGCTACGCCGCCCTTCGGGCGTCTTCGCTCGGGATGACGAAAATATTGGCCACATGCAACAGCCCTGCCCTAGCGGGGGAGAGGAACATGAGGAGCAGGCGCGGAGGGGCGAAGCCCGGCCAGACGGTCGATCTCGCGCCAGAAGCTTGCGATCGTGTCGTCGATGATCTGGCGCACCGACTTGATCTCGTGGATCAGCCCGGCGCTTTCGCCGGCAGCGCCATGGGTGTTGTCGACATCACCCTGGACATAGAGCATGTCGAGCGTGGCATCGCGTGGCAGGCGCTCGCGCTTGCCCTCGGAGACCTCGACGGCATAGGGCGTGCGCAGGCCACGCGATCGGGCGCGCGGCGGGTTGTCGACCAGCGCCGTGCCGGTGATCGGCGCCGCGACGATCGCCTGCTTGTAGTTCCGGTGCACCGGGCTCTCGAAGGAGGCGACGAAGCGCGTGCCCATGGTGACGCCTTCGGCGCCGAGCGCAACGGCCGCCGCCATGCCGCGGCCGTCGACGATGCCGCCCGCCGCCACGATCGGCACGTCGACCTTTTCCCGCACGGCCTGCAGCAGGGCGAAAGTGTGGACCTCCTCGGGATTGCGCAAACCCGCACTCTCCGCGCCCTCGACGATCAGCCCGTCGACACCGGCGTCGACCGCCTTGATGGCGCCGCGGAGGGTCGCCGTCGCGTGATAGACCGTGACGCCCGCTTCCTTGAGCATCCTGGTGTAGCGCGTCGGATCGCCGGCCGACGTCGTGACGAAATGGATCCCCTGCCCGAGCAGCCAGTCGATGATGGCGCTCTCCTCCTTGGGATCCATCTGCAGGTAGCGCACCGGCAGGTTCACGCCGAACGGCTGGTTGGTGGCGGCGCGGATGGCGGTGAATTCACGCTGGGTGACCGAGAGGTCGCGGATCGAGTTCTCCAGCAGGCCCGTGCCGCCCGCAGCCGAAACCGCCGACACCAGCGGCGCGCGGGCGATCCAGGTCATCGGTGACTGGAAGATGGGATAGCGCGAGCGCGTATGCGCCGTTACGCGGTTGCCGTCGAACATCGCCAAGGTCGTATCACAAGACCTAGGAGGCCGGCACCCGCACCCAGCCCTCCATGAGCCGACGCGCGGAACGGCTCATCATCACCTTCTTCACCGACCAGCGATTGCCGTCCTTCTCGACCTCGGCGCCGACCTTCAGCGTCCCGGAAGGATGGCCGAACCGCACGCGGCCGTCGGGCCCGACCGGCGCCACGCGATGCACGATGGTGCCCGGAATGGCGGCCGCCGCGGCGATGGCGACCGCGCCGGTCCCGGTCATGGCGTGGTGCAGCACGCCCATGGAGAAGATGCGGGCCAGAAGGTCGATCGACCCCGCCTCGACGGTACGGCCGTCGGACGCCGTGTAGCCCGCCGGCTTGGCGACGAACGACAGCTTGGGCGTATGCGGCCGCTTGGCCGTCGCTTCCTCCGGCGTCGCGGCGCCGCCCATCGCGACCGCGCCCAGCGCCCGCACCGCCTCGACGCGCGCCAGCAGCGCCTTGTCGCCGTTGACGTCGCCCTGCAGCTCGGTGCCCTTCAGGCCGAGCCGCGCCGCATCGACGAACACCGTGGGGTTGCCGGCATTGACCAAGGTCGCCTCGATCTTGCCCACGCCGGGCACGTCGAGCACGTCGATGTGGTTGCCGGTCGGAAAGGTCGGACCGCCCTCCCCGCCTTCGTCGTCGGCCGGGTCGAGGAACTCCAGCTGGATCTCGGCTGCCGGGAACGCCACCCCGTCGAGCTGGAAGTCGCCGAGCTCCTGCACCTCGCCGCCGCTCATCGGCACATGGTTGACGATCTTCTTCCTGATGTTGGCCTGCCAGATATCGACCCTCGCCAGCCCGTCGGCCGGCGCGTCGACCAGGCCCATGCTGATGGCGAAAGGACCGACCGCGGCGCTGAGATTGCCGCAGTTGCCCGACCAATCGACCAGCGGCTTGTCGATGGCGACCTGGCCGAACAGGTAATCGACGTCACAGCCCGCGCGCTTGGACTTCGACAGGATCACGACCTTGCTGGTGCTCGAGGTGGCGCCGCCCATGCCGTCGGTGTGCTTGCCGTAGCGATCGGGGCTGCCGATCACGCGCATCAGGATGCGGTCGCGTGCCGCAGGATCGGCGGGCAGGTCGTCGGCCAGGAAGAACACGCCCTTGCTGGTGCCGCCGCGCATGTAAACCGCGGGAATCCGGAGCTGTTTCATGGCCGGCATTATACACGGCGGCCGCCTCGTTGCGCCCGCTCGCCGGGCGACGGGTAGTGTCCTAGTTTGACCTATTTCACGTACGTGGCATCGTAGGCGGCAGCTGCGGGCCAGCGGCGTACTGCAGCGATAAATTCTCGGGGGAGAATAATCATGTCACCAGTCAATCACGGTCCTTTGGTCGGCGTCTGGAACCTGCAATCGATCCATTTTGAGGACGCTAGTACCGGCGAAAGGCTCGACATGTTCGGGCAGAACCCGTCGGGCCATTTGATCCAGACTAGCGAGGGACGGATGATGGCGATCATAATGCGGTCTGATCGGACGCCGCCGAAAGAAGACGCTGACGGCGCGATGCTTTTCAAAACAATGATGGCCTACACCGGCAATTATCGGGTCGAAGGCGAAGACAAGTTCGTCACCGACGTCGATCTAGCATGGCATCCTGGCTGGAATGGCACTCGGCAAGAACGGTTCTTCAAGATCGATGGGAACACCCTATCCATCACCACCGGTCAGCAGACTCACCCGATGTTTCCGGGGCGGATCGGACGGGGCGTCATAACGTGGAAGAAGGCGTCCTAATCGCAAAACGCCTCAAATTAGAACACTGCCGGGCGACGCTTACAGCTTCCTGATCGCTATCTCGACGGGCCGCGGCCGGTAACCTACGATTGGTCGTGCAAGCTCAGCGGGGGCTCGAAGACCGATGCGGGTGTTGGTGGTCGAGGACAACGGCGATCTCGTCGCCCTTGTCACGAAGGCATTGGCCAAGGCCGGGCTCGACGTCGACGCCGCGCAGAACGTGGCCGATGCCGAGGCTTCCCTGCGCGCCGTGCAGTACGCTGCCGTCGTGCTCGATCTCGGCCTGCCCGACGCCGACGGGCTCACGCTGCTCGACCAGATGCGGCGGCGGCGCGACCAGACGCCGGTCCTCATCCTGTCGGCACGCGGCGGCCTGGACGACCGGGTCGGCGGCCTGAACAAGGGCGCCAGCGACTACATGGTGAAGCCGTTCTCGACGGACGAGCTCATCGCCCGCCTGCAGGCGCTGCTGCGCCGCTCGCCCGGCGCGGATGGCCCGACGCTGACCCTCGGCAATGTCGTGCTCAAGACCGACGGCCGCCAGGCGATCGTCGACGGCCACATGCTGAGCCTGCCGGCGCGCGAGGTCGACGTGCTCGAGGTCCTGCTCAAGCGCAGCGGCAGGGTGGTGTCGCACGATTCGCTGCAGGCCCAGGTCTTCGGCTCTTCGCAGGACGTCGGTTCCAACGCCATCGAAGTGTACGTCCATCGCCTGCGCAAGATCCTGGCCGAAGCCGGCGCCAATGTGCAAATCCATACGATCCGCGGCGCGGGCTATCTGATGGACATCGCCAAAAGCTGACGGCGCCGCCCGCGCGGCTGGATAAATCGCCTGTCGGCACGGCGGACAGCCACTCGCGGCGTCGCCGGTCATGGGCTACGCTCCCCCGATAAAAGCCGCGGCGGCCGAACCGGCCATCAGACGGCAGAACACGGGGAGGGCGTACGCATGGACACTCTCGCGCGCGTTGTTGCCGGGATCGACTGGATCAATCGCTATGTCGGACGGGTGATCGCGTGGCTGACGCTGGCCACCGTGATCATCTGCGGCGCCGTCGTGTTGCTGCGATACGCAGTCGGCATCGGTCATGTCTGGATGCAGGAACTCTACGTCTGGACCCACGCCATGACCTTCCTGCTGGCCGCGGGTTTCGCCTATCTGTTGAACGCCCATGTCCGAGTCGACATCTTCTACGCCAAACTCGGCCGCCGCGGCAAAGCCTGGGTCGACCTGCTGGGCGTAGTCTTCCTGCTGTTTCCGTGGCTCGTCCTGCTCGCCTGGACGGCGTCGACCTACGTCGCCTACTCCTGGCAGACCAACGAGATCTCCGTTCAAAGCAACGGCATGCCGGCCATGTACGTGCTGAAGTCGACGCTGCTGGGCTTTGTCGGCCTGGTCGGGCTGCAGGGCCTGGCCTGGGTGGGCCGCTCGATCCTGGTCCTGGCCGGGCGCGAGCCGCCGCCGGCCGAGACGCTGACTGGTCCGCTGGGTTAGCCGGATGTCCACTTCCCTGGTCGGCGACATCCTCGCCATTGCCCTGTTCGTCGTCGCCACGTTCGGCGTGCTCTGCGGCTTTCCCATCGCCTTCAGCCTGGCGGGATTCTCGTTGCTGTTCGCGGCGTTGGGCTGGGCGCTGGGCGTGTTCGACCCGATCTTTCTCACCAGCCTGCCCTCCCGCTACTTCGGCCTGATGACCAACGAGGTGCTGGTCGCGGTGCCGTTGTTCATCTTCATGGGCGCGGTGCTCGAGCGGTCCAAGATCGCCGAGGCGCTGCTCGAAACCATGGGTCAGCTCTTCGGCACCTTGCGCGGCGGGCTCGCCATCTCGGTCGTGGTCGTCGGCGCCCTGTTGGCCGCCTCGACCGGCGTGGTCGGCGCCACGGTGGTGACCATGGGCCTCATCAGCCTGCCGGCGATGATGCGCGCCGGCTACGATCCCAAGCTCGCCACGGGAGTGATCTGCGCCTCGGGCACGCTCGGCCAGATCATCCCGCCCTCGGTGATCCTGATCTTCGTCGGCGATCTTCTGATGGGCGCCAACCAGCTCGCCGCCCAGCGGACCGGCAAGGCGCTCGATCCGGTGTCGGTCGGCGACCTGTTCGCCGGCGCCTTCCTGCCGGGGCTTGCCCTCGTCGCGCTGTACATCCTCTACATCATCGGCCTGTCGTTCGTGCGACCCAAGGACTGCCCCGCGCTGGTGATGGACGAGGCACAGCGCGCCTCGCTCGGCCGCCGCTTCGTGCGCGCGCTGATACCGCCTTTGCTGCTGATCATCGCCGTCCTCGGGTCGATCCTGGCGGGCTTTGCCACGCCGACCGAGGCCGCGTCGATCGGCGCCGTCGGATCGATGATCCTGGCCGCGTTCAACCGCGCCTTCTCCTTCTCCATCCTGCTTGCCGTCATGCGCAACACGGCGGTGATCAGCGCGCTGGTGTTCGCCATCGTTCTCGGCGTGTCGGTGTTCTCGCTGGTGTTCCGCGGCCTGGGTGGCGAGCATCTGGTCGAGCTGCTGCTGTCCGACGTGCCGGGCGGCGCCTTCGGCGCGGTCATGGCCGTCATGATCGTGATGTTCGTGCTCGGCTTCTTCATGGACACGATCGAGATCGTGCTGATCGTGGTGCCCATCACCGCGCCGGTGATCATCGCCATGGGGGTCGACCCGGTGTGGCTGGGCGTCATGATCGGCGTCAACCTGCAGACCGCGTTCCTGACGCCGCCGGTCGGCTTCGCGCTGTTCTACATGCGCGCCGTGGCGCCCGAATCGATCACCACGGGCGCCATCTACAAAGGCATCATTCCCTTCGTCGCCCTCCAGGTGACGGCGATTGCCATCCTGTGGATGGCGCCGCAGCTCGCCACCTGGCTGCCCAAGCAGGTCTTCCCCGATGCGGTGCCCGCCGCCACCGGCAGCCAGCCGGGGTCGGTGCTCGACGACATCCTGAAGGCGCCGGCGCCCGGCGGCACGCCGCCGGTCTCGGGCTCGCCGCTCGACCAGCTGCTCAACCAGCCGGCCGCCAACACGCCGTCCGGCAGCGATCCGATCCTCGATCGCCTGCAGGGCAACCCGCCGAGCCGACAATGAGA
>JAEWIV010000088.1 GCA_023386865.1 Pseudomonadota bacterium
GCGCAGGACGGAGCTGAAGTCGGCGCTCGCCGAGGCGCGATCGCCGCGCGCCAGGCTGGCGAAGCCGCGCTCGAGCAGGGCCTCGGAATGATCGGGCGCCACCTTCAGGGCGCGCGTGGCGTCGTCATAGGCCTTGGCCGGATTGCCGGCGTTGCGCCAGGCGGCGGCCCGCAGCACGAGGATCTCGACATCGTCGCGCCGCAGGCCGAGCGCGCGGTCGAAGTCGGAGATGGCGCGCGGCCAGGACTTCAGGGCGGCGAAGCTCAGCCCGCGATCGAGCCAGAGATCGGCATCCTTGGCATTGAGCTCGAGGGCGCGGCTCTGCGCCTCCGCCGCCTTCTCGGGCAGGCCTGCTTCCATGAAGGCCTGGCCGGCCTGCCCCCACAGCTCGGCGCGCAGACCGGGCCGGTCCTTGCCCAAGTCGCGCGCGATCGCCTCGAACTGCGCCGCCGCCTGGGTGTAGCGGCCGGCGCCGAACATCGCGGTCGCCACGCAGTGACGGGCGGCGAGGCTGCCGCCCTGGGCATGCCACTTCTCCGCCGCCGGCAACGCCTTGAGCGGCTCGCTGCGCGCGAGGTTCATGCAGTCGTTGTAGCGGCGCAGATGGTCGGGCGAGTCGTCGATGCCGCCAACGCCCTGCGCGGCGCACGGCAGCGCGGCAAGCAGCGCGAGGCAGAACGCCAGGGTGATTCCCGGGGAAAACAACATTCTTGAAAAGAACAGCGTCGCGGTGATCCTGACAAGATGACAGGACGTCTTTTCATCTTCGGCCTGGGCTACTGCGGCCTTGAAATCGCCAAGCTTGCCAGGGCAGCCGGCTGGCGCGTCGCCGGGACCTGCCGCACGCGCGAAAAGGCGGACGATCTGAGGCAGCAGGGGCTCGAGGCGCATTCGTTCGACGGCACGGTGGCGCTGCCGGCCGCGGCGTTCGGCGAGGCGACGCACGTGCTCTGCACCATCGCGCCGGGCTCGACGGGAGATCCCGCGCTGAGGACCTCGGCCCGCCTGCTGCGCGAGGCGCGCTGGCTGGGCTATCTCTCGACCACCGGCGTGTACGGCGATCACGGCGGCGGATGGGTCGACGAGGAAACGCCCGCCCGCCCGGTGCAGCCGCGCAGCGTCGAGCGGCTGGCGACCGAGCGCGCCTGGCAGGCGCTGGGAATGGAGGCAGGCTCGGCCGTCGACGTCTTTCGCCTGCCCGGAATCTACGGGCCCGGCCGGAGCGCGATAGAGCAGGTCAAGGCGGGCACGGCGCGCCGCATCGACAAGCCGGGCCAGGTGTTCTCCCGCATCCACGTCGAGGATGTCGCGGGCACGGTGCTGTCGGCGCTGAGCCGTACCCATGCCGGCGGCATCTACAATGTCGCCGACGACTTGCCGGCCGCGACCGGCGAGGTCGTGGCCTTCGCCTGCGAGCTCCTGGGCAGGCCGGCGCCGCCGTCGGTGCCGTGGGACGAGGCCGCGCCGACCATGAGCGCCATGGCGCGCTCCTTCTATGCCGAGAACCGGCGGGTGAAGAACGACAAGATCAAGCGCGAGCTGGGTGTCGCGCTACGCTACCCGACATACAAGGAAGGGCTTCGCGCGATTGCAGCGGCCGGCTGACGCCGCCTTTGTCATGACAGTGTCTGAGGCAAGAGCTCTTCGACCGTCGCGATCAGGCGCGCAATGTCGGCCGGCGTGCTCAGCCGATGATCGCCGCCCTTGATGAGCGTGGTGACTACCTCGGGCGCTTCCAGGTGGTCGGCGATCTGCAACGAGTACTGCCACGGCACATCGGGATCGCTCTGGCCGTGCAGCAGGCGCACCGGACAAGGCAGCGCGAGCGCCTTGTCGAGCAGCAGGTGATTGCGTCCCTCCTCGATCAGCTTCCAGGTGAAGACCGAGGGTTCGGGCGAGTATTGCGACGGACGCTCCAGCCGCCCGTCGCGCTGCAGCCGGTCGCGATCCGCGGCCGACAGGCCTTGCAGCAGCATCCGCTCGGTGAAGTCGGGCGCCGCCGCGATCAGCACCAGGCCGGCCAGGCGCTCCGGCCGGGCGCGCGCTGCCAGCAACGACAGCCAGCCGCCCATGCTCGACCCGACCAGGACCAGCTTGCCCTCGGTGAGCTCGTCGAGCACGGCGAGCGAATCGTCGAGCCAGCGGCCGATCGTGCCGTCCTCGAAGCGGCCGGACGACTGGCCGTGGCCGAGATAGTCGAAGCGAATGTAAGCCCGGCCAGCGCGCCGCGCCCAGTCCTCGAGCGCCATCGCCTTGGTGCCGGTCATGTCGGAGCGGAAGCCGCCCAGGAACGCCACGGTCGGCGTGCGACCCGATGTCGTCGCATAGGCGACGGTGTTGCCGTCAGGACGCCGCAGTCGTTGAACTCTATCGTCGCTGGTCATCTCGTGTTACCTGCCACAACAATCGACCTTCCGCCAAGCCGACGTGCCCGCCGCTCCGACCCTCCTGCAGATCGTTCCGACCCTTGCCGGCGGCGGCTTGGCGCGTGCGACGCTCGATGCCGCGCAGGCGGTGATCGCTGCCGGCGGTTCGGCGATCGTCGCGTCGCCAGGCGGCACCATGGTGCCCGATCTGCTCAGGCTGCGCGCCACGCACCTCGAGCTGCCGGACGGCGGCCACCCGCTGTGGGGCCGCCTCAGGCTGCCCGGCAAGCTCGCCTCGAGCCTCCGTGAGGCGCGCGTCTCGCTGATCCAGTCGCGTTCGCCCAACACCGCCTGGGTGGCGCGCGCGCTGGCGCGACGGCTCGGGATCAGGTGGATCGCTACCCTGCATACGCCCTTCATCGCCGACGGCATCGCCGACCGCTTCGTCGAGCGCCGGCAGGCGCGCGCCGACGCGGTGATCGCCGTGTCGGAGCACGTGGCGCGCGACGCCCTGCAGCGCTTCCCCACCCTCGACGGGCGCCTCGAGACCATCCCGCCCGGCATCAACTTCGACCGCTTCGATCCCGCCCTCGTGCGCGCCGACCGCGTGATCAAGCTCGCCTCCGAGCTGCGCGTGCCGGACGGCAGCCATGTCATTCTCAGCCCGGCGCGCTTCGACCGGGATCGCGGCCAGAAGATCCTGATCGAGGCCGTGAGGCGCCTCGAGCGCGACGACGTGTTCTGCCTGCTGCTGGGCTCGACGGGCGCGCCGACCCCGTTCGAGCGCGAGCTGGAACGCGCCATCGAGGCCGCCAAGCTGCACGGCCGGATGCAGATCGGACCGTACGTCGACGACATGCCGGCCGCCTACATGCTGGCCGACGCCGTCGTGGCGACAGGCGGGGCGCGCCAGGGCTTCAGCCACACGCTGGTCGAGGCCCAGGCGATGGG
>JAEWIV010000089.1 GCA_023386865.1 Pseudomonadota bacterium
GCAAACTCGATGTCGACGATGTTCTCGTCACCCGTCAGCATCAGGTTCTCGGTCGACGTCGGACGCGGGCCGCGGGTGTAGGTGGTCGTGCGATCCTGGCCGCCGCGCGAGCCGATGACGACACGCCGCTGGTCCTGGACGTTCACGACCACGACATTGCCGATCGGGCTCGGCAGGTTGTAGTGCAGGCCGGGCTCGACCGGCTTGCCATAGGGCTTGCCGAACACGAGCTGGATCGCCTGCTGGTTGGGCTGCACGCGGAAGAAGCCGGTGACCAGCCAGATCACCAGCCCCAGCAGCACCACCAGGACGATGCCCTTGTAGGAACCGAAGCCGCCGGGGATGAGGTTCTTCAGCCGCTCCTGGCCCTTGCGAATGACGTCTTCCATGTCCGGCGGCCGACGCGAGCCGAACGGTCCGCCGCCACCGCCGCGATTGCCACCGCCGCCGCCCCAAGGGCCGCCGCTGTTGCCACCGCCGCCGCCGCCCCAGGGGCCGCCGCTGTTGTTGTTCCACGCCATCGTTCACCTCGGGGCCACGGGCCGTCTGCCCGGCGCATTGTCGGCTTTGATTTCACGTCGCGCTGCATATATGTGACGGCAGCAACACCCGCAATCAAGCGGCGACACAATATTGCGATATGGCGGAAACGAGCCCCAATGGCTGAAATAACCGAATCGGCCGTCCGCAAGGTCCTGGACACCGTCATCGATCCCGCGACTGCAAAGAGCGTCGTGGCGCAGGGCATGGTCGGGGGCATCGCCGTCCGCGGCGGCCATGTCGCAGTGACCCTGGATGTCGACCCGGCCCGTGGCACGGCCCTGGAGCCTTTGCGCCAGGCCTGCGAGCAGGCCGTGCGGGCCATGCCGGGCGTGCTGTCGGCAACGGCCGTGATGACCTCCGAGCGCCCGGCACCGGCTGGGCCTGCATCGCAGGCGCCGCGGCCTGGCCATTCCCATGGCGTCCCGGGCGCCAAGACCACGGGCGGCGGCGGACGCATCGACGTTCCCGGCGTGAGGCACATCATCGCCGTGGCCTCGGGCAAGGGTGGCGTCGGCAAGTCGACGACCGCGGTGAACCTGGCGCTCGGTCTCGCCGCCAACGGCGTTTCGACCGGTCTGCTCGATGCCGACATCTACGGTCCGTCGATGCCGCGCATGCTCGACGTGAAGGACAAGCCCGAATCGGTCGACGGCAAGGCGCTGAAGCCGATCGAACGCTATGGGCTGAAGACCATGTCGATCGGCTACATCGTCAACGAGGACACGCCGATGATCTGGCGCGGCCCCATGGTGTCGAGCGCGCTCGAGCAGATGCTGCGCGACGTGCAGTGGGGCGACCTCGACGTGCTGGTGGTCGACATGCCGCCGGGCACCGGCGATGCCCAGCTCACGCTTGCCCAGCGCGTGGCGCTGGCCGGCGCGGTGATCGTGTCGACGCCGCAGGACATCGCCCTGGTCGACGCCCGCAAGGGCCTGAACATGTTCCGCAAGGTTGCGGTGCCGGTGCTGGGCTTCGTGGAGAACATGAGCTTCTTCCTCTGCCCCCATTGCGGCGAGCGCTCGGAGATCTTCGGGCACGGCGGGGCGCGCGAGGAGGCCGAGAAGCTCGGCGTGCCGTTCCTGGGCGAAGTGCCCCTGCATCTCGACATCCGCACCACGTCGGATTCGGGCCATCCCATCGTCGTCGCCCAGCCCGACAGCGCGCACGCCCAGATCTACAAGAACATCGCCGGGCGGGTGTGGAAGCAGCTTTCGGCGAACCAGCGCGGGCCAAGGGCGGCACCGAGGATCGTGGTGCGGTAGTGTCCGCCGACGAGGTGTTCGAGGATGTCCTCTTCGCCTCGCTCTACGATCACTTCAACGGCTGGGACGTCTGCGACGACTTCTATCTGAACCTGGCCCGTGAGAGCGGCGGCCACGTCCTCGATCTCGGCTGCGGCACGGGCCTGCTGGCCTCCCGGATCGCCGGCGAGGGCCTCGATGTCACCGGCGTCGACCCGGCCGAGGGGATGCTGCGCGTCGCCCGAGCGCGCGACGGGGGCGAGCGCGTCCGCTGGGTCAAGGCACCCGGCCAAGCGCTGCGGCTGCCGCAACGTTTCGACCTGATCTACATGACCGGCCACGCCTTCCAGGCCCTGCTCACCGATGACGACGCCATCACCGTCCTGCGCACCGCCTGCGATCACCTGGCCGACGGTGGGCGGCTTGCGTTCGAGACCCGCAACCCGGCCCGGAAGGCGTGGCTGTCCTGGACGCCCGATAGACGCCGGAGCGCCAGCACGGCGGACCATGGCGAGGTCGATGAGTTCTTCGAGACGAGAGCCGACCCGAACACCGGCATCGTGGATCTCGCCGCCCACTATCGGTTTGCCGACAGTGGCAAGACGATCGTCGGCCGCAGCCGCATCCGCTTCGTCGATCTCGATCACCTTAAGCGATTGCTGACGGCGGCAGGCCTGGCGCCGGTGGCGTGGTACGGCGACTGGGACCGCTCGCCGCTGACCGAAGCGAGCCGCGAGTTCATCGTGGTGGCCCGGCGTTCATAGGATCGCGGGCCTCCAGGCCCGCTCATACTCCGTCGTCCTGAGC
>JAEWIV010000105.1 GCA_023386865.1 Pseudomonadota bacterium
CGGAAGGTCCTCAAGAAGAGGAGGTTCAGCGTTGCGCCGGTCTACGATTAAAGGGACACGAGTCCACGATTTAAGGAGCCGGTCACTCATTTATCGGCCCCAGTCCACGCTTTTGGGGGAACCGACACCACCAGTCATCCACAGCTGTGGATGCATATCGTCCGTTAGACAGATTCCGAAGGAATCTGAGTTAGGGAAGTTACGGGCGGTCCAAGTCGCTGAGCGCCAACGACAAATCGCTGAATCGGGTCCCCGATAGCACGAGGATCGGGTCCCCGATGGCACGATAGTCGTGGTCCCCCATGGCACGAGCCAAGTCACAGCTTGTCCCCAGGGCGAACGGAGGCCGGCACAAAATTGAGACGCTCGGTGCCGCGTGAGTCGCGTTCGATGACGAGCCGGTAACCGGGCAGCCTTTGCCTGCGGACAATCTCTCGCAGGTCGTAGGCGAAGTGTTTGAGCGGTGACAGGCTGCCCGACTTGGCGTGGAGGTGCAGGAAGTCGAAACTCCAGCCGCCGACCTGGCGTCCGCCATGCTTACGCACGACGCGATACAGCCAGCGTTCGAGACCGCCCGTCAGATCGAAATATGCCCTGTCGATGGTGAGCACGAGCGCCTCATTCAGGACGCCCGTGTAGAACCAATCGGGCAGGATCAGTTCGAGTCCGAGTGGCTTGCCGTGTGCGTCAGCTGTCTCCTTCCACTCATTGATCCAGGAGAAGCGATGCCGCCGACGTTCGGCCTGTTGGCGGAGCGACGTGAGCACCGTCGTCGATTGCAAGCGGTCGAGTGCAGACTTCAGCCGATCGTAATCTCGCGCACTCGTTCCACGGCCGACGAAGCTCAGAATCTCGTAAGGTGTGGCGGCCATGAGGCGGGATGTCTTCAGGCCTGCATCGCGTGCTTCGACGATCTGCGAGGCGGCCCAAATCAGCACGTCTGCATCCCAGATGGTCGCCATGCCGTGTTCCGCCACGGCCTCGACGCGAATGCGGATGCCGGTCACGCGGAAGTCGATGGGTACGACGCGCTTTGACTTGGCGAGCGAGAAGAATGGATAGGCCATGAGGTCTTGTGAATCGCGAGGTGCCAAGTCGCCGGGCAGCGCCCGAAACAGCTCGAGCTGGTCGCGTTCGGATGTGAGCTTGCGGCGCATCGATGGTTGCCGCAGCGTTAGCGCTGGCGCCGATCAGCGTATGCCGGAGACACGGCAACGTGTCGTTTGGCCGGCAGGACAGTTCCCACTCCAGGGTCCGAGGTCGACATCTTGGCGCCGCGGTCGGCCCAGGCTTTGAGATCGTCTATCGCGTAGACGACGCGTCCCCCGATCTTCCGATAGGCAGGGCCAGTACCATAGGTACGGTGCTTCTCCAGCGTGCGTCCGGACAGGCTCAGGAAGCGCGCGGCTTCGGGGGTCCGGAGATAGCGTGGAGGAAGGCCGGCTGTCGGGTCGGGCATGCGAGGGCCTCCGTGGTCCTGGCGAGAGCCGTCGACGGCGACGGCGGGTCGGTGACCACGGTGGCGAAGAACGCTCGGGTAGAGGGATGACGGAGTGAGATGGACTCGTCAGCGATACCCCTGGGGCTGGTGGCACGTGCCTGGTACCGCGCTATCGGCCGCCACGCAGCAGCCGGCGATAGCCGCCTTCCATGGTGAAGACGGCGTCCTTGACGAGCCGGATGGTCTGGCCGCGAATCGAGGACGTCTTCCAGGGATATCTGGCCACAGCAGCTTGGCCATACAGGGCCAAGGCGATCTCACGATAGCTGGCCTGGGCTTGATGGCCGTCGAGAGCACGGACCATCAGGACAAGGCGCTGACGCAGGCGTGCCGTCAGCTCCCATCCTCGAGGTACTGGACCCGCCACTCCCCCACCGAGGCGACGCTGTAGGCGCAGTAGACCCGCGATGCGCAACAACACGTTGTCATCCAAGGGGATGAGTGCTGCCAAATTCGTTCCGATACGCACGTCGCGCAGCCATATGCGATGAGCGCCCAGGGCTGCTTGCAGGAGGATGTGACGGCCGTCGCTACCCCCGTGGTCGAACAGTTCACCAACAAGGTCGGAACGAACGAGGCGGCGGGCGTTCGTGAAGCTAGGTGGCGCCGGGACGAGGATTACGCTGTAAGGCACAAGCTCCGGCCGCCAGATTACTGGAGCGGTAGAGGTCGCCAGCTTGGGATCGCAGGCGAAAACACAACCCCCATCGTTGACCGACTGCTTCCTTGACCGAGGCTGCGTTGGCGGCCTCCTTGGAGATCTGGTCGTACTCCCGCCGGTAACGGGGATTGCGGCGTAAGAACTCCCACGCGAACCCGCCGCGGTCGAGGTGGTTCAAAGTTTCAACGGTGGTGGCCGATCTCCAATCCTGTCTCCTTGGCATGCGTGACCTCATCCAAGACGCTACACGGTAGAGATCGCCGACGTATTCATAACGGAGCGGGCGCGGAAGTCCTCGGAGTTCGAACACGCGATGCGCTAAGCGCGTGGGAGCGCGTTTCAGTGAGGCGACAGATTCGTGACGCCGCCGATCAGTTCATGGGCGGACGAAGCAAGTGTCGATACCCAGTCTCCGTCATCCAACGAGCTCGCGCCAAGTGACTGTCATGAACTATGCGGGCACGCCCGGGATCGCGCGCAGCGTCCAAGCCGAAGATGATTTGCGCCACTTCACGCCAGTCGGCACCCTCCTCGGCCGCATCGAGCAGACGGAGGTAAGTCACGAGGTGGCGCTCGTCGTAGGGCGTCAGCTTCGGGCTGTTCGGCGGGCTATCATCAAAGGCGGGTGTGCTCATGGCAGGCGACTGTAAGCAGCAAGATTGCAACATCCATGAACACCGGCCACAGAGCAGTCACAGCAAGATGTGTTCAGCTGATGCGTCTGAGGCATCGCGTGAGCCGCTAGCCTGCACCACCGATAGCTGCAAAGCGCTCGTTGATAGCACGTCTGCGCCGGATGCATGGTGGGGAAGCACTTAGCCTTGAGCGAAGGAAGCACAGACCCGCGCGAATTTCCTATTCCTTGCTGGGCATTGAGGGACGTTTGTCGAGAATACTCCGTGGTGAAATACTCGACAACTGCTGTCTCTCGTGTCCATGGAGATACGAGAGGTCCTGGCCACGAACTTGAGGCGATACCGACGGGCTGCTGGTCTGTCGCAAGAAGAACTTGCGCATCGTGCCGAAATCGACCGGACCTACATCAGCGCGCTTGAACGATGCCAATACGCCGCAGGCATCGATGTGGTTGATCGACTTGCTCGTGAGCTGGGCATGGAGGCCGCAGATCTACTGCGACGGCCTGCAGCCGAGAAGACAGCGCGGGGCAAGGGGTAGAGATTGACGGAACGCTGCAGAACATGCGTCGCTTCTCTCGCCCGAAGCTATCCCAGGCGCCCGGCAGTGGTTTCTTCGGGGCACGGTCACCATCCTGAGGCCACGTAGGGGAAGGTCGCTGAACGCCTACGCTTTCACGCCGCTGGGGCGCAAGCGTACTCCACTGAGCTCTATCGTTGGCGCCGTCGCCCTTCGTTCTAGAGTAGTCCAAGTGACCGGAATGAGGCATGGGTTCCCTGCCCAATCACGACATGGTCGTGCAGTTCAATCTCAAGAGCATTGGCGGCCGCTTTTAGTTCGCGCGTAGTCTCGATGTCCTCGCGCGATGGCTTGGGGTCGCCGGATGGATGATTATGCGCGACGATGAGGGCGGAGGCGTTGAGGATCAAGGCGCGCTTCATGACTTCTCTTGGGTAAACGGGCGTGTGATTAACCGTGCCGCGCTGCTGGACCTCGTCGGCGATGAGATTGTTCTTGCGGTCAAGGAACAGGATTCGAAACTGTTCGATCTGCTCGTACGCCATTGCAGTCTGCAGGTAGGCGATCAACGCCTGCCAATTGCTGAGCACGGGGCGGCGCCGCACTTCCGCTCTGGCCATGCGGGACGCGATTTCTCGGACAACACGAAACATGGCGATGTCGCGTCCAGTTAATCCGAGTACCCGAAGCTGCGACGCTTCCGCTGTGATGGCGTGGCCAATGCTGGGAAAGCTTTGCAAGAGGGCGGAAGCACACGCCATCGCTTGCGAAGAATTGAGCAATCCCGCGAGCAAGGCCTGCTCCGTCGTCTCCTCTGTCGGCAGGACCGCAAGGCTGTCGTTCCTGGCCAGTTCTTGGGTCGGCGGCGCGGGCGCAAGAGCCAAAGATGATGCAGACATGGACATGTTCCGGAGAGCAGGACGGGGCGAGCCGCGGGCCCGCTCTCGGAGGCCTCCGGCTCACCCGGTTCCGGCCATCCTCTTGCTCTCAAACGTCTGGCTACCCTCAACGGCTGATAGCCAAGCCCAATCTGCCTTCGAAACCCGTCATTCTCATCGGCATCACGGCCTTCCCGCGCATGGCAAACTACCCGCAGAAAACCCCGCCCGGCGGACCGGGCGGGGCTCTGGGGGCGTCGGCTTACTCGCCGTTCTTCTTGCGGCTACGAGACCAGATCAGGGTGTAGCTCTCGCCATCCGGATCATCGAAGAGGTTGGCGAAGATAGGCGCGGTGAAGGTCGGATCGTCGAGCTTGAGGGAGAGGTAGTCCCGCCCCTCGTTCGACTGCTTGGACCAGGCCGCCCCGATCTCGGCACGACCGACGAAGACCCGGTGGCTGGGGGCATTGTCGTTGGACCGATTGGGCTCGGGAACGATGCGGACACCCTTGGCCTGAACACTGAGGGTGACGATCTCGCCCTGGTACTCGTTGCCGGACTTCTTGAAGGAACCGATGTTAGCCATGTCACTTCTCCATGCTGTTTCGAACCCGCGACCATCGCGGCCTCGATGGCGATCTGCAGGCCGGAGGCGATCGACGACGCACCCGCTCGCGGGCCGGAGCAGAGCGGAGGATGGCGGCGCTGAGACTTTCTTGCCTCGCGAGGAATGGGCGAAGCCCAGGGGAAGAAAGTCTCAGCGACGCTATTGCGGCTCAGGCGATCGAGGCGTAGCCGCCCTCTGGCCAGATCAGCCAAGGAGAGGCCGGGGGTCCGCGCCAAACAGCATCCTCGGGAGAAGACGTGGCTGACTCGCAAGGTCCTGCGCAAGAGAGCCGGCCGACCAGGCGAAGAGCGAGAAGCCGTAGCGTAGGAAGAGGACCGCTTTCCCCGACCCGGTCACGGCGGCAATGCCACCGCGCCGCGGAAACTTCTAGCATCGCACTGAGATCGGGGCGTCCTGATCTAAAGCGTCGAACGGGAGCAGGCCTTACCTCTCCCTCAAGCTCGACGACCCGACCTTCACCGCGCCCATCGCCAACCTGTTCGATGACTCGGATGGCGAGAGCTACACCCTCGTCTGCTCGCGCTGTCGCGACCACAAAGGCGAGTAAGCCGACGCTCCCAGAGCCCCGCCCGGTCCGCCGGGCGTGGCAACCAGTGCCATGCGCGAGAAGGCCGTGACACCGATGAGACCGGCGCCGACGAAAGCAAAAGCCGCACGCCAACCCTCGTCTGTCATGCTGAACCCTCCCAAACCATACGACAGGTGATAGCCCGCGAGGGCTGCCGGGACGGCATAGAGCAGTCCGATGATGGCGCGGATGAAGGGCGGACGAACGGCGGTGAAAGCGATTCGCCCAACCGCCAACGTGATGCCGGCAGCAAGCGCCCCGGCAGCAAAGGCAATCACGACGCCTGAACCGCCATGGAAGGCGGCGAAGGCGATCGTCATGCCGACAAAGAACGGAAGCGCGTAGACGGCCAGCGAGAACAGCAGCCAGCAGATAGTGCCGAGGCCGAAGATGCTGAGAACAAGGCCGATGATCGCCATGGTGGATCTCCGTGACACAGGTCGAACGGCTGCGCCTTCCACCACCACCTCGGCGCGCGAATTATACTCGAACGGTAACGTGGCAGAAAGGCGGCGCTCACGCGCCGCCCGAGCCGGAGCGCCAGACGGGAATGCCGAGCTTCCTGGCCTTGTCGGCGAGGTTCTCCTGAATGCCCGAGCCCGGAAAGACAATGACTCCGATCGGCAGGACCTCGAGGATCTGGTCGTTACGCTTGAACGGTGCCGCCTTGGCGTGGCGCGTCCAGTCCGGCTTGAACGGGATGTCCGTGACCTTGCGGCTGGCGGCCCAGCGCGCAGCGATGCGCTCGGCGCCTGTTGGCGATCCGCCGTGCAACAGGACCATGTCGGGATGCTTGGCGCGGACCTTGTCGAGCGTGCTCCAGATCAGCTGATGGTCGTTGAAGTCGGCACCACCGGTGAAGGCGATCTTCGGTCCGGCGGGGACGAGCAATTCGGTCTCGGCCCGGCGCCGCGCAGCGAGGAACTCCCGGCTGTCGATCATGGCAGCGGTAAGTGCGCGGTGATTGACCATCGATCCGGTGCGCGGCCGCCAGGTCGAGCCGGTGTGAGCCTCGAAGCGATCGGCAGCTTGGTCGCGGAAGACCTCCATTGCATTGCGGCGTTCGATCAAGGTCAGCCCCTGCGCGATGAGACTCTCGAGTTCGACCGAGCGGACCTCCGAGCCGTTCTGCTCCCGCTGGCTGCGATGCTGTGCGCGCTCGTTGTCGTCGAGTTCGCGCTCGATGCGCTCGACGCCGCGATGGAACAGGTTGACCGTCGACCACAGCAGGTCCTCGAGATCGGGTTCGAGGCGCGTGTCCATGAGTGTCGAGACGAGTGCGTCGAAGACGTCGACCACGGCGCCCGCGATAGTCTGGGCTTCGGGTAGCGGCCGGGGGTCGGGCTCGTCCTGGAAGGGACGATGGCCAAAGAGCTGGAGCTCGGTGAGGACATGATCGGTCGGGGATGTGTCGTGCACGGGCTCGAAGTCGGGATTGTCGTTGGTCGCCATGGTGATGTCCTTTCTCGGATCGGCCGCGCCCACCGCGGCCTTCGTGGCGATCACTCAGACGGTGGGCAGCCCGGTCCTGCACCGCTCGCGGCTGAAGCGCAGCGGAGGACGGCGGGCCGAGGCTTTCTTGTCTCGCGAGGAATGCCGGCAAAGCCGGCAGGGGAAGAAAGCCGCAGGCCCGCCGTTGCGGGACCGGGCTGACTGCCGTCCGATCGCCCTCTAGAAGGTCGGGGCGTGGCCTATTCCAATCCGAAGGGCATCAAGGCGACGGACGAAGCGATTTGCCGTGCCCGTCGTCATCCCGTCACGGTCATGTCCGAGGTCACGAAGCGCTCGACGTCCTGCGGGATGAGTTGCGGGCGCACAGATGCCCAGAAGTCTTCGATACCCAGCCGGCGGAGATCCCCGTTGAAGTCGTCGAAGCTGGGCGACAGGCCAAGCGTCTCGATGCCGGCGGCGGCGGCGCGATCGTGCAGACTAACCATCGCGGCATCGCCGGCCGGGTCGCGGTCGCGTGCGACGTAGAGACGGCGCAATGTCGGTGGGAAGAGCAGGGCTGCCAAGTGGTTGGCAGAGAGGGCCGCGACCATGGGCAAGGCCGGCAGGATCGTACGCAGCGACAGCATGGTCTCGATGCCTCCGCCGGCAGCCATCACATCGTCGACCACGCCAAAGCGGACGCCGTGCCCCAGGAGATGGCCCATGGCCCGTCTTGGCGAGGCGATGGGTGCCTTGTCCTGACCGGACCGGTCAAGCCAGGTACGATGCGCTCCGGTGATCCTGCCGCCAAGATCGGTGACCGCGGCGATCAGAGCGGGCCAGGTCTCCGTCGGACTGTCCTCATCGGGGCGATAGTAGCAGCGCGGATGGAAGCGCAACGGGTTGCCTGCCGCCATGGTGACGATACCACGTCCGCACAGGTAGGTTTCCGCAAGTGTGCCCGCGATCGGCTTGGACATGGCATAGAGACGGCGCGCCGACTCGGGCGAACCACGCGGCGCTGGAAGGCGGTCCTGCCGTGGCACTGGGCCACGAGGCATGGCGAGGAACGAGCGTGCCTCCTCGAGGATGTCGCGCAGCCGGTCGAGACCGCGGCTCAGCGCGATGCGGTCTAAAAGGTCGCCATGCTCGCCGGTAGCGGCGTCAGTCTTATGTTCAACTGCACATAAGACTGATTATGTTGCGTGGCGGGTTATGTTGCGGCCATGTGCTGGGCGGCCGTTTTGCGCGGGCTCGGCAGCTTCTCCGCAACATTATCTCCGCCCGTCAGGGCGGGTCGCGTGATGCCGCGGGACGCTGCCGAGCTGGCGCGGCGACTCGCCCGCGACGCCGAGCGGTCTGCCGTCACTACGACTACGTGATTTGATGGACGCTGTACCTCGGATAGCTGCCGACTTGCCCGAGCGCGCAGGTCGGCAGC
>JAEWIV010000186.1 GCA_023386865.1 Pseudomonadota bacterium
GAAGAACTGGCCGAACAGCGTGAACCACGAGTTGAACGGCGCCGACAGTCCCTCGTCAGGCGCCACGGCGGGCAGATAGACATTGTCCCCATCCATGGCGATGCCGAACGGCTCGAGCGCCGCGTCGCGCACCACGCGGGCAGCCTCGAGGGCCGACACGGTGGCATCATGGGCCGCCTGCGCCTGCTCGAACGCGGCGATGGCGTCCAGTTCCGCCTGGCTGGGCGGCGTCAACGGATCGCCGTCACCCTCTGCATCCGCGGCGGCCTTGGCGTTCTGCATCACCACGCGCGCCTGATATTCCGCGTCGGAAGCCGGCTTGAAGGCCTGATAGATCGAGGTCACCGAGGCAAGATCGGTCATCGGGTTGGCCGAGCCCGCACGGTTCAACGCGGTAAGGATCGCGGCCGGATTGCCCAGCGTCTGGTCGACGATCAGGTTGGAGATCGTGCGCAGGCTCGAATCGAACACCAGCGAGCCGGGATTGTTCGAGGGATTGTAGTTGGGCGCCGTCGGAATCGCAGGAGCCGGCCCGGGACCATCCGGATCGAAGCTGGTGCCGTCCGCCGGCCTGTAAGCGGGGTCCAGCAGCGCCGGGAACTCGCTGTCGCCCGCGCCCCACTTTTCCTGGCCGGGCAGCAGGTGGTTGTAGCTGCCATCGACCGTGCGGAGACCCATGGAAAGGTTGTAGGCCGGCACCAGGCCGTTCGGGCCGAACAGCGGCTGACCCGCTGCGTGCGCCTCGGCGATCTTGATCTGCTCGAGAATGAACTCGAGATCGCTCTTGATGTAACTGACCATGGGAAGCTCCCTCGTTTGATTCGATCACACTATTCGTGACCGGAGCTTAGGGCTGGCGGGGGCTGATGATGTACGGGTGAAGGTCCAGTGATCTGCGGGACTGAGGTCCGGCGCGATTCAGACCAAGGTCTTAAGACCCCTGGACCGTCGCGGATGGACGCGACCCAACCGCCGGCCGCCGGGTAAACGCTGGTTGTGCGCCCGGGCTGGGCCCGGCCGAGATCTTCTTCATCAGCAGAACCGCTTCCACCCGGCTGCGGACGTGCAGCTTCTGAAAGACGCTCGTCAGATAGTGCTTGATGGTCTTGTCGCTGAGGAGCAGGCGTGCGGCGATCTCCTTGTTGCTCAGACCCTGAGCGACCAGCGAGAGAATGGCGGTTTCGCGGCTGTTCAAATGCTTGAACGTGGGCGCTTCCGATTCCGCCGCCGTCCGGTCGACGTCGGTCAGAAGCATCGCTCCCAGCGCGGGCGAGAGGTAGCGCTCGCCACCGATCACGGCGCGCAGCGCCTGCACGAGCTCTCGACCGCTCACTCCCTTGACGACATAGGCGCGCGCTCCCAGGCGCAGCGCTTCGAGAACGTCGGTCTTGTCGACCGACACCGTCAGCATCATCACCCGCGTTCTCGGCGAGTTCGCAACGATCGCCTTCAGCGCGTTCAAGCCGCCGCCCGGTATGCTGACGTCGAGCAGGACGACATCGGGCGTGGTGGTTCGCGCGATCTCAGCAGCTTCGTCCGCCGATGCACCCTGGGCGACCACTTCGATGTCGGCAGAGCGCTGCAGCGAAGAGGCCACGCCCTCCCGCAACAGTGGATGATCGTCGATCAAGACCACGCGGATTTTAGGCTGCACGTTACTTCCTCCCTACGCTGACTGGTAAGAACGCTGCCAGGCGTGTGCCTCCACCGACCTGGCCATGGATCGTCAAGGTGCCGCCAAGGCTCTCGAGCCTGTTGCGCAACCCGATCAATCCAAGAGATGGGCGCTTTCCTTGTCCGCGTGGCGGACTGAAACCCGGCCCCGAATCGCTGACGGAGACTTCGATCGTCGTGTCGGACCAGCTTGCCGATACGGTCTGTCCGATACCGCCGGCGTGCTTGAATGCGTTGCTGAGACCTTCCTGCACGAACCGGCAAAGGCAGAGCTTGATGGCGTGCGAAAGGTCGATGGAGCCGGTAGGAAACTCGCACGATACCCGGGTCGATGTCCGGCGCTCGTGCTCTGCGGCAACGACGATCAGCGCCTGCGTGAGCGACAGCTTGTCGATCGTTGGAAGGGCGAGGCCGGCGGAGATGTCACGAATTTCCGACATGGCGTCCTGCAGGACACTGCGGATCATCTCGCGTTCGCCCAGGCTTTCCGGGCTGCCTTCGGGAAGCAGGTCGAGCTTGAGAAGCGCGAGCGCCAGCAACTGGGCCGGTCCATCGTGCAGGTCCGCCCCCAGCCGGCGAAGCTGAAGCTCCGCGTCTTCGGTCGACCGCCGCAAGGCTGCTTCCAGTCGCTGCCGGAGCTCCTCGTTTTGTCGGAGCAGCCCCGAAAGCTGGGCAATCCGGCCCGTCAGCGAAACAGGCTGACAATGGTCGGCGACCCCGGCGCGGGTGACTTGTTCGTGGTGGGCGACCGGCGCCGAAGGTTGCAGCGTCAGCAAATTCCCCCCTTCCCCCGACTGCCAATGCCCGGTAGGCGCGCCATCTCGATTTGATTGCGTTCACCGCAGCCGAACTCTCGCCACGGTTGTTGCAGTGCATCCTGTGTGCAGCAGGTGCTCGCATCAATTGGAAATTCGTGACCCATAGCCGTTGGTCGCAGTCCGCTCAGCGAGCGCCGTGCGCGACGCCCAACTTGTCGTCAGGCTCATGCAGCCACGGCTGCCGTCTATGCGGCGGACCGGCGGGAGAACTGGCAGGCCCGATGGGCCACGGATGGCTTGTATAATGCGCGCCGACAGGCGACTGTCCTGTCGAGCCAACCGAACACGCCGTCCCGTCCTTGGTCTTTGCCGTCCCCACCACTGCGCGCCGCTCCCTGGTCCCAGGCCTCCTGTTCGATCTCGCCCTCGTGGTGCTGGGCGGCGGTGCGCTTCTGACCGCCATCGTCCTGTGGTTCGACAACGCCCAAGGCGGGCTGACAGGCAACGGCCTGTTCAAGAGCCTGGAACTCAAAGCCTGGGTCACGGATCCGGCCAACGCGCCGCTCTATCCCGCGAACTATCTGTTCTATCCGTTGTACGGCATGCTTTGCCGCCTGCTCGACCTCGTCGGGGTGTTCGCCGGCGACCCGCGCAAGCAGATGACCATCCTGAACGCCGCGAGCTGCGCGCTTTGCCTCGGCGTGATCTATCTGCTGGTCCGCACCCTGACGGGCGATCGCCTGGTGGCACTGCTGGCGGCGCTGTTCCACCTCGCCTCCAGCTTCGTGATGTTCCTCGCCATCATCAACGAGGACATCATGCCGAGCTACACCGTGCTGCTGGCGGCCATGGCCCTGGGCGCCATCTGGCTCGCCAAGCCGACGGCGCCGCGCGTGCTCACGGTATCGGTGCTGTTCTCGCTCGCCTGGCTGATGGAATGGCGGCTGATGTTCCCTACCCTGCCTGCCATGCTGGTGGCGCTGTGGGTGTGCGAGAAGCGCATGGCCTGGCGGTTTGCCTGGATCGCCCTGTTCCTCGTCGGCATGGCGGCGACCGCCGCCGCCGTCGCCTGGGGCTGGCGGGACCACGAGGGCGCCGTCGGTCCCATCGAGCTGATCTGGACCGGCAAGGCAGTGCGTTCGGTGTGGGCCGGTTTCACCTGGGCCAAGGTCGGCTACATGTGGGACGGCATGGTCGCCTACCTGCTGGGCGCGGGCGTGGCCGCAATCCCCGGCATCCCGGGTTGGGACATCTGGCGCTGGATCGCGACGATCTGGATGCTGGCCGTGGCCTTCTTCGCGCTGCCTTTCCTGTGGCGCCACTGGGACGATCCGCGCTCGCGCGCCGTCTCGGCGATCTTCGGCGTCACCTTCGTGGCCGGCGAGGTTTTCAACCTGTACTCCCAGCCGCAAGACCCACAGATGCAGATCAATGTCATGGCCTGGCTCACTGTCGGTTGGGCAGTGGTGCTGGTCGCGGTGCGCGAGCGTCGGCGCCATGGCCGCCGGGGGCTGGCGGCGCTGGCCGGCCTGACCGTGGCACTCTTCGGCTACAACGTCTGGAGCATCGCGCCCCTGCGCGGGCTGGACAGTGCCTGGGAGGGCGCCATCCAGCGCATGGAACGCGAGTCCAACCCCGACCGCACCGTCTGGCTGATGCACGATTTCGACTGGGCCATGGTCTACGGCTCGCTGCACTGGGGCCTGGCCGATCCCGGCACCGACCGGCTGGGTCCCGCACCCCAGAAGGAGCCGCGTTTCAAGTGGATCGGCTTCACCGGCCGGGTGCTGCGCCACCCCGAATGGACGGACCATCAGCTGGTCGACGACCTGCGCGGGCAGATCGATCGGGCGCTGGATCTCGGCTACGAGGTGCTGGTGATCCGGCTCTGGGACATGGATCCCTATCAGCTCGAAGTCGCCACCGGGATGGTGGCGAGCAGCGCGCGCATCCAGGCGCTGCGCCGCATGCTGCGCGAGGACTACGTCGCCACCCAGGCTTTCATCGATCCGGTCGCCGGCGCCATCGACCGGCTGAAGAAGAGGCCCGGCCGGTAGGATGGCGTGCGACGCCCTGGTGGTCGTGGACATGCAGGTCGGCCTGCTCGACGGCCCGCCCAAGCACGACCTGAACGACGTCGTCCGGCGAATCAACGCCGTCGCTGCCGATGTACGCGCACGCGGCGGCACCGCCGTCTGGATCAGGCATTGCGGCGGGGCCGGGGACGGCTTCGCGCCGCATGAGCCCGGTTGGGCATTTCTCCCCGAGCTCGACCGCCGGCCGGACGATCTCGTCGTCGAGAAGACGTTGAACGACGCCTTTGCCGCTACGTCCCTGCACACGGACCTGCAGCAGGTCGGGCCACGCCGCCTGCTCATCGCCGGATGGGCCACCGACTTCTGCGTCGATGCCACCGTGCGCTCGGCCGTATCGCACGACTACCATGTCGCGGTCGTAAGCGACGCCCACACTGTGAGCGATCGACCGCACTTGGCCGCACGCGACGTCATCCGCCACCACAACTGGGTGTGGGGCGGACTCTTGACCAACCGGTCGATCAGCGTGACGCCGACGGCTGAACTGATCGCCCGCCAGAGATAGCCTGCACTACATGGTCGCCTGCTGGATGCGGCGCTCCTCGAGCCCGACCGAGCGCGCCGTCTCGACGATGGCGGCCCAGGTGTCGTCGGGCAGCGGCACGCCTTCGGCCAGCCGCTTGGCGCGCATGCGCGCCTCGGGCTCGCCGGGCAGCAGGATCTCGCTGCCCGCGGCTCCGGGCTTGGAGCTCTTCACGAAGTCGACGTACCTGGCGATGTCCTTGGGGAAGAAGCCCGCCGGATCGAGCACCTTGGGGTCGACATAGAAGGACAGCATGCCATTGGCAAAACGGCCACGCTCGGGATCGGTGGCGCCGTTGCCCGACAGGGAGCCGCCCAGAAGCTCGCACATGAAGGCGAGGCCCGAGCCCTTGTGGTCGCCGAAGGCCTGGATGGCGCCGGTGCCCTTGCTATGGTCGCGCGGACCGGTCGGCGTGTAGTCGCCGTAGAGCAGATGCGGGTCGCTGCTGGGCTTGCCGTCGGGGCCCACGAGCGCACCGTCCGGCACCTTCTTGCCGCCCTGGCTCGCCACCAGGACCTTGCCTTCGGCAACGATCGAGGTGGCGAAGTCGAGCACCAGCGGATCCTGCCCCGGCCGCGGGACGCCGACGCAATATGGCGCGGTCGAGAAGCGGCGCTCGACACCGCCAAAGGGCGCCACCAGCACGCTGCCCGAGGCGTTGACGAAGTGGATCGAGACCAGCCCCGCCGCCGCCGCCATCTCGCCCCAGTCGCCGACACGGCCGACATGGCCGGCGTTGCGCAACGTCACCGCGGAGAGGCCGCTCTTGCGGCATTTGTCGATGCCGATGCGGACAGCCTGCGGCGTCACGGTCTGGCCGAAGCCGTACTTGCCGTCGACCACGGCGATCACCGGCGTGTCGACGACGACCTCGACCGTGACGTCGGCCCCGACCGTGCCGTTCTTCTTCTGCGCGGCATAGCGCGGCACGCGCACCACGCCATGGCTGTCGTGGCCCGACAGATTGGCGCTCACCAGGTAGCGGCCGATGCGGCCGCCTTCCTCCGCCGAGCACCCCGCCGAGGCAAAGATATCCGCGACGAAAGCCTCCAGCGCCTTCGCCTTGATGGTGACCGTCATTCTGCGTTCTTCCTCATGCTCTTGTGGACCGCGGGGGGGGCCGGGGGGCCGGCGGGGGGGGGGGGGGGGGGGGGGGG
>JAEWIV010000187.1 GCA_023386865.1 Pseudomonadota bacterium
GGGCCGTTGGTGGAGGGGGAAGGATTCGAACCTTCGTAGACGCGAAGTCGGCAGATTTACAGTCTGCTGCCATTGACCGCTCGGCCACCCCTCCGAACCTGCGGCAAACGCGGCGCGAGATAAGCCTGTTCAGCCCGTGAAACGGGCGCGCGTTGCTCGCAAATCCAATGGGTTACGTCAAGGGCAAATCCCCTTATAGAAGCATCTATGCGCTCCCGACCGCACCGACCCAACCGGCCGCCCCGCGAACGGCAGCAGAAAGGGGGGCATCAGCCGGTGTGGCTTTACGGCCGCCATGCCGTGCTGGCCGCCCTCGCCAATCCCGAGCGTCGGATCGAGCGCATCCTGGCAACCAGGGAGGCCGCCGAGCGCCATGCCGCCGAGCTCGGAAGCAAGGTCGAGCTCATGTCCCGCGACGATCTCGGCCACCGCCTGCCCGCCGGCGCCGTGCACCAAGGCCTTGCCGCCTTGGTAGCTCCCCTGGAGGAGTCGGGACTCGAGGATGTCCTGGCCCGTTGCGGCGACCACGCCCTCGTCCTCGCCCTCGACCAGGTCACCGATCCGCACAATGTCGGCGCCATCTTGCGCACCGCCGCCGCTTTCGGCGTGGCCGGGCTGATCGTCACCGAGCGTCATGCGCCGGCCGATACCGGCGTGCTGGCCAAGGCGGCATCGGGGGCGCTGGAGATCGTCCCCCTGGTGCGCGCCGTGAACCTGGCGCGCGCGCTGGAGCAATTGAAGGAAGCGGGTTTCTGGCTGTACGGGCTGGACGAGCGCGGTGACGTCGCGATCGACGAACTCGACCTAGGCGGACGCGCCGGCATCGTCCTGGGAGCCGAAGGCGAAGGCCTACGCCGACTGACAGCCGAGAAATGCGACCGGCTCGTGACGATTCCGACCAACGCCCAGCTTGCCGCCCTCAACGTCTCCAACGCCGCCGCCGTCGCAGCCTACGAATGGGCGCGGCGGCGCACCAGGTCTTCGTAGAGCGCAACATAGTCGCTGGCCATCCGCCGGGCGGTGAACCGGCGCTCGAAGCAGGCCCGCACCTCGCGCCGGTCGATCTCGCCCAGGCGCCCGATCGCACGTACGGCTCCCTCCTCGTCGTCGACGACGAAGCCCGTCACGCCCTCGTCGATCACCTCCGGCACCGAGCCGTGGCGAAAGGCGATGACCGGCGTGCCGCAGGCCATCGCCTCGATCATCACCAGGCCAAACGGTTCGGGCCAGTCGATGGGGAAGAGCAATGCCGCCGCCTCGCTCAGGAATTTCTCCTTTGTCTGGTCGTTGACCTCGCCCGTGAGCTGGACTTCCCGGCCATCGATCAGAGGCTCGAGCTGCTGCTTGAAGTAGCCGCGCTCGCCCTTGGGCACCTTGGCGGCGATGCGCAGCGGCATCCCCGCCGCGCGCGCGATCCGAATGGCCGCTTCCGGCCCCTTCTCCTTCGTCAGCCGACCGAGGAAAGCCAGGTAGGAGCCCGGCTCGAAACGGCCCTGCAGAGAGTCGGCCGGGAGCCCGTGATAGACGGTGCCCAGCCAGTTGGCGCCGGGGAGCGGCAGCTTCTGGTTATGCGAGATCGACACGAAGGGAGCGCCGGGAAAGCGGCGCACGACGTCCGGCAGCCCGGCGATATCCAGGCGCCCATGGAAAGTCGTGAGGAAGGGCACGCCGGCGCGGGTGAGCAGCGGCAGGTGCAGCCAGTCGACATGGCAATGGACGACATCGAACTCCGCGGCGTGCGCGGCCATGCTTTCGAGCAAGACCGCTTGCACGGCGACCGGGTCGGTGCGCGGCCGGCCGAGACGGAAGGCGTAGGGCCAGACCGGCTCGAGCCGGGCGCGCGTCCGGGAATCGCCGCTGGCGAACAGCGTGACGTCGTGGCCGAGCTCGACCAGCTCGTCGATCAGCCACGCGACGACGCGTTCGGTGCCGCCGTAGAGCTTGGGCGGAACGCTTTCGGCCAAGGGCGCGATCTGGGCGATGCGCATGACGGCGAGCGCTCAGGGCCGCCGGTAGCCGGCGAGCAGGTCGAGCCAATCTTCGAGCAGGCGGCTCATCAGGAAATTCTCGCGCACGGTCTCGCGCGCCGCGGTCCCGAGCCGTCGCCGCAGATCGCGATCCTGCAACAGCTGCACGATCCGTTCCGCCGCCTTGTCGACGGAGTCGACCAGGAAGCCGTTTTCGCCGTCACGGATCTGGCGGCGGATGCCGCCGACATCGCCGCCGATCACCGCGGCCCCCTTCCACATCGCTTCGGTGACGGTGAGCCCGAATCCTTCGCGAGTGGATTTCTGCAGGACGACGGCTGCCCGACGCTGCAAGGCGTTCACCAGCACCGGATCGTCGACCGTGATCACGATGATGCGCTCGTCGATCGAGGCCTTGATCGTTTTCAGGATGACGTCGCCTTCCGGGTCGTCGGTCGCCGTGTTGCCGACGAGGACCAGCGTGCAGTCGACAGTCTCGCGTGCCTTGCGGAACGCCTCGATGACGCCCATCGGATCCTTCCAGCGATCGAAGCGGGAAATTTGCGTCACCAGCGGGCGATTCGTCGGAATCCGGTGACGCATCAGGCACTGGTCGATCTCGGCGTCCGACAATTCGGCGTTCTTGGCGGAGAAGGGATTTATCGCCGGCGTGAAGAAGAGCTGCACGATGTCGAGGTCGCGGGCGTACTCCGGCAGCGAGAAGACTGCGGCATCGTAGGCGTCGACGAACCCTCGCAGATAGTTCCAGGCGGCCTGGTCGGGGGCCGAAAGATCGATGTGGCATTGCCACAGCCAAGGCATCGCCCGGTCCGCGTAGTGCCGAATCAGCGGCAGGGGTTGCGGATCGTGCACGACGACGGCATCGCAGCCCGACAAGTGAAGCCTGGTGGCATTCTCGAACACGACCTGCTCGTAGACCGCCTTCTCGGCATCCGTGATCTCGACCTTTTCGCCCTGCAGCGCGTTGTGCAGCTTCTTGGTGCAGCCGAAGAACGCCGGCGTGCCCTGGATCTGACGCCAACCGGTTTCGATCCCGAGCGCGTTCATCATCAGGGTGAGCGGGGTCAGGATCTCGGTGACTCCGCCGCCATAGAACGTCGAATTGACATGGATGACGTGGCTATCGCGCAACTGGTCGGCCTTCTTGAATATCCGGCCGGCCGCCGCCGCTCCGATAAGCGGCTCGTACTGTTCGAGGGGATGTAGGCCGAGGGTGGCCTTGTCGAGGGCCGCAGGTTCCACGGTCATCGGTTTTCTGCCTCTTGAAAGGACCTCGTGTAACGATGAGGTGGATAAGCGTTCTGGACGCGGGAGGTTCCTCGCGACCTCTCCCGAGCAAGCGCCGTCTTGGCCAAAGCGACGGAAAACCCTAAAAGGGCACGCAACGCCGGGTTAGCACAGCGGTAGTGCAGCGGTTTTGTAAACCGAAGGTCGGGGGTTCAAATCCCTCACCCGGCACCATCCTGCTTCGCGCCGACGCGCTTCGCGGGACGGCTTCTCGAGCTGAGCGCGAAGCGGGGTGTCCTTTGAGGCTTCGGCGCAGGAGGGCGATTTGAAGGGCTTGCGAGCTCGCATGAGATGCCGGGACATTGAATGATCACAGTCCTGGTCGCGGGCGGCGCGGGATACATCGGCAGCCACGTCTGCAAGGCATTGGCCGAAGCCGGTGACAGGCCCGTCTGTTACGACACGCTGGAAAAGGGCCACGACTGGGCCGTGCAATGGGGCCCGCTGGAGCGCGGCGATATCGGCGACGAGGCGCGGCTTGACGAGGTGTTCGCGCGCCATCGGCCAAGCGCGGTAATCCATCTCGCCGGGTACATAGAAGTGGGCGAATCGGTCCGGCAGCCCGACCGCTACCTCCACAACAACGTCGCCAAGTCGCACGCCCTGATCGACGCAGCGCTGCGGCACGATGTCGGGGCTTTCGTCTTCTCGAGTTCCTGCGCCGTGTACGGCCTACCGCAGACGAACCTGCTGGCCGAGACCCATCCGATCGCGCCCCTCAGCCCCTATGCGGAATCGAAGGCCCAGGTCGAGCGTGCGCTCGGCGAAGCCGCCGGCCGCGGACTTCGCTCGGCATCCCTGCGCTACTTCAACGCCGCCGGCGCGGATCCCGGCGCGGCGATCGGCGAGGCGCACGATCCCGAGACCCATCTGCTGCCGCTGGCGGTCGATGCCGCCCTCGATCTCGGCCCCTCCCTCACCCTGCTCGGCGCCGACTATGCGACGCCCGACGGCTCCTGCATTCGCGACTTCGTCCATGTGAGCGACCTCGCCGAGGCGCACCTGCGCGCCCTTGCCTGGCTCGACGGCCGACCGGCGGGCCACGAGGCGTTCAACCTCGGCAGCGGCAGCGGCTACAGCGTACGCCAGGTGATCGCCGAGACCGGCCGCGTTGTCGGCAGACCCGTACCGCACGTGGTCGGGCCACGCCGCCCCGGCGATTCGCCGAAGCTGGTTGGCGATATCGTCAAGGCCAGGCGCGAGCTCGGCTGGTCGCCGAGACGAGATCTCGTCGCCCAGATCGAGGACACGCTGCGCTGGCGACGCAAGATGCCGCGCTGAGCACGGTCCGGAAGGGTCAGAGCCGCAGCGGCAGCTCGCGCAGCCGCTTGCCCGTGGCGGCGAAGATCGCATTGGCGACGGCGGGCGCAATCGGTGGCGTGCCGGGTTCGCCGACGCCGCCGACGAAGGCTGAGCCGGTGTCGACGAGATGCACGGTCATCGCCGGTGCATCGGCCAGGCGCACGGCATCGTAGTCGGGAAAGTTCGACTGCTCGACGCCGCCGTTGGCGAGGGTGATCTCGCCATAGAGCGCGGCCGAGAGCCCATAGATGATGCCGCTCTCCATCTGGGCCCGCACGATGGCGGGATTGATCGCCGGGCCGCAGTCGATGGCGCAGATGACACGTTCGACCTGCAGTGTCTTGCCGTCGGTCACGTTCACCTCGGCAACCTGGGCCACGATCGAGCCGAACGAGGCGCGCAAGGCGATGCCGCGGCCTCGACCGGGAGGCAACGGCTCGCCCCACCCGGCCTCCTTGGCCGCCGTCTCCAGCACCCTCAGATGGCGTGGCTTGCCGGCCAGCAGCTCGCGACGGAGATCGACCGGGTCCTTCTTCAACGCGGCCGCGATCTCGTCCACGAAGCTTTCGTCGAAGAAGGCGGTGTGCGAGTGGCCCACCGAGCGCCAGAAGCCCACCGGCACCGAACCGTCGGCGACCACGGCCTCCAGCCTGTAGAACGGAAAGGCGTAGGGCGGGTTCTCGACGGCGTTGCCCTCCGGTTTTCCCTGCGGTGGCAGGCCGATCACGCGTGCCGGGAACTGGTCGGTCGGTGACTGTGCCACCTGCCGCTTGGCGACGCTCGCCAGCTTCGGCGCCGCCCCCGACATGTCGAGCTCGGCGCGCCAACGGGCCAGCGCCATCGGCCGATAGTAGTCGTGGCGCACGTCCTGCTCGCGCGACCACAGGACCTGCACCGGCCGCCCGGGCATCGCCATGGCGCAGGTCACGGCCTGGCGAACGAGGTCGACCTCGGCGCGCCGCCCGAAGCCGCCACCCAGGAATGTCGTGTGGATCGTGACCTGGGCTTGCGGCACGTTGGCGGTATCGCCGGCGATCAGTTTCATGAGTGTCGGAGACTGGTTGGGCATCCAGACCTCGACGCCGTCCTTGTCGCCCTGCCGAATGATCTGCGCCGTGCAGTTCATCGGCTCCATCGTGGTGTGCGCCAGATAAGGCGCTCGGTAGACCGCCTCGACCGGCCGCGTCGCCGGCAGCTTCCTTTCCTGGCCGAGCGTTCGCACCAGCGCCGGCTTGCCATCCTGCAGCAGGCCGTCGTAGCGCCGCCACAGCGTGGCGCTGTCGAGGTCGGGCTCCGGCCCGGGCCGCCACTGCACCTCGATGCCTTCCTCGAGCAGCTTGTTGGCACGCCACCAGCTCCTGCCGATGGCGGCGATGCCGCCTGGGACGATGATCACGGTCTCCACGCCCTTGGGCAGGCCGCCGACCACCTTGAAGCCCGCTGCCGAGCCGCCGAAGGTCGGTGCGTTCAGCACTGCGGCATAGAGAAGGTCGGGTCGACGCACGTCGATGCCGAAAGTCGCCGAGCCCAGCACTTTTGCCGGGATGTCGAGGCGAGGCAGCGGCTTGCCGATGAGCTTGAATTCCGACGGCTTCTTGAGCGGCGGCGCCGGCATGGACGACAGGCCCCCGATGTGGTCGACCAGATCGCCGAAGGCGGCGACGCGGGCGCCGCTCTTGCGCCGCACCTCGCCGTCCACGACGACGAGCTCGCTGACCGGCAACGACACCCTGCGGCTCGCCGCGCGCAGCAGCAGGTCGCGCGCCACCGCGCCCGCCACGCGCATGGGATGCCAGGCATCGCGCACGCTGGTCGAGCCGCCGGTCGCCAGCACGCCCAAGACGCCGCCGAGCTTGCCCGACATCCAATGCGCGATGTCGACGACGGTGCCCTCTTCCTCGGGGGAGAACGGCAGGCCGTCGATCAGGATGTCGACGTTGCGGTAGACACCATGCTCGGGCGGGTCCTCGACGCGCATCTGATTCCAGCGCGCATCCATCTCCTCGGCGACGAGCATGGCGAGCGCCGTCTGCACGCCCTGCCCCATCTCGGCGCGCGGCACGGCAACGACCACGTTGCTGTCGCGTGTGATCTTGACCCAGCCGCTGAGGCCGGCTTCGTTCGGCTTGACGTTGAACAATCCACGATCGCCCAGGCGATCCCGCTCGCGGGCAAACCAGAAGCCGACGCCCAGCAGCCCGCTGCCGGCGACGCCGCCGATGATCGCCAGGCGTCGGGTCCACTTCTTCACGTCGCGCCCGCCATCAGGGCGGCGGCGCGATGCACGGCGCGTCGGATGGCGCTGTAGGTGCCGCAGCGGCAGATGTTGGACAGGACCTCGTCGATGTCCTGGTCGGTCGGCTTGGGATTGGCCTTGAGGAGCGCCATCGCCGACATGATGAAGCCCGGCTGGCAATAGCCGCACTGAGGCACCTGCTCCTCGATCCAGGCCTTCTGCACGGCATTCAGCGTGCCCAGCGACAATCCTTCGATGGTGACGACCGCCTTGCCCTCGACGTCGGACGCCGCCATCGAGCATGACCGCACCGCCACGCCGTCGACATGCACGGTGCAGGCGCCGCACGATGCGACACCGCACCCGTACTTGGGGCCCGTGATGTTGAGGTCCTCGCGCAGGACCCATAGAAGCGGCTTGTCGGCCTCGACGTCCACGCGGGCCGGTTGGCCGTTGACGGTGAACGAGATCATCGCTGGATCAGGGTATCACCCAGGACGAGAACGTCCATCTTGGTCCGCAGGAAGCAGTCGATGGCTTCCTCGGGCCGGCAAACCATCGGCTCGTTCTCGTTGAAGCTGGTGTTCAGCACCATGGGCACGCCGGTGATGTCGCGGAACGACTGAATCAGCCGGGCATAGCGCGGGTTGCCCGCCCAGGTGACGGTCTGCAGACGGCCGCTGCCGTCGACGTGGCTGACCGCCGGGATTTCCTTGCGCCTGGCCTCGCGGATCCTGAAGACCTGCATCATGAAGGGCACGTCGCCGTCGGTCTCGAACCACTCCGGCACCGCCTCGCGCAGGACCGACGGCGCGAACGGCCGGAACGACTCGCGGCGCTTGATCTTGATGTTGAGGATGTCCTTCATGTCGGCCCGCCGCGGATCCCCCAGGATCGAGCGGTTGCCGAGCGCCCGCGGTCCCCATTCGAGACGGCCCTGGAACCAGCCGATCACCTTGCCGAGCGAGATCGCCTCGGCGGTTCGCTTGCACAAGGTCGCCTCGTCGGCGATGCGTTCGATGGTGCAGCCCGCCGCATCGAAGTCGGCGCGGCGCGCGGCCACGGCGGCGGCGATCTGCTCAGGCGTCGCCGATGGGCCCCAATAGGCGTGGTCCATGACGAAGTGACGCCGGGCTCCGGCGCCGCCCAGCCTGTGCCAGGTGGCGAAGGCCGCGCCGATCGCTCCGCCGGCATCGCCGCCGGCCGACTGGACATAGAGTTTCTTGAACGGCGTGCGCTCCGGCACCTTGCCGTTGGCCACCGAGTTGTAGGCGCAGCCGCCCGCCAGCACGACGGCATCGGTGCCGTAACGGCGGTGCAGGGCACCCAGCAGGTTGAAGAAGGCGTTCTCGTAGGTGACCTGAGCCGACCGCGCGATGTCGCGATGGCGATCCTCCAGCGGCGCCGCCGGATCGCGTGCCGGCCCGAGCAGCCTGGCGAGTGCGTCGCTCCACAGCCGACCGCCCGACGGAATGCCGTCCTTCACCTGATAGCCGGCGCCTTCGCCCGAGGCATGACGGAAGAATCGCAAGTCGAGCTCGAAGGTGCCGTCGTCCTTCGTCCTGACGATTTGCTTCATGACATCGACCAGGCGCGGCTCGCCATAGGGAGCGAGCCCCATCACCTTGTATTCGTCGCCGTAGTGCGGGAAGCCGATGAACTGAGTCAACGCCTCGTAGAACACGCCGAGCGAATGAGGAAAGTAGACGCGGCCGTCGATGCCGAGGCTGCCGCCATCGCCCAGCCCCCAAGCTGCCGACGAGAAGTCGCCGAAGCCGTCGACCGACACCGCCACGGCCCTGTCGTAGGGCGACACCAGGAAGGCCGAGGCGAGATGACAGAGATGATGCTCGACAGCGTGCACGGTGCCGCGGAACTCCTGGTCGGGCAGCGCTTTCCTGAGATGGCCCGCGATGTCGGCGCGCTCGCCGCGCTGGCGCAGGCGGCTCAGCACGTAGGACGGGCTGACGCCCGATGTCAGGGCATAGCTCAGCTTGCGCCAGCGGTTGGCGCGGTTGTCGCTGTTGACGGCGACGTGCTCGACATCGCTCAGCGCGATGCCGGCCTCGGCCAGGCAGTAGCGGATCGATTCGCTCGGGAGGCCGCCCCAATGCTTGATGCGGCGGAAGCGTTCCTCCTCGACGGCCGCGACCAGGGTACCGTCCTTCACCAGGCAGGCTGCGGCGTCGGCGTGATAGGCGTTGAGCCCGAGGACGTAGCTCATCGATCGAGGTCGCGGCGCAGCAGCTGCATGGACAGGATCAGGTCGGCGGTCACGCGCTGGGCTGTATAGAGAAGCCCGGCCGTCCCGTCGAATATCAGGCCTTTCACGAACAGGCAGTGCACGGCGACGGCGATCGGACCCAGCAAGCGCGTGCGGCGCAGGCGGTCGGGCCAGCCCAGATCTGACCACGGCCGGCTCGTGAGCTTGTCGGCTTCCTGCGCCTGATAGCGCGATTGCGACTGCAGCCAGCGCTCGACACTCTTGCGGTCGTCGTGGAGCAGCCGGTTGACGAGCTTCAGGATCGGCCCCTCGATGCGGAGCTTCTCGGTGTGGCCGTCCTGGACGAACCGGGCATGGCCACGCCGGAACAGGACCGGCAGCGCGGGATAGAGCGAGGCCCGCAACGGCCGGCCATCGATGCAATAGGTGAAGGCGATCTCGTAGGCCGCCGTGTCCGCGGCGGGCGCCAGGGCCGCGATCTCGTCGCGCAGGGCCGGCTCGACCATGTAGTCGGCATCCAGCCGCAGTATCCAGCCGCTCACGATGCCGGTCTCCCCTACGGCGAAGCGCCATTGCTCGGCGTGGGTATCGAACGGACGCGAGACCACCCGGACGTTGGGAAAGCGGGCGGCGATCGCCAGCGTTTCGTCCGTCGAGTTGCTGTCGACGATCACGACCTCGCGCGCCCACGTCAGGCGCTCGAGCGAGCGGCCGATGTTGGCGGCTTCGTTGTAGGTCAGGATGACGGGGGTGATGTCGGCCAGCACGTTGCCTGGACGGCCAATGAGGCCTATGTGGCTGGTATAAGTGAGTTTTTTGGCATCGACCACCGATTTCCCCGGCACCGGCGGTCCGTCGCGGCGGGGAACGCCGTAATGTTGCCGCGTCATTGAGTGACTTGACGTCAAGGCGCGAGGCGAGCAAACGAGCACCCCGCGCCGGCCAATCGGCGGATGCGTCCGCAGGCTGCCTCGCAAGTCTTTGAAAAATCGGATAAAAGCCCTCTCTTCGCGTTGAAAGGCTGGTCAATGTCCAAGAACGATCTCGTGGTAGTCACCGGAGCGGGTGGCTTCATCGGCGGCCATCTGGTGCGCGTGCTGCAGGAGCGCGGGCACAGCAAGATCCGCGCGGTCGACGTGAAGCC
>JAEWIV010000220.1 GCA_023386865.1 Pseudomonadota bacterium
GGCCGGCATTGATCTCCTCGAAGGCGATGTAGATCGTCATCATCTTCGCCATCGACGAGGGATGCATCGGCTTGTCGGCATCCTTGAACAGCAGCACCGTCGAGGTCTGCGGATCGACCATGAAGGCCTGCTTGGCGAGCGTGCCGATGCCGACTTGCGAGGGCGGCAGCGCCTCGGTCTTGGCGGCGGCCGACGGCGCCGTGGGCTTGGCCGGGGTCGTCGTGGTGCGCGGCTTGGCCGGCGGCTTCTGTTGCTGCTGCTGGTTCTGCCGCTTGGGCGGCTGCTCGCTTTGCGCGAGGGCGCAGAGCGGGGCGCCGGCGACGCTGGCCGCGACGAGGATTGCCGTCAGGGGGCGCAGGAGATCATTCAGATACGACACGGGCGTCTCCATAGCCGGACCGCTTCAACCTGTCGGCGACGATGCCGGCGGCATCCGCGGTCGTGTAGGGCCCCAGCCGCACCCGCCAGACGTCGCGTCCGCCGGCCGATGCCTGGGAAACCTCCGACGCGCCGTAGCTGCGCACGGCGCCGCGCTGACGCTCGGCATTCTCCATCGTCGAGAAGGCCCCTGTCTGCACATAGAAGCCGCTGCCGGCAAGCGCGGATGTCGCTGCCGGCGGCACGCTTCCGGAGGCGAGCGAGGCCACGGTGACCCCTCTTCCTTTGCCGCTATGGGCGACCGGCGTTTCCACCGAGGGCGGCTGCGGTGTCGTCGGCCAGGCGGGAGGCGGCGCCGACGCCGGCACGACGACGGGCTGCGGCTGTGGTGGCGGCGCCGCTACCTGGACCGGCGGCGGTGTAGATGCAGGGGCCGTGCGCTGTCCCGATGCGACCTGGACGACGGCCGCGTTCTGCTCGGCCGGCCCACCGCCCGAGATCGCGACGTCGCGCACCGCCATGCTTTCTGCCGAAAGCTGGTCAATGCGCACCCGGGCCGTGCCGTTGCGGATCATGTCGATCTCCTGCGCCGCCGTGCGCGACAGGTCGATGACGCGGCTGCGCGCGAACGGGCCGCGGTCGTTGATGCGCACCACCGTGCTCATGCCGTTGTCGAGGTTGGTGACGCGCACGACCGCCGGCATCTGCAGCGTGCGGTGCGCGGCCGTGCGGTCGGCCTGGTCGTAGCGCTCGCCGTTGGCGGTCGACTTGCCGTGGAACCCCGGACCGTACCAGGAGGCGACGCCGGTCTCGGTCCGGTTGAACTCTTCCTGGGGCGTATAGGTGACGCCGTCGATCTTGTAGGGGGCGCCGATCTTGTAGCTGCCGCGCTGGGCCACCCCGCCGCTCCCGCCGCCGCGGCTCGACGATCCGCAGGCACTCAGGAGGGCCGCCAGGCAGCCCGCCAGCAGCAGCGTCCCCAGAAGACGAACGGCGGGCTTCAGATCACGCGGACTGACTACTGATAGGGGCATGACTGCCTAAGCATACATCATCTTGGGAAATCGGGCAGCCTGCCTCTCAGGCGGCGATCTTGTCGGACAGGAGACCGACGGCGAGCGCGAAGAAATCCGACTGGTTCCAGCGCAGGATGGCCTGGAAGTTCGCCGTCGTCAGGAAGGTCGGCCCGCCCGCGCCGGCCGGCCGCACGATGCGCTGACCCTGCCCCGCCGGAGTGCCGGCCGGCACTTCCTGGCCCCACGACAGGCCGGGCTTCCAGCCTACGCGCCGCAGATAGTTGCAGATCGAGGCGAAGACGTCGGCCTTGTTGCCCCAGATGTCCATGCGGCCATCGCCATCCCCGTCGGCGGCATAGGCGAGGAAACTCGTCGGGATGAACTGGCACTGCCCCATCGCCCCGGCCCACGAGCCCTTCATGGCGTCGAAGGAGACGTGTCCCTGGGCCAGGATCTTCAGCGCCGCGATGAGCTGCTGGCGGAAGAACTGGGCGCGGAAATTGTTGTACACCAGGGTCGCCAGGGCATCGATGACCTCGAAGTCGCCGAGCCGGGTTCCGTAGTTGCTCTCGATGCCCCACAGCGCCACCGCCGTCGCCTCGGGGATGCCGGCGGGTCCGGCGAAGCGGCTCACCAGAGCCCGGTTCTCCTGCAGCCGCGCGCGCCCGTTCTTCACGCGCTCGGGCGACACGACGATCTCGAGATACCGGTCGAACGTCATCATGAACTCGGGCTGGTTGCGCGCGAGTTCCATCACCTTTGGGATTTCGTGGACCTTGGCGAGCGCCATGTCGAGCGTGCCGGCATCGACGCCGGCTTTCAGGGCCTCGCCGCGGATCGTTCGCAGGAAGGCGTCGAACTTGGGATCGCCACTTTGCGCCAGGGCCGAGGCCGGGGAGAGAGCCAGGGCGGTACAGAGGAGACGTCGGCTTATCATGATGTTGGCCCACCTGCTGAGCGAGCGGATGAAGAACGATACCGAAGTAACTCGTCACCTTGCAATATTTGTGACGACGCCAAAGGGATGGCTTTGCGCGCGACAGCGCCGCCGGTCGCGGCAGCCGATGCGGCGGCGCCCGACGGCTTGACGCTTTTCGCCATGCTTGGCTGATGCGCACGCGAGGCATCCAGGCCACGTCCCGGGCTCAGTTCTCGTCGAGCGCCGCCGGCTGGTTCTTGGCGTGCTCCGGGTCGGCTTAGTGAAGGTCCTGCATGTCCCTGTGTAGCTCTCGCAAATCCCTTAGCAACGGTCGGGCCAATGGATGACCATGCATCCCCCTGGGGGAGGCGGGCCGGTTGGACCGCGAGGACAACTACAGTGAGCACCCACCACTGTCGCGCAATTCTTCGCAACGAATCTGCGCGGCCCGCCCTTCCCCGGCAGCCCGCCTTTCGGGCTGCCCCGCACGAGAGTGACATTACGCACATCTACGAACGCATCGATGGCGAGCCCCGGCAGCCGGTCGCGTGGGGCAGCGTGCATACGAACTGCAGCCTCGACGGCGCTCATACGGAAAACGTCCACATTGGGTCTCGCTTATCCCGGCTCCTGTACGTCTCAACTCGGTTACGCTGTTCAACGAGCCGGAAGTTCAGGCCCCACGCCACGGCTCGACGATCACCTGTTGGATTGAGCAGCGGTGATCCGGACGGCGCGGGATTGGGTGCCCGCGCCGTCCCCTTCTTCTCTTCGTGGCTGGTGTGGCAGGCAGCTGGCCGGGTCGAGCCAGCCAATGCAACGTCCCGTCCGATCGAGCGATTTTCGTGTTTTGTCAGGGTGCGCCGCGGGGCGTCGCGGTTGGTGACCAGATGTCTATGGCGTAGCCCGCCTCTATCAGTTCACTTGCTCGGGTAACCGCGCTCTGCATGTCGAGAAAGCCCTCGTCCACCGCGTTTCCGCTGCGCGAATGTTGTCCCCACAGCAGATACCGGCCGTTGGACTGCACGGCGGCAATTGGCGGTGAGCGGTCCTGAAGCATTTCAATCAGGCTCATGCCCTCAGCGTAAGACACCCGAACAGCCGTCCGCAGCGGGTTTGTCACAAATGCAACAATTCATACAATGCCGGACAGCCGGCGCGGCTGGGAGAAAGGCCAGAGGCGCCGTCTGCGGATTGCGCTATGGGGCTCGATGCTTCGATGCGAAGCTCAGGGCCGCTTGGGGGCTTTGCAACAGGATGTTCGACGTCGAGGTATGTCAGGCGCGCCACGTCGTACTTGTACGATTTCGCGGGCTGCTTTCAGAGGATGACTTCAGCCAGCTCGACAAGCTCGGAGCCGATGCCCGAAGCGGGCCAGCGTTTGACTGCATCTTCGATTTGAGCGCCGTGGAAAGAGTGGACTTGGCGACGGACTTCGTCGTGAAGCGAGGCGACATCCCCCAGGCGTTCAAGGATCGGGAACGGATCTATGTCGTGCCCCAAGACGACCTGAAGCTCCTGGTTCGCTTTTACGCTGCAGCCCAAGCCGCCAAGGGATGGAAGGCACCGGACGTTGTCGCCTCGATCGACGAGGCGTTGAGCCGGCTGGGAGTCGACGCCTCGGACTTCGCAGCCCTGCCCGGTCGGCCGCCGACCGATACGTAACATGCCAGATGGCAGGCCGGGCCCAACACCGATCACCGTCATGGCCGGCATCGGACAGAGCCAAGGTAGGCGTTCTAGCGCAAGCTCAGAATGTACGCGACGAGGGCGTCGCGCTCTTGGGCGCTGAGCAGGAAGTCGGGCATGAGGGTGTGCCCTTGGGAGAGGTAGCGATCAAGCAAGCGCGCCGTCGTGCCCGGCCGGGCCGCAATCGCACTGAAGCTCGGCGCATTATCGGTGGCCATGCTCTGGCTGGGCTCGACGACGTGGCACGCCATGCACCAGCGTTCCGCCAGGCTGCGTCCGGCCGACAAATCCTGCGCGGCCGCCGGCATTGCCAGTAGTGCCAAGGGCAATAGTGCCGACATCGATGCTCGCATCTTTCTGCCTCCGTTGGACAAAAACGCGGTTGGTTTCCTGTGGAGTGCCTCCCACCGTGTCTCCCGGGCGCTGGCTCGGATCGGAAGTCTTGGCGTTGGCGGTTCGGCGGTCGCCATCAACGCCGCGCGCGAGCATGACAACAAGCGGTTGACCTTGTCATTTCAACTCGAGTTTTCGCCGCCAATTGGACGTCAATTGCACCTTTCGATCCTGGGCACGCTCCGCTAAGTAAGCCCGCCTTGGTGCATCGGATGGGGGGCCGAGTGGTTTGAGGCGCCGGTCTTGAAAAGGGCCCGACGGCGTTATCCCCAATCTCCCCCTGCGATGCACGACCGTGACCTTGCCTCGGCGCTCGATGCTGCCGTCGCCCTGCCAGCCGACTTTGGACCTGCGACGTCTGCGGACAGGTCCTTCCGAATGAACCCAAGCCGGTCTTGCGCCACGTGATGTCGCATGCACAGCGGCAGCCGGCGCGCGTCCTGGCCGTCATGGCCGCGTCGATCAGCTCAAGCACGGCGAGGATGTCGTTGCGGACAGGATGTCAGCCAAACTCCTGCGCGGTGCGGCCATCCGGATTGCTGATGCGTGGTTCGAGTTGTTCCCACTCGGCGAACCGTGCAGCGAGATGATGCGACAAACGGCGCGCGGCGTAGTTGGCACCAAAGGCAAATCGCATCAGCGGCCCGAAGCTGTTGGCCGCGACCGGACCAACGAAATAGAGGTCGTTCACGCTGGACTCGAACCGAGATGTCAGGATCGGGGTGTTCGCGGCAGCGCGCAAGGAGGCGCGCAGACCGGGCGCGATGAACGTCAGCCGATCGAGGTTGGGGCGATAGCCCGTGGCGGCAACGACATGATCGGTGTCGATCGTCTCGTTGCCTTCGGCCGTCGCCAGCGTCAGCCGTATGCCTCTGCCGCTCACTTCAGCATTGGCAAGCGCCCGTCCGAGCAACTGCGGAACGCGGGCGATGCGATCACTCATGAACCAGCAGCCGGCCGGTCCAAGGTGAGTCCGGACCCACCGCATCCGTCTTCCTTGAGGCAAGTAATGGAAGGCCGTTGCGTAGTTGATGAAGAACCACGATTTCCATGACGGCCCGAGCCCTGTCCGCGGAGCGAGGCGCTGCTTCAGCGACGGTGCACTGTTCAACCCGAGCGCCCGTTTGCGGGCCACCAGCCGGACTCTCGCACCGGCTTCCTGCAACAGGACGGCCGTGTCGACCGCCGACGCACCATGACCGACAACGACCACATCGCTGCCTTTGAATGCAGCTAGATCCGCATGCTCGGAGCTGTGAGAGACAAACTTCCGCGGAAGCCCGTCGAGGGGGGGTGGCACATAGCCGAAATTGGAAACCCCGGTGGCCACGACGACGCGGCGCGTCAAGACGCTCTCGCCGGAGGCGAGCTTCACCATGAAGCCGGAAGGGCTTCGATCTATGGCTGTCACCAACACTTGCTCGAGTGTCGGAACGAATCGCTGCTGGAACGCCAATCCATACTCGCAGAAAGTCTCCACCGGCACCGGCCGGCCTGCGTCCGCGTAATCCAGTCCCCTCTCGCGACAGTATTGACCCAACGTCAGAAGGCCTTCGGGGTGATAGATGCCCGAAGCGAATCCGTCAGACTTGAGATGCATGCCGCGAGGCATGTGGTCGATCCAGGTTTCCATCGGCTTGCCGAATATGCGGAATGGCACGCCGAGATGCGACAGGTGCGCGGCCATGGAAAGTCCGTATGGGCCGGCACCTACGATCACCACATCTGTCGTCTGGGCCATAGTCCGCTGTCCCTCGATCATGAACCGTCACCGAGATTCATCAGCTTCGGTTCAACCCTCCTAACAACGAAATGAAGGCGGGTCGCTCGCAATTCGGTGGGACACATGCCCGTCGGAGGTGCTCCTTACGGGTAGTACATCGGTTCGATCTTCCGGCGGGCTGTTCAGCGAGCTCTATCGCCAATGCGCTCATCGAAAATCGTACGATGAATTTTACTGAGGCCTATCGAGAACATCATGGGGAGATCGGCCGCCAGGTAGCCCAGCACGGCCAGCCGCGATCGAAGATCCGCCCGCCCGCTGCATGACCTGCGCAGCAGTCCTGCGGGCCTGATCATCACTTTGCCGGCAAGACCAGGGGCTTTTCGAGGCTTCGCCCCCTCAAGTCCTGGTTCGACAAAGTTGAACCCGGCAAGCATGACGAGCTCCATGTTGTACCAGAACCTGGGATTGCACTCGAGAAAGCAGAGCTCGCCGGTCTCGCGCTGTCGAATGTCAAAGCCGATCACGCCGGTGTAGTTCGTGGCCTGGATGATGCTGCGACAGTGCCGGCTGATATCCGGATGCTCGATGAATTCGAGGAAATGGCCGCCGTGGTGATACAGAACCTCAACCTCGACGGTTCCGTGCCGGCAGAAATAGAAGGCGCACAGATCCCTGCCGCCGACGAACTCTTGCACCATTATCGGTGCATATTCCAATCTCGCCGCCGTTTCATAAGCCTGTCCGGGGTTCAGAGCCACTACGCCGCGGCTGCCTTCCATGTTGGTCGGCTTGGCGAGCGCAGGTAGTTTGAAAGCGCCCTCCTGCAGCCGATGAAGCAGCTGCCCCCTCTCAGAACATACCTCGGTGATTGGGATCGGGATGTCCAGGCGACGGCAAAGGTCCATGAAGGTGCCCTTGTCGTTGAGCAGGTCGAAGATTGCGGTGTCCGGAAGCGGATAGGATTTGGGGCCAAGCAGGGCCGCGTGTTCCGTCAGGAACCGCGTGGTGGGAGGGTCACTCGGCATGACCACGTCGATGCGCAGCTCGTCGCACAGGGCCTTGATGTAGGAAACACTCGAGCCGTCAAAGCGATCGGCGGGCAGATCATAAAACGCTCGACAAGACGGGGACCGCGCCAGCAGACGAGCTCCTTTGCTACCCAGGACATAAACCCGGTCAAAACAACGGGCAGCGCAACGCAGGGTCCTGTACGGTAGACGCCATTCGGCAGCCAAAACGAGGGCCCTGGCACTCCTCGGCGCCGCGGACACTTCGCCAGTTGTGTCGGACAAAACGACTGGCGGATCGAGGGCCAAAGACGCAGAACCCGGCGTATTCGTCGGCGTTCGAGCAGCCGCAACGGGATTGTTCATGCTACCTCTTCCCGCCGGCGTTGGCACAGTGCACGCCTGGCGACCGGGCGGTTCCCTCTGCGAGTCACATATCTGCGGGGATTATTGCCAGTTCCCATAAGGGGTACCGAATTGGTCATTTGAGCCTGTTTGCGCCTCGCCGATCAGATATGCGCCACCGAAGCTCGCCGCAAAATGCAAGTGAACGCTGGAGGTACCCCGAAGGTCGGGCTCGCCTGCGCCATCGCTTGTGCATCCTACTACCACTGAACGCATGCCCATTGCCGCCACGTCATGCAAGTTGTCGTGGCTGCAAACGAAGCCGGCAGGGAGCGAGGTCAGATCACAACCGTTTGCGGTGAATCGGGATGCGATCGCGCATTCATCCTGGGAGTCGGCGTAAGCGCTGTGACGCTGGAGATAGCTGCCTCCATTATCGAAGGATGGATCGAACGCCGAACCCGGAACTACGTTTGCGTCACGGGCGCGCATGGCATAATCGAAAGTCGAGACAGCCCGGCTCTACAGGCCGTTCACAATGCTGCGGGCATGGTGGTGCCCGATGGAATGCCCCTTGTTTTCATGACCCGCTGGCTTGGGTTCCGTGCGGTGTCGCGTGTCTACGGTCCTGACCTGATGCGAACGGTCACGGAAATCTCGGCACGCAAAGGGTATCGACAGTTCTACTACGGAGGCGGCGCCGGACTTGCCGACCGATTGGCGGCGAGGTTGACCGCCAAGCATCCCGGCCTCCAGGTTGTCGGCACCCTGACGCCGCCGTTCCGCCCTCTTACGCCCGAGGAGGACGATGCGATCATCGAGCGGATCAACAGCGCCAAGCCCGATGTTGTCTGGGTCGGCTTGAGCACACCGAAGCAGGAGTTGTGGATGGCTTCGCATGTCGGCCGCCTTAACGCTCCAGTCCTCGTTGGAGTCGGTGCCGCATTCGATTTTCTGGCTGGAACAAAGTCTCAAGCGCCCGCATGGATGCAGCGCAATGCTCTGGAATGGGCTTACCGTCTGGCGCACGAGCCGCGGCGGCTGTGGCCCCGATATGCCAGGATCGTGCCGTTGTTCCTTGTTCTTGCCTGCGCGCAGCTCATCGCCCACCGCCATGCGCGTGCCCATCGTATCCCGGCACGAACCAGCTTGTAACACGGTGCGGGGTGGGCGCTTGCCCCAACTGCTCGCTACCGGACCGCTGTGATGTGTCGGGCTGCAATTCCTCAATGCGCTGAACGATGAATTTGCGCTGCTCGGCAACGATGCGGCATAGCCACGCCAGCATGCTGTTCGCGGCCGGCGTCGACATCGTCGAGATCTCGAAGCGGCTCGGCCATGCCGATCCGAGCATCACGTTGAAGGTCTACAGCCACTTGTTCCGCAGCGACGACCCGAAGTCGGCGGCAGCGATCAACGCCACCCTCGCCCGCCTGAGGAAGCCTGAGAGCAAAACGATCACGTTGGTACCCACTCACAGGGTTTGGGTGCCAGTTGGGTGCCAGTTTCGCCTTTCGTCCCAATTGGCCTTTCGCTAAAAGGCCCATGTCTGCGGCATCGGATGGGTGGCCGAGTGGTTTAAGGCACCGGTCTTGAAAACCGGCGTGGGTTCACGCTCACCGTGGGTTCGAATCCCACCCCATCCGCCAAGACAGCCATTAAAACCACATTTGCGGACACTCGGCCGCCAACTCGGGGCGATGCACAACCCAGCGGCACAGGCTTTGCAGCATCGTGCGGACCGGGCACTCATCCTCGAAGTCAGCGGCGCCGGTTTTGATGATCCAGTCGCCCCGTCGCGCGGCGAGCCCAGGGCCAGATTGGAAGGCCCTCGCCCTACGGGTAACGGGGCGCGCTAACGGCAAGCAGCCGAAGGCTTCGATCAATAGTCTCTAGACCTTTGGCAACGACTTCGCTGCACTGCCGGTTAATGACGTCGGCTTGGGCGAGCCGCTCGTCGACGGCTACACGGCAGATCGTGATGTCTGTCGGCGTCTTGAAATGCGCAGCCATTAAGACTTATCGCATGGCGCCCGTGTATGCCGCGAGGCAGGGTCCGATAAGGTACGCCCATCCTCCAGCCAGCTGCGAAAATCGTTCGCGGTCGCTCAGGAATATCTCCAGCCTTCTTTCCATCGTTGCCAGTACCTGGAGCGCAACGCTGTCCGGTGCATCTTCTTTTCGAGGAGGGCTTCGACAATAAATGTCAGCGGCCGGTTCCCGACAATACGAGGCTGCGAGCTTCATTGGAGCGTCGCGAGCCATTCCCCAGGCCGTGGATCAGCCCAGTGCGGTAGCAAGATTGCTGCTGATCTCGAAGGCAATGGCCTTTCCTTCGGCGTAGCGGGCGAGCACCGACGCGCTGTCGGTCGCGATGGTATCCACCGCACGCAGGCGCTCCTGGGCACTCATGCTCTTTCCCGCGGCACTCATACCGACCAGCGCCATCGCGTTCAGTCGCTCGTACTGAGCGTCGGCTTCGAAGCGGATCGGAAGCGAGACCGTGCGCGAGCGCACGTCCTGGAAGCCAGCCGCGCGCAGCAACGCCTCGAGCGCGGTGCCATCGCCAAAGCTGTGTCGCTGGTCGGCGATGGCACCGACATGTCTTTCCGCGACCGCGCGGAGCTCTCGCAGGAAGGGGATTTCGGCGTCGGGGCGCCAGGTGGCGACCGCGAGTCTGCCGCCCGGCGCCACTGCCCGCCGCATTTCCATCGCTGCTGCGGCCTTGTCGGGAAAGAATTGCAGTCCCTGCTGGCACACCACGACGTCGAACCGCTCGTCCGCAACCAGAGGAAGGGCAGCGGCGTGGCCTTTGCGCCAGTCGATGTCAGGCGCCACGCGGCGCGCGACAGCCAGCATGTCGCGGCTGAGGTCAATGCCGACCACCGTGGCGCCATTGCCCATCCGCTCGCGCGCCACGCGCGCCACAATGCCTGTGCCGCAGGCGATGTCGACCAGCCGATCGCCGGGCGCGAGCTTGACTTCATCGAGCGCGAGGTCGGCCCACGGGCGAAATAGTGGGCCCACGATGCAGCGCTCGTACATTTCGGGGAAGCTTGCGAGGCCCGTAGCATTGCGAGGGAGGCCCATCGCCATCTCCGTCCTTGTCGCCTCGCATCCGGCGATCAGTGTCATCCCGAACCAAAGTGAGGAACCTGTGTCAGCATAGCGGATAGCCGACACAGTCTCCTAGCCCACGGCGATGATCTGACCACCCTGCTGCAGGCGGCCCTCACCCTCCGCCGGCCTGGAAAATGCCGAACAGCCTGAGACCCACGATGCGCTCGGTCTCGCTCCGTCGCGATCCTCCCAGGTCCGTTGTTCCCGGCAGATTGACTTCCAACCAGGGGGCCAGGTTGCCCTGGAACTTGGTTCTACCCAGGTCGTCCTTCACGGTCAGGCTCGTCACCAGAACGGGGACATAATCGGAGGCCAGGTCGGCGCTCAGATGGTTGATCACCTGCTTGAGATCGTAGGTGATCCTGCCGTTCGTCGAGGTGACGAATCCTTCGCGATCCAGATGAACGTTGGCGCCGTCCTTTCGGATCGAGATGTGGAGGCTCGACTTCAGGCCAGGCTCGCGATAGCTGATGCCGGCGGAAACCGCGCTGGCCAGACGGCGCCAGACCCGGTCGGGATGCGATGCTCCGGGATCATCCGGCACCATCTGCCCGGCGGCAGGGGCACCGAACACGAGCGGGCCGGTCCTGGCGACGATCGTCGAAGGATCGACCAGGTTCAGGAACTCAGTCCTCTTGCCGGCTGCAAACTCGAAATCGACGCCTTCAGCCTTGGGCGCCTTGAAGACCTCGAGAATGTTGCCCACGAAGTTTTCGAGAGGAGTCTTGAACAGCGTCAGAAAGCGATGGGCGGCCGGGCTCTTGCCCATCAAGTCACGCAGCTCTTCCTGACTCGTGTTTTTCGTCGTCTGGTTGGACCGCATGCTAAGAGACGTGACCATGGCTTCGACCTCTCGAAATGCACCCAGGGGGCGAGCAAAGAGTGTCCGTGGTAGTTGTCCTTTCCAAGGCATGTGCCTGCCAACGCCGCCATGAGAAGCCTCGCCCGGGTCATCATCCCCCTCGTCTTAATCGGCGGCTGCGCCGGCCAGCCTCCGCCGGAAGCGGTGCGCGTTCACGGCATCGCGGCAACGGATGCGCCGGCCATCGATGCCTGCCGGCGCAAGGCGCTGACCAGCCCGCAGCACCAGGCGCTCAGGGACAAGACGGGCGATCATGCCGACAGTCCGACCGCGGCCATGAAGAGCAATCCCGGGAAGGCGACGCCGCAGGACGCCGCCCTGCTCCAGTCGCTTCAGCGGGATTATCTCGCGCCCTGCCGGACGATGGCGCTGGAAAGCGCGGCCAGGATCCATCCCACGATCGTGGCGATCCTGACGGAAAGCTACGCCCGGGCAGACGCCAATAGCGCGCGCCTCGTCGCCCGCCGGATCACCTGGGGCGAGTACGTGTCGGAAAACCAGGCGATCGTGACGGACCGACGCGCCGAGCTGCTGGCTGCCGGCGAGGCCATGCAGCGGTATCAGCTGCAGGCCCCTGCCCGGCATTGAGGAGCTCAGGCGTCCAGGATCGGCGCGAAGCCGCCGTAGATCATGCGCTTGCCGTCGAACGGCATGGCGTCCTGGCCGGGCTTCATGCGCTCGTCGGCCATCACCTTCTTCCAGCCGTCGTCTCGTACCTGCTTGGACGGCCATTCGACCCAGCTGTAGACGATGTTCTCGTCGGCCGTCGCCTTCACCGCTCCCTTGTAGTCGGTGACCTTGCCGTCGGGCACGTCGTCTCCCCATGCCTCGACGACACGGAGGGCGCCGTGGTCCTTGAAGACCTGGGCCGCCTTCTGGGCCATCTTGCGATAGGCCTCCCTGTTGTCCTTCGGCACCGGCACCAGGTATCCGTCGACATAGCCCGGCTTCGTTCGCGCACCGTCATCGATCAGGGTGGCGAAACCGCCATAGATCAGTCGCTGGCCGTCGAACGGCATGCCGGCGCCGATCTCCTTCATGCGCGGATCGCTCATGATCTTCCGTGTCGCCGCGTCATGCGCATCCTTGCTGGGGAACTCCAGCCACGAGAAGACCACGACCTCGTCGGGCTTGGCCTTCACGGCGCCCTTGAAGTCGGTGACCTTCCCATCCGGCACGTCGTCGCCCCAGGCCTCGACCATGCGGGTGGCGCCGAACTCCTTGAACAGAGGCGCCGCGCCGGCGGCATGCTTGACATAGGCCTCCTTGTTCGCCGCAGGCACGGCGGCGACAAATCCGGCAACGTAGGTCATCGCTCAGCTCCCGATTCTGTTGTGGATGCGCGGAAGGCCGGTCTTTCGGCCTTGACGTATTGGGTTGGTATCAACGTAAATATCGCATGTCAAAGCCCATGCCTGTGACATCCGCCGACGTTTCGTTCGCAACGGCCGTGCATGTCCGCGACCACTGCTTGTGCCTTGCCGCCCAGCGCGCCGCGCGCACGCTGGCGCGCCGCTTCGACGAGGCGTTGCGTCCGGCCGGCCTGACCAGCGGCCAGTTCTCGCTCCTGATGTCGCTCAACCGGCGCCAGCCGCCCCCGATCGGCGCGGTGGCTCACCTGCTCGCCATGGACCGCACGACGCTGACCGCCAACCTCAAGCCGCTGGAACGACGCGGCCTGGTGGTGGCGAGCATCGACGGCGATGACCGACGCAGCCGGTTGCTCTCGCTCACCGAAGCAGGCAGGGCTGCGCTGCGTGCAGCCATGCCGATCTGGCGGCGCATGCACAGGGAGATCGACCGGCGGCTGCCGGCGGGCGACGGCAAGTCGTTGCGCGGCGGCCTGCGCGCCCTCTCGTCGGAACCGCGCGCGGTTCCATCCGGCCTCGCGCCGCCCAAGACACCAGGACGGGCCAGCCCTGCACAGGCGAAGTCTCGCCGCCCGTCCCGGCCTTGACGCGAGTCTTCTCGCCCCTCAGGTCGACCTCAATGGCGGGCGCCTCGCCCTGTCCGCCTTTCAGCGAATGCCGTAGCCCGCGAACTCATTGGCGATGCCCACCTGCTGGGCGCGGGCCCGCGCGAAGTGGGGCGGCCCGGCCG
>JAEWIV010000100.1 GCA_023386865.1 Pseudomonadota bacterium
GGCGCGCGCACCGGCAGGTGCGAGAGGTCCGCGATCCGGACGCGCTCCTCGCCGAACTGGCCGCTGAAGCGTGAGATTCTCTGGTGCGGCAGCTTCAGGAACTCGTCGAGCAGGCCGAGCTCGTCCATGACGTTGAGTGTCGAGGGATGGACCGTGTCGCCGCGAAAGTCGCGCAGGAAGTCGCCGTGCTTCTCCAGGACCATCGTCTTCACGCCGGATCGCGCCAACAGGAAACCCAGCATCATGCCGGCCGGGCCGCCGCCCACGACGCAGCACCGGGTGGCCGCTGCGCTCAGTCGAGCATCTCCCGCAGGACGCGACCCGTCGCGGTGATGGCGAGCAGCGCCGGCACGCCGAGCGGCCCCTTGACCCAGTCCTTGGTCAGCGGCGTGTAGCTCATGCAGTCCATGGCCACGAGGTCGGGCTTGCGTGCGGCCAGACGCCCGGCGGCGGCCTCCGCCTCGCCCTGGCCCGCACTCGGCGCCAGCGCTTCCACCACGACGTCGAGCCCGGGCCGCGCCCATTTCGAGGCGAGCTTCTCGCCCTGCTCCGCCAGGGGAATCAGCAGGCCGAGCCTGCCGCGCGGCAGCAGCCCCGTCGCCAGGCCGTTCAGCACCCTTGACGGAAACAACACGTTCTCGTCGCCCGGCATCGGCGGGAATTCGCCGGTGCAGGCATAGACCAGGGCATCGCAACCGTCGGCGCGCAGCTTCTGCAGTGTCGACGGCGAGCGGGCAATGACGGCCTTCTTGGAGATCTTGACGTCGCGTCCGCCGCGCAGCCGGGTGTAGAGCGTGTCGCCGCCGTTCTCGGGCTGCAGCCGGTCGACCTCGGCGTCCGACAGGCCGTCGAGCGCGCCGCGCAGGATCACCTTGGTGTCCGGCGGCGCATGGGCGGCGAACAGCGACGCGATATCGTCACGCGGCGCCTGCCCGATGGTGGCGATCCCCAGGATTCTGGACATGGTGGGATGATACTGCCTTCGCCGGCATCGGAAGTCATGTGCCTGGAAACGTGCATTTTCTGACCGACATGCACGCGACTGAACATGTAGTATGCCCATGTGCGCGACTTTCACACGATGCCCTTCATCTTCGGGGAGACCTTCTGTGAATCGTCGAGTTCATGACCAAAGGTGCGGAAATGGCACGCGTCGTACTCGTACAGCAGGGCGGACTTCACACGATCTTTCAGGTTGGATCAGGCGTCGGCCTGAACAGACCGAACAGCAAAGGTGACGTGGCGCTGGTCCAGTTCTTCCTGGAACAAAGCAGACGCTTGTGGGGCGGCGGCAAAGCCATAAGCATGGACGGCATCTGCGGGAAGGGCACGATCGAGGCCATTGTGGAGTTCCAGCACGCGGTAAACCGGTACTACAAGATGCCTATCGTGAAGACTGACAGCGCGGTGGATCCCCTGCGCACCATTCCGCTCATGGAGGGCTCACCCAGCACCTTGGGACAGCTCCATCTATTCTATACACGCGCTCAGCCCGCATACTATCCGTTCATCCACAAGATCAGCAGCTTCAAGGCTGAGCTTGTTCCGGAGCTGTTCAAGCTGTGAGAAAGTGGCTGGCCGATCGAATCAGCTTTCCAGCACGACTGAATCCGAGTCGTTCCACAGCAGGCCAACGGCGTCACCTGCCTTGCGCGACGGACGTTCGCCGGCGTGGGTCTCGCGCACCAAGAGCGAGCGGCCGCCGGCCGCTCTGACACGCAGCAGCGTCGAACCGCCGAGGAAGTTCGCTGTCTCGACAGTCCCCGAGACACGCGCTCCGTCGGCCACCAGGCGGATCTTCTCCGGCCTCAGCGCACGGGCCTGGCCCGCCTCCTCCAGGATGTTGATCTCGCCGATGAAATCGGCAACGAAGCGCGTGCGCGGCCTTTCGTAGATCTCCGTGGGAGCACCCACCTGCTCGACCTTGCCGTGATTCATCACGGCGATGCGGTCGCTCATGGCCAACGCCTCCTCCTGGTCGTGGGTGACGAAGACCAGGGTGACGCCCAGCCGCTTCTGCAGCTCCTTGAGCTCGAACTGCATCTGCTGGCGCAGCTTGCGGTCGAGCGCGCCCAGCGGCTCGTCGCACAGCAGCACCGGCGGCTCGACGACCAGCGCGCGGGCGAGCGCCACGCGTTGCTGCTGGCCGCCCGAAAGCTGCCCGGGCTTGCGCTCCTCCAGGCCGGTCAACGCCACCTGGGCCAGGGCGGCGTTCACGCGCCGCTCGATGTCAGCCGTGGGCACCTCGCGCATGCGCAGGCCGAAGGCCACGTTCTCGGCCACCGTGCGATGAGGGAACAGGGCATAGGACTGAAACACCATGCCCATGTCGCGCTTGTGCACGGCGACGTCGGTGATGTCGCGGCCTGCGACATGGACGCGGCCGGAGTCGGGCCGCTCGAAGCCCGCGATCATGCGCAGCGACGTGGTCTTGCCGCAACCCGATGGGCCCAGCAGGGAGAAGAACTCGCCGGCGGCGATGTCGAGCGTGACCCCGTCGACGGCCAGCACGCGGCCGTCGAAGGTTTTCGTCACGTCGTCGAGCTTGATGGTGGCGGAGGTCATGCGCGCACAATGTCATCCGAGCGCGGCGAGGGACCTTTCTGGCTCAGGAAAGGTCCCTCGGCCTTCGGCGTCGGGATGACGTTCTCTTACCCCTTCAGGATCTTGGTCACGCGCGCGTCGATGTCTTCCTTGCGCGCGTTGTACCATTTCCAGTCGGGCTGGATCAGTGTCGCCACCTTGGCCTCCGTGGTCAGCAGCTTGGCGTCGTACTTGGCGTCGAGCTTGACCTTCTTGTTGGCCGGCGAATACCAGACGCCTTCGGCCAGAAGCTTCTGCACGTCGGGCCGCAGCATGTAGTCGATGTAGGCGAAGGCCAGCTCCTTCACCTTCGAGCCCGGCGTCACGTTCAGCACCTGCTCGAGCGCCATCACGCCTTCGCTGGGGCCGGCGAAATCGACCGGCTGGTTCTGGCCGTCGTAGCGATAGACTCCGGAATCGTGGATCACACCCATCGAGACTTCACCCGACAGCAGCATCTTTTCCATCTGGCCGGTGAAGTCGACCAGCTTGATGGGCTTGAGCTGCTCGAGCGCCTTGTAGGCGGCGTCGAGGTCCTGCAGGCCCTTGCCGTAGATCTTGCCGAGCATCATGAGATGGCACTGGCCGAGGCTGTTCACCGGGATGATGTAGCTGCCGCGCGCCCCGGCGAGCTTGGGATCGGCCAGGTCCTTCCACGAGGTCGGCTTGGCGAGGCCCTTGTCGGTGCGGAAGCCTAGCCCGATGGCGCTGGTGAAGATCGCGATGCCGACGATCTTGTCGCTCGCCGCCCAAGGATAGACGTCGGCGGCGTTGGGCGCCTCCTTGGCGGTGATCTTGGGCAGCACGAGCCCTTCGGTCAGGCAATTCCACTGCTCGTTGGAATTGGTGTGCAGCACGTCGTAGATCGGGTCGTTCTTGGGGCTGGCCTGCAGCTTCGGCACGTAGGGGAAGGCCTGGTCGGCCTGTACCGTGCATTTGAATTCCTTCTCGAAGGCCGGCAGGACCGTGGCCTTCATGATCTCGCCCCACTTGCCGCCCCACGTCGTGATCTTCAGCGTCTTGGTCTGGGCGTGAAGGATCGACGGCGCGCCGAGCGATGCGGCGGCGAGAGCACTGGTACCGAGTATCCGACGACGTGAAATCATGATGACCCCCTCTGTTCCTTCTTAGAGCTTAACGTAGGCCTTGAGGCCGATCAGCCTTTCCAGCACCAGAACAACCGACAAAGCCAGCAAAATCGAGACCATCGAGGCGGCGGCGATGGCCCCGTCGAGGTCGAACTTCATGTAGTTGAACAGCACCACCGGCAGGGTCTCGCCTTTGGGCACGACCAGGAACAGCGACACCGGGAACTGGTCGAACGACACGATGAAGGCGAAGACGCCGCCGGCGAAAACCCCTGGCCGGATCAGCGGCAGCGTCACCTCGAAGAACACCCGCGTAGGGCTGGCGCCCAGAACGGCCGCCGCCTCCTCGATGCGCCGGTCGAAATTGTGCAGCACGGCCAAGGTCGTGCGGATGACATAGGGCACCGCCACCAGCGTGTGGGCCAGGATCAGGCCCCAGACCGGCCGACCGATGCCGGCCAGCAGGTAGGACTGGAACAGTGCCAGGCCGGTCAGGATGGCCGGCAGCATCAGCGGCGACATGAAGAACGCCGTCAGGAACGACCGACCCGGCAGGTTGCCGCGCGCCAGCGCCAAGGCGCAGGCACCGCCGATCACGATCGACAGCACCAGCACGCAGCCGGCGATCCACAGCGACAGCAGCAGCGCATTCATGAACTCCGGCGTGCGGAAGAACTTCTCGAACCAGCGCAGGCTGACGCCGACAGGCGGGAAGGAGATGTAAGGCGTCGGATTGAGCGCAAACACCAGCACGATGGCGATCGGCGCCAGCAGGAAGGTGAGCAGCAGGCCGTTCAGCGCGAGATAGGCCGCCCGCCCGGTATCGAACGTCGGCTTGTTGCGGATGGTTCGCGAGGGCGCGCTCATGCCAGCCCCTGCTCGCCCGACAGCCGGGCCAGGATCCTGTTGTAGGCGACGACGATCAGCAGCGAGACCAGCAGCAGCACCACGCCCAGCGCGCCGGCGAAGTTGGGATTGAAGCTGGTACCGACCTGCTGGGCAATCAGCATGGGCAGGGTGAGCACGTCGGTGCCGCCCATCAGCGAGGGCGTGACGTAGGCGCTGATCGATAGCGCGAAAACCAGCAGCGAGCCCGCCAGGATGCCGGGCAGGCTGAGCGGAAGGGTGACCTCGACGAACGCCCGCAGGCGGCCCGCGCCCAGGCTGCGCGCCGCCTGCTCCAGGCGTTCGTCGATGCGGCCGATCACGCCGGTCAGAGTCAGCACCATGAACGGCACGTAGATATGGACCAGCGCCACAATCGTGCCGAACTCGTTGTACATCAGCGGCAGCGGCTTGGAGACGATCCCCCAGTCGACGAGCAGCGTGTTGATGACGCCCTTGTCCTGAAGGATGGTCATCCAGGCGAAGGTGCGCACGACGATGCCGGTCAGCATGGGCGCGATCACCGCCATCAGCACCAGCGCGTGGCCAAGCCGCGACTGCATGCGCGCCATCCAGTGCGCCAGCGGGTAGCCGATCAGCAGCGACACGACGGTGGTGATGAGGCCGATGCGCAGGGTCGCCCACAAGGCATCGTGGTAGATGCCGGCGGTGTCGAAGATGAAGCGCTCGTAGTGACGCGTCGTCAGCGCGGCGTTGGGATTGGTGACGGGATTGCCCGAATAGAGCGACATCGCCGCCATGACGCCGAACGGCAGCACGAAGAACAGCACGAACAGCAGCAGCGCGGGCGCCAGCAGCCAGGCGATCGGCGAGGGTCGGGAAGCGGCGGCGGCAGCCATGTGTGTCCCATGGTGGCCGAAGCCGATGCTTCGGTCCATGCCGAAGGACAGCCACGACCAACCCGTGATACGGCTGGGTCGAAATGGCATCGAAACTGCCGCTGCTTCTCCTTCTGATCGCGATCACCTGCCTCAGCCAGTTCTATCGCGTGTCGAACAGTGTGATCGCGCCCGAGCTGACGCGCGACCTGGGCCTCAGCGCACGCCAGCTCGGCTGGGCGGGCAGTGCTTTCTTCTTCGCGCTTTTCGCGGTGCAGGTGCCGGTCGGCATGTGGTTCGACCGCTACGGCGCGCGACGCACGGTGGCGGCGCTGTCGGTGCTGGCCATGATGGGTTCGCTGTGGATCGCCGCGGCGTCGGATGCCGCCGACCTGATCGGCGGCCGCGCCCTCGTCGGCGTGGGCTGCGCGGCCTCCTTCATGTCGGTGGTATTCCTGTGCTCGCGCTGGTTCGAGCCGGCGAAGCTCGCGACGGCGCTGTCGTGGGTGTTCGCCGCCTCCAACATCGGCACCCTTGCCGCGGCGACGCCGCTTGCCTGGGTCGCGGCGACGGTCGGCTGGCGTAACGGCTTCATCGGCCTCGCCGCCGTGACGGTTCTGGTCGCCGGAGTCTTCTATGCCGTGGTGCGCGACCGTCCGGCCGACACGCCGGCACCGCCGGCCCGGCGCGAACGCCTCGGCGAGATCGTCGGGGGATTGCTCGAAGTGTGGACCACGCCGGGCCTGGTGCCGGTTCTCGCGATGCACTTCTTCGCCTACGCCACCATGCTGACGGTTCTGGGCGTCTGGGGCGGGCCCTATCTCTACGACGTGTACGGGCTCGATGCCGTGCAGCGCGGCAACGTGCTGCTGGCGATGGGCGTGGCGCAGATTCTCGGCATCCTGGCCTATGGGCCGATGGACCGCCTGCTGCGGTCGCGCAAGAAGGTCGTGCTGGGTGGGGCAGCGATTTCCGTGGCGCTGCTCGCGGTGTTGGCGCTCTTGCCCCATCCGCCGCTGGCGGTCGCCGTCATGCTGCTCACCGCCTTCTGTTTCTTCTGCGCCTTCGGCACGGTGATCGTGGCCCAGGGCCGGGCGCTCTTCCCCGATCGCCTGGCCGGCCGCGGCGTCACCACGGTGAACATGGCGCAGTGCCTCGGCCTGACTGTCCTGCCGGCGCTCGTCGGCTACATCGTCGAGGCGTTCGGCAGTTCCGACGTTGCTTATCGCATCGCCTTCGGCGTGCTCGGGTTCGGCTTGATCGCAGGCGCGGCCATCTACGTGCGCTCGCGCGACAGCGCTACTTCGTCGCTTCCTTCAGATACGCCACGAGGTCAGCGAGCTGGCCGGCCTGCTTGACGCCGTTGAACACCATCTTGGTGCCGGGCACCCTGGCCTTGGGGTCGCGATTGTAGTCGGCCATCGTCGCGTCGTCCCAGACAATGCCCGACGCCTTCATGGCGTCGGAGAATTCGTAGCCCGCGGCCGTGCCGGCCTTGCGGCCGAACACGCCATGCAGATTGGGACCGGCGGTCTGCGCGCCGTCCTTCTCCAATGTATGGCACGCCCGGCATTGCTGGTTGAAAACGCGCTGACCGCGGGTCGCATCACCCGATTGGGCAAGTGCCTGCGTCGCGAACCCGGCCGTCACGGCAACCACGGCACCTGCCCAAATCTTCATCACGTGTCTCCGAATTGCTGGCTGGCTGCCACTCCATGTGGGGGGATGACGCCGGTCCGCAAGAGCCGGGCGCTGTGTTCTCTCCGCAGCAGCTCGCGCTTGCGACGCACGCCCCAGCGATAGCCCGAGATCGAGCCGTCCTTCTTCACGACGCGGTGACAGGGAACGACGACGGCGAGCCGGTTCGAGCCACAGGCCTCGCCCACTTCGCGTGCCTGCCGTGGCGCACCGACGCGGGCCGCGATCTCGCCGTAGGTCGTGGTCGTCCCTGCGGGCACCTCGCGAAGCGCGTTCCAGACGCGGCATTCGAAGTCGGTTCCCCGCAAATCGAGCGGAAACACGGCTTCGCTTTCCGGGTGGTCGATCAGGTCGGCGAGCTTGCCGATCGTCTCCCGCAGCGCCGCCGGGTCCTCGACGAGGCCTGCTTCCGGAAAGCGGGCGTCGAGGTCGGCGATGCCGGCATCGAAAGCCACGAATGCCAGGCCGCGCTCCGACGCGGCGACGAGCAGCGGGCCGAGCGAGCTGTCGCCGAAGGCATAGCGGATCGTGTTTGCCATGATCTTCTCCATCGCTGATTTTCTACGATGGTCCGAACATGGGGGCGGTGCCGCGAATTGGCGCTCCGCCAGCGGATTGGAATTCGATCTCCCGTCGCCATATTGATCCCGCGATGACCGATCTCCTTGCCCTCGAAGCCCGACAGAAACTGCGTGACGGCGCGGTGTTGCTGCGCAGGCGCGCGCTGGCGATCGACCGCGCCCTGCTCGACGCCATCGAGGCCGTCGTCGCGCAGTCGCCATTCCGGCGGATGGTCACGCCCGGCGGCTTCCGGATGTCGGTAGCGATGACCAATTGCGGCCGCGTCGGCTGGGTCACCGATCGCACGGGCTATCGCTACGACCCGTGCGATCCCGAGACCAGCGTGGCCTGGCCGGAGATGCCGGAGGTCTTTCGAACGCTGGCGCGCGCGACCGCGAGCGAAGCCGGGTTCGAAGGCTTCGCGCCCGAGGCCTGCCTGATCAATCGCTACGAGCCCGGTACGCGGCTGTCGCTGCACCAGGACAAGGACGAGCGGAACTATGCCCACCCCGTCGTATCGGTGTCGCTCGGCCTGCCCGCCACGTTCCAGTTCGGCGGGCTGAAGCGCTCGGACCGGCCGATGAAGGTGCCGCTGGACCACGGCGACGTCGTCGTCTGGGGCGGCCCCTCGCGCCTCGTCTATCACGGCGTCCTGGCGTTGAAGGACGGCGAGCACCCGTTGACCGGACGCCGGCGGTTCAACCTCACCTTCCGCAAGGCGCTGTAGTCTTCCTGGACCGCGGGCCTCGAGGCCCACGGTCCAGCAGGATGGCCCCCACGGCTACTCCGGCTTGATGCCCTGCTCCTTGATGAGCGTGACCCAGCGCTTCTCTTCCTTGTTGAAGAACTCCCTGAACTCGGCCGGGGTCGAGCTGCGGATATCGACGCCCTGCTGCTTGAAGCGTTCGATCATCTCGGGCTCGGCGGCGATCTTGGCGATCGCCTTCTGCAGCTTGTCGATGATCGGCTGGGGCGTACCGGCCGGCACCACCATGCCCTGCCAGAACACCGCCTCGAAGTCCGGCAGGCCGGCCGACTCGGCCACGGTCGGGATGTCGGGGAAAGCGGGCGAGCGCTTCAGGCTGGAGATGGCGATGGCGCGCGTCTTGCCGGCGGTCAGCAGCGGCTTGGCCTCGAGCGAGGCGGAGAACATCATCTGCGCCTGGCCCGCCGCCAGATCCTGGCCGGCCTGCGCACCGCCCTTGTAGGGCACGTGGACCAGCTTCAACCCGGTCTGCGCCTTGAACAGCTCGGCGGCCAAGTGGTTGGTGGCGCCGATGCCGGAGCTCGCGATGTTGAACTTGCCGGGATTGGCTTTCACGACGGCGAGCAGCTCGGTCATGTTCTTGGCCGGGAAGTCGGCGTGGACATGCAGGATGAAAGGCGTGAACGACATCAGCGACACGAGGTCGAAGCTCTTGTGCGGGTCGTACTGCACGTTGCCGGTCAGCGTCGGGTTGATCACCAGCGAGGTGCCGCCGCCGTACAGCGTGTAACCGTCGGGGGCGGCCTTGGCGACGAAGTTGGAGGCCACGGTTGTGGCCGCACCCGCCTTGTTGTCGACGATGACCGTCTTGCCGAGCTCGGCCGTCAGCTTCTCGGCGTAGACGCGGCCGACGGCGTCGTTCAGGCCGCCCGGCGGATAAGGCACGATGTAGGTCATCGGCTTGGCGGGCCAGTCGGTTTGCGCCGGCGAGACGGCGGGCAGCAGGGACGCGGCCACGATGGCAGCGACGAACGTCATGCGTTTCATTTCAGTCCTCCGTGAAGCCTGTTCCTCCCCGTGTACGCTCACGCAACCACGCAACGGAGCCTGCTCAGCCGGCGACGAAGAACGGCAAGGTGACTTCCTTGGTCACCGGCTCGAAGCCGAGCTTCACGCGTTGGCCGATCTTGATGTCGGCTTCGGCGACGCCGCGCAGCGGCGCGTTCACGCGCACGCCGGCATCCATGTCGACCAACGCCACGACATAGGGCGCCGATGCCTTGAAGAAGAAGTTGAAGGGGTGATGGCACACCGTCCAGGTATGGATCGCGCCGCCGGTCGGCACCTCCCTGAAGGTGCTCTCCATCGAGAAGCAGTGCGGGCAGACCGGCCGCGGATAGTGCCGCGCCTTGCCGCAGGCGGCACAGTGCTGGACCATGAACCGGCCCTCGCGCATGCCGTCCCAGAACGGCTGGCTTTCGCGCGTCGGTGTCGGGAGGGGGCGCTCGGGGACCGGTGCGTTCATGCCGCCCTCCGCAGGATCGCGACCGATCCGTCGCCCATGTCGCCATAGCCCGTGACCAGCCCGACGTCGGCATCCGCGACCTGCGCCTTGCCAGCCTCGCGACGAAGCTGGCGCGTCAGCTCGACGACGTGGTTCAAGCCCACGACATGGCCCTGGCTCAGCAGCCCGCCATGGGTGTTGACGGGCAGCTCACCGCCGACGCGGATGCGGCCGTCCATGATAAAGGGGCCGCCCTCGCCCTTCTTGCAGAAGCCCAGGAGCTCCAGCTGGTTGATCACCGTGAAGGTGAAGCAGTCGTAGATCTCGGCCACGTCGATGTCCTTGGGTCCGACACCCGCCATGTCGTAGGCACGCGGCGCTGCTTTCGCCAAGCCGAACTCCAGCAGGTCCGGCCGTTGCGCGATCGAGGCCGGCGACTCGGGATGGCCTTCGGCGACGCCCATCACGGTCACCAGCGGCTTGCGGAGGTCGCGCGCTCGATCGGCGGCGCTGACGACGATGGCGGCGCCACCGTCGCTCTCCAGGCTGCAATCGAACAGGCGGAAAGGATCGGAGATCATGCGCGAGGCGTGGTGCTCGTCGACCGTCAGCGGCTTGTTCATCACGACGTTGCCGTTGAGCATGGCGTGCTCGCGCGTCACCACCGCGACCTCGGCGAAATGGCGCGGCGTCGTGCCGTAGAGCTCCATGTGACGCCGCGCGCCCTGGGCGTAGAGCTGCGCCGGCGCGAACATGCCGATCGGCGCCTCGAACTCGGCGGCCAGCGCGAATTGCGGAAACTGCTGCAGGCGCGTCGAGACGCGCGCGCCCGAGTAGCCGGTCCGGCCGACCGAGATCAGCACGTGCTTGCATACGCCGGTGGCCACGGCCATTGCCGCGGTCTGGATGGCGGCGACGCAAGTCGCGCCGCCCATCGGCACGAACACCGACAGCTTGAGATCGGGGAGGCCGAGATTGGCGATGAAATCCTCGGCGATGCCGCCGCCGGGGAAATAGGGCACAACGCCGTCGATGTCGCGCGGATCGAGTCCGGCGTCGGCGATGGCAGCGAGGCTCGCCTCGAGTTGCAGCGCCAGCGCGCTCTTCGGCGTGCCGCGCGTATAGGCGGTCTCGCCGACCCCGCTGATCGCAGCCTTCTCTCGCAATGGATGGGCCATATGTTCCTCCGCGACCATGGTGCCCTTCCCCCAAGGAAACGGGAAGGGCTAAGCTCCAGCGATACATCGGGGGAAGAATGCCAAACGAAGAACTTGTCTCGCTGAGCTCCGTTGAACTGCGCCGCCGCATCGGCACCAAGGAAATTTCGCCGGTCGAATTGCTGCAGGCCTGCCTCGATCGCATCGAGGAAGTGAACCCGGCGGTCAATGCCGTGACGGCGATGTCGGTCAAGCGCGCCCGCCAGGAGGCCAAGGCCGCCGAGACCGCGGTGCGCCAGGGCGATGACCTGCCGCTGCTGCATGGGCTGCCGGCCGGCATCAAGGACCTCGAGGAGACCAAGGACCTTCTCACGACCTACGGCTCGCCGCTCTATCGCGACTACGTGCCGACCTACGACAATGTCATGGTGGGCCGCGTGCGCGCCGCCGGCGCCGTCGTCGTCGGCAAGACCAACGTGCCGGAGTTCGGTGCCGGCTCGAACAGCCGCAACCCGGTGTGGGGCGCCACCGGCAATCCGTTCAATCCCACGCTCAATGCCGGCGGCTCGTCGGGCGGCTCGGCAGCGGCGTTGGCGACCGACATGCTGCCGGTCTGCACCGGCTCCGACACCGGCGGCAGCCTGCGCAATCCCGCAGCGTTCTGCGGCGTCGTGGGCTTCCGGCCCTCGCCCGGCATGGTGGCGGTCGAGCGCCGCGCCATGGGCTGGACGCCGATCTCGGTGCTGGGGCCGATGGGCCGCAGCGTCGCCGATGTCTGCCTGCTCTACGCCACGCAGATCGGCCAGCACGACATGGACCCGCTGTCCTTCCCGCTCGAGGCCGAGGCCTATGCCGAGCCCTGGCCGGTCGATCTCGGCAGCCTGCGCGTGGCCTATACGGAGGACTTCGGCGGGGCGCCGGTCGAGAAAGGCATCCGCGAGACCTTCCGCGCCCGCATCAAGGCGATGAAGCATCTCTTCCGCAGCCTCGACAGGGTCGAGGTCGACTATGGCGGCGCCGACCGCTGCTTCGACGTGATCCGCGCGGTGAGCTTCCTGTCGCGCTACCACGACAGCTACACCAACAACCGCAAGATGCTCGGGCCCAATATCGTCGCCAATTACGAGATCGGCGCCAAGCTCTCGCTCGCCGACTTCGCCTGGGCGCATGGCGAGCAGACGCGAATCTTCCGCGCCTTCCAGGCCCTGTACAAGGACTACGACCTGGTGATCGGGCCCACGGTGGGCTTTTCGCCCTTCCCGTGGAAGCAGCTCTACATCGACGAGACCGACGGCAAGAAGCTGCGCAACTACTACCATTGGATGGCGACGAAATACTTCGTCACGCTCACCTCGAACCCGGCGCTCTCATTGCCCTGCGGCCTCGACCACAAGAAGATGCCGTTCGGCCTGCAGGTGATCGGCCGGTTCCGCGGCGACGGCGAGGTGCTGGGCGCCGCCCACGCCATGGAGCAGGCGTTCAAGCGCATCCCGGGGCTCGGCCGGCCGCTGCCCGACATCGCGCGGCTGCGCAAGCGCGTGCCGGAGCTGAAGTCGATCGTCACGCACCCGCCCAAGCTCAACGCCAAGCCGACGAAGGCACCAGCCCCGGGAGCATTGTAGGCACACCGCCGCCGGCAAAAAGTCGCGATTGCGACGGGTTCCGCATCGCCACCCGTGACGAAAAAATAGTTTTCGTTGGCACGATGCCACCCGTCGCCACGTATGCCGTTGCATGGGCAAGCCCTTCGATCCGGGCTGTCCCAACGGAGGTTCAAAATGCGCACCACGAAATGGCTGTTGGCGGTCGGGTTGGTTGGCGCGACCGCGGCGTGCACCACTGACGGGGGCTATTACCCCAACACGTCGTACAACAGCGGCTACTATGCTCCGAGCAGCTCCTACAGCCGCAGCTACCCATCCAGCGGCTACTACTATCCGAGCTCGTCCTATAGCAGCAGCTACTACACCGCGAACCGTACCCCGAGGCGGGGTCCCTACGGCGACTACGATCGCGACGGCATCCCCAACCGCTATGACCGGGATGCCAACGGCGACGGCGTCCCCGACCGTTACCAGCGCTAGTTGGACTTGAGCCAACCGCAGGCCGGCCTCCGATGAAGCGGAGGCCGGCTTTTGCATGCCTAAATCAAATCGCCGTTGCGCCGCCGCATCGCCACGGTACGTGCCGTATACCCTCACGGGAAGGAACCACAGCCCGGGCAACCCCTTCCGATGAGGGCAACAACAAATGCGCACGGTCAGATGGCTGGTCGCGACGGGGCTCCTGGCCTCGGCGACCGGCTGCGTCGAGATGAACGGGTATCCGGGAACCTCCCACGGCGGATATCCGAGAGGCTATGGCGGATATCCCGGCAGCGGCTACTACGGATCGAACTACGGCGGCTATTACGCTCAACCGACCTCCTACGCTCAGCCGGCCTACTACGCCCAGCCGACGTACTATGCCCAGCCGACGTACTATGCCCAGCCGACCTACTATCAGCCGCGGCAGGTGGTGACACAGCCGCGCTACGTGCCGGTGCCGGCGGCGAGCAATAGCCGTCTGTCCTGGGGGAGCCGGGACCGCAACAACAACGGCGTCCCCGACTGGAAGGAACGCGACCGCAACGGCGACGGCGTTCCGGACTGGCAGCAGCGGCGCAGCCGCTCCGGCTGAGGTCTACTCCGGAGCCTTGCAGGCGAAGTTGCCCTGCTCGTCGGGACTGCCCGAACCGGAATAGCGCGCAACGAACGGATAGGGGCAAAGCGGGCGGGTGCGCACGACTTTGCCCTTGTCCAGCTGCGAAGCCACGATCGTGGCCGGTGCCACGCCGTTCTCGACCCAGTTGATCAGCGCCGTCATGGCGTCGAACCGTTCCGGCCCGACGCCGCCGCGGCAATGGAACATGCCGGGCACCATGAACAGCCTGAAGAACTCCGGCGTCGCGAAGCCGTTGGCCGCGGCCGCCTTCAGGTAGTAGTCGATCGCCATGACCGGCGGCAGGGCGGTGTCGGCCCAGCCGAAATACATCAGGATCTTGCCGCCGCGGGCGCGCAAGCCACTGAGATCGGGGTTGGTGGCATTGAGCAGAGCCCGGGCATCGGCGTACTTGGCGATGTCCTTGGCGTAGTCGAACTTGGTGTGATCGAGCGCGGCGTCGGACTTCGGAAGGAAGTACTTCACGAAGCTCTCGCCGAAGCCGCCCTGCAGCGACTTGCCTCCGGGCGTCGCCGGAATCAGCCAGCGGTTCCAGCCGCTTTCGGGCGCTGAACCGGGGACGGGGCTCATTCCGGCCGTCTCGGCGCCGACCGGCTGGCCGAAGTGCACGGCCTTGCCGTCGACCTTCATGCCGTCATAGATCTTCTTCAGCGCGCCCGACTGCGCGGGCGTCAGGCAATTGTCGCCGTCCTGGCCCGCCGGACATTGCGCGACGTCGCGGGCCGGGTCGAAATCGCAGCGGCGCGGATCGTCGATGAGGCCGTCCTTCAGCCCGTCCTTGGCGTCGCAGCGGGCATAGACGGCATCGCCGACCAACTTCATCTTGGCGACGGGAATCGGCGTCTCGGCCAGCACCAGGCTGTTCCACAGGCTCTGCGTCACCGTGTCGACGAAGTTCAGCACCGGCGCGCCGGCGATGATGCCGTCGAAGTCCTGCGGGAAGCGTTGCGCGCTGATCAGGCCCTGACGGCCGCCCGTCGAGCAGCCGTCCCAGTAGGAATAGGCGGCTCCCCGCGCGTAGTAGGCGGCGACGATGCGCTTGGCCTCGACCGCCGTCATGTGGACGGCACGCAAGGCGTAGTCGACGCGCTTCTGGTAGCTCGTGGCGAAGGTGGCGAGCGGCTCGGCGGTGGCGTCGTGGCCGGTGTTGGTCTGCGCCGTGGCAAAGCCCTGCTTGAGCGCGTTGGCGCGGATCATCGGCCGCGCGCCGAACTCGGGCGCTTCGCCGGCGAAGCCACCGTTGCCGTGCATGTAGAAGCGGCGGTTCCAGCTCGACGGCAGGTTCACCTCGAAGCGGATCTCGGGCTGGATCAGTCCGGTGACGCGGCAGTGCTCGGGCACGCCGTCGGCCGCCGGAATCAGCCGCGCCGAGACGATCGTCGTCTCGGCGGTCGCAAGACTGGGCACCGAAGCGCAGCCCATCGCCGCCTGGGTCGAGGCGACGCCGTAGCGCACCATCGATTCGCCGGCGTCGGTGAAGCTGTAGCCGTTTTGCGCCAGGACCGGCGACGGCATCAGCGCGAGCGCCGCAACAATGCTTCTGGCCCTCACCATCACTTGCCTCCCTTGGCTCTTGCCTTGACCTTGGCGCGGCGGATCTCGGTGTCGTGCTGGCCGAGCGTCGGCGCGGCCCGCCGCACGCCGCCCTGGGTCGCCGACATCTTCAGCGGCACGCCCAGCGTCTTCTGCCGGCCAGCCTTGGCGTGCTCGACCTCGGCCACCATGCCGCGCGCCAGGATCTGTGGATCGGCGAAGACCTCGTCGTGATGCAGGACCGGCCCGGCCGGAATGCCCTCCGCCTCCAGCGCGGTCATCCAAGCGGCCGTGCTGCGCTTCTTCACCTCGGCCTGCAGCAGGTCGACGATCTGGTCGTTGTTCTTCACGCGGTCGGCGTTGGTCCTGAAGCGCGGGTCGTCGGCCAGCTCTGGTTTGCCGATCATGGCGCAGAGCTTGCGGAAGAAGTTCTGCTGGGCGCCGCCGATGGTCAGCCAGCCGTCGGCGGTCTGGAAGACCTGGTAGGGCGAGGAGCCGCGATGGGCCTGGCCGAGCTTCTGCGGCCGCTTGCCGTTGGCGAAGTAGTTTGCCGCCTCGTAGACGCCCAGCGACACCGTGGCCTCGAGCAGCGAGGTCTCGACCCACTGGCCCTCGCCGGTCTTCTGCCGCGCCTGCAGGGCAGCCAGCACGCCGATGGTGAGGTAGAGGCCAGCGCCGACGTCCGAGATGGCGAGCGGGATGCGATAGGGTGGGCCGTCTTTGGGACCGGTCACGGACATCAGGCCGGACATCGCCTGGATCATGAGATCGAAGCCGCCGCGACCGGCATAGGGGCCGGTCTGGCCGAAGCCCGAGATCGAGCCCAGCACCAGCCGGGGATTGCGCGCATGGAGGGCGTCCCAGCCGATGCCCAGGCGCTTCATCACACCGGGGCGAAAGTTCTCCAGGACCACGTCGGCATCGTCGACCAGCTCCCAGAACACCTCCAGGTCGGCCGAATTCTTCAGGTCGAGCCGGATACCCCGCTTGTTGCGATTCCACAGCATGAAAGGCGCCCCCTCGCCTTCGATAAAGGGCGGCGCGCCGCGCATGGAATCGCCTTGCGGGCTTTCGATCTTGATCACGTCGGCGCCGAGATCGCCGAGCTGCATGCCGCAGAACGGACCCGACAGGTGCGTCGTCAGGTCGAGAACCACCAATCCGTCGAGTGCGCCCGCCATGTCATTCATCCGGCAGCTTGCGATGACGCGTTTTCGATGAGGTGGAACCGCGAGCGGTTCTGCCTCATCGAAAATCGCTCCGTCGGGTAATCTAGGCCGGCATGCCCGCCGCCAACAAACCCTCTCTCGTCACCCTCGGTGACATCTTCCGTTTTGCCGCGCGCCGATTTCGCGCCGCGCGCCTGGCCTATGGCCACGGCACGACCAACGCCCGCGACGAAGCGGCCTTTCTGGTGCTGGAAGGCCTGCGCCTGCCGATCGACCGGCTCGATGCCTACCTCGACCTGCGTCCGACCCCGGTCGAGCGCGCGCGGTTGCTCACCCTGATCGATGCGCGCGTCAGCCTGCGCCTGCCCGCGCCGTATCTGCTGGGTGCGGCCTACATGCACGGCATTCGCTTCCATGCCGATCGCCGCGCCTTGATCCCCCGCTCCTTCATCGGCGACATGCTGGCCGACGGCGTCCTGCCGATCGGCGAGTCGGGCAAGGTCCGGCGCGTGCTCGACCTGTGCACGGGCTCGGGTTGCCTTGCCATCCTGGCAGCGCTCACCTTCCCGCGGGCGCGCATCGACGCGGCGGACCTGTCGGCCGGCGCGCTGGCGCTGGCGCGTCGCAATGTCGCCAGCCACCGGCTGGGCGATCGCATCACGCTGCACCGCGGCGACCTCTTCGCGCCGCTGAAGGGCAAGCGCTACGACCTGATCCTCAGCAATCCGCCCTATGTCGATGCCCGTGCCATGACGAAGCTGCCGCCCGAATATCGACATGAGCCGCGCATGGCGTTGGCGGCCGGCGACGATGGGCTCGATCTCGTGCGCCGCATCCTCGCCGACGCGCCGCGGCACCTTGCCGGCGACGGCGCGCTGATCTGCGAGATCGGCCGCGGTCGAGCCAGGCTCGAAGCCGCCTTCCCTCGCCTGCCGTTCCTGTGGCTCGACACCGAGCAGAGCGAGGGCGAGGTGTTCTGGATCGCGAGGAAGGACCTCGGCTGAGGGTCAGGCCTCGTCGCCCAGGCAGATGCCCAGGGCACGCGCCGTGCGAACCAGGGTACCGTCCTTGTCGACCGTGCTCGAACGGCCGACCACCTTCTCCAGCGGCACGTCGATCACCTGCCGGTTCCACCACGCCACCATGCGGTCGGCCTTGCCTTCGGCCAGGAGATCGACGGCGCGCACGCCCAGGGCGGAAGCGAGCAGTCGGTCCTCGGCCGTCGGCATGGCGCCGCGCTGGACATGGCCCAGCACCGTGGCGCGCGCTTCCGAGCCCGTCGCCTTGCTCAGCCGCCGCGCCAGCCACTCGCCGACGCCGTGATCGGGCGCGTTGCTGTCGGCATCGGCCGCCTCGTCCGAATGACCGGCCGCCTCGGCGACCACGACCAGTGCCGACGTGCGACCCGCGCGGCGCAGCCCGGCGATATGGGTCACCACATGCTCCAGGCACCAGCGCACCTCGGGGATCAGCACCACGTCGGCGCCGCCGGCGATGGCCGCGGCGATGGCGATATGGCCGGCATCGCGCCCCATCACCTCCAGCACCATGACGCGCTCATGGCTGGCCCCGGTCGGCTGCAGGCGGTCGAGGGCCTCGGTGGCGATGGCGACCGCGGTCGAATAGCCGATCGCGCGTTCGGTATTGGCGACGTCGTTGTCGATGGTCTTGGGAACCCCGATGAAGGCAAGGCCGGTCGGCTTCAGCAAGCGGCGCAGGAGATCGAGGCTGCCGTCGCCGCCGACACCGATCAGGCCGCCGAGCCCGAGACCCTGGAGGCCCTCCAGCATCTCGCCCGAACGATCCTTCTTGGTGCCGTCGGGCATGGGGAAGGCGAAAGGATTGCCGCGGTTGGTGCTGCCGAGGAAGGTCCCGCCCTGGCGCGCCACCGCCGCATCGAGACGATCCGGATCGAGCTCGATGGCGTCGACCGGCCGGTCCAGCAGGCCGAGCGTGCCGGAGCGCAGGCCGACCGTCGTCCAGCCGTAGCCATGGTGGGCGCGCAGCGTCACGGCGCGAATGGTTGCGTTGAGGCCGCCGCAATCGCCGCCGCTGGTCAGGATCCCAATTCGCTTGGTCATGCTTTGCCTCCATGTCTACTCTAGCAAAACAGCCCGTCCTCCAAAGAAGCAACCACGGCAAATAGTGGTGGCATGACGCATGCGTTGCGGGCTGATTGCCGGGAAGGAACAGTGATGCAGATGGCGACCTCGCGATGCTGGACACGGGACACGATAGGCCCCGCCGACTGGACGGTGCCGCTGCCGTCGGCTGCGCTCGCCGAGTTGCGGGCGGTGTTGTCGGATCTGCGGCGCGCGCCGCTGCCGACCTTCCTGCTCGACCCCGCCGACTTTGCCCTCGACGCCTGCCGCGACACCATGGCCGAAGTGAGGCGCCTGACGCAGCACGGGCCGATGTTCGCCGTGCTCGACCGGCTGCCGCTGGCCGAGATGAACCGTGACGAGGCCGTCCAGCTCTACTGGCTGCTGTCGAGCCTGCTCGCGCGTCCGGTGGCGCAGAAGCTCAACGGCGAGATGTTCTTCGACGTTCGCGATACCGGCGCCAAGCTCAAGCCGGGCTCGGGCGTCCGGCCGACGGTCACGAACGTCGACCTCAGGTTCCACAACGACAACTCATACAACGACTCGCCGCCCGACTATGTCTGCCTCCTTTGCCTGCATCCAGCCCGGCAAGGCGGAGTCAGCCAGGTGATGAGCGTCGCCACGGTGCACGAGGCGCTGCAGCAGCGCTTTCCCGAACTGGTCGACCGGCTCTATCGGCCGTTCTGGTACGACCGTCATGCCGAGCATCATGCCGGCGAGCCCTCCACCTTTGCCGCGCCGATCTTCGAACGTGGCGCCGACGGCACCGTGCAGGCACGGCTGGCGCTGTCGGAGATCTTCGCCGGCTACGAGCTGCGCGGCGAGCGCATGGACGACGAAACCGCCGCGGCCCTCGCCGCGATCCAGTCGGTGTTCGAGCGGCCCGAGCTCAGCGTCGAGCTCGACTTCGCCGCCGGCCAGATCCAGTACGTCAACAACCGCGCCACCGGCCACGCCCGCACCGAGTTCGTCGATCATCCCGAACCCGAGCGCAGGCGTCACCTCGTTCGGCTGTGGCTGCGCGACGGAGGGCGGCGCGGCTATCGCGGCTGATGGTTGAATGAACCGATCAATCTTGATGTCGGGCGCGCCGGACCCACAATGCCGGCATGAAAGACCGTTACCTCACCTTCGCCGGCTACAATGCCTGGGCCAACAGGCGGCTCTACGACGCGGCCGCACTGCTGTCGGATGACGAATACCGCGCCGACACAGGAGCTTTCTTCAAGTCGATGCACGGCACGCTCAACCATCTGCTCGCCACCGATCGGATCTGGATGAAGCGCTTCACCGGCGAGGGCGAGGCGCCGGCCCGGCTGGACGCCATCGTGCACGATCGCCTGGCCGACCTGCGCGCCGCCCGGGAGGCCGAGGACCGGCGCATCGTCGCCTACATCGACGGCCTCGACGAGCATCGCCTCGCCGGGACGATCAGCTATCGCCGGGTCTCCAGCCCCGAGCAGTTCGTGCAGAGGCTGATGCCCGCCCTCGATCATTGGTTCAACCACCAGACCCATCATCGCGGCCAGGCGCATATGGTGCTGACGCACCTCGGCAAGACGGCGCCGGAGCTCGACCTTCTGTACTACCAACGGCAGGCCGGCCGCCTCTGAACGGACGACGCGCGACGCTGCACCATCGAGCCCGATCACTGCAATCGGCACACCGACCGGCTGCGCGTCTGGCGCGGCCAGGCCGAATCGCAAGCCGCCAGCACGCGCCCGGTCTTGGACACCATGGCGCCGGTCCAGGCGCCGTGCCTGCCCGGCTCGATCACCATGGCGCCATGGTCCATCAGACCCACCACCTCGGCATCGAGACCGTCGAGCTTCGGCACCAGGATCGGCCGCTTGTCGTCGGCCGGCGCTGGCACCGGCTGGACGTGCGACAGCACGAAGCCCGCCGTGCCGACGATGAGCTGAGGCGGGCGTCGCTCGCCGAAGCCGATCGCCTGGAAACGGTGCATGTGACCGGCCAGGATAGCCGTGACATTGGATGGCAGGCCATCGGGGAAGGCCTTGGCCAGGGCGGCCTGCTGGGTGACGTTGATGAAGCCGTACGGTTCGTTGCCGGCCGGTCCACCCTTGATCCTCTTCACCACCCCCCAGAAGGGCCGATGGGTGACGAGCCAGGTCGGCCGGCGCTCGCCCAGCATGGCGGCGACACGGCGATACTGCTCGACATAGGCATCGGCGTTGTAGAGGTAGGCGTCGCCGGCATTGGCCGAATCGACGGCGAGGATGTCGAGGTCGCCGAGCTTGAGCCGCACGGGTGGCCGGATGTGGATGGGAAACGGCTGCCCTTCGAACGGCTGGGCCGGCGGCTTGGGCCAGGCGCCGAGCGGCCAGCCCGGCGGAGTCTGGGGCCGGCAGAAGCCCTCGCCATGATCGCCGCCCAGCAGCGTCGATCCGGGATCGAGAAGATAGAAATAGCCCGGTCCCGCGCGACTGCAGAGCTCGTGGTTGCCGCGGACGAACAGCCACGGCGCCGTCTTCAGGAGACGCGTCGCCGGCACGAAGAAGTCGTCGCGCCACGCCGACCAAACATCCGGAACCGGACTGCCCTGCATATTCTGGCTCCAGTAGCCGGGGCCGAGCGGCTCCTCGGGCGCATCCTCGTCGTCGAGATCGCCGGTATCGTAGATCTTCACCGTGATCGGGCGGTCGTAGCCGGTGACTCTCGGCGACAGGATCATGTCGCGCGGCGTACGCCGGTAATTGTAGTCGCCGACATGGATGATGAGGTCGGCGGCCAGCCGCTTCTCGTCCTCGGCGATGACGCCGAACGGCCAGACCTTGGTGAAGCCGTCGCCGGTGCAGGGTTGCGGCTTGCTCGGAAGATCGCCGCGGCAGCCGCTGTCGCCCATCACCAGCACGCGGCGCGGCGTGGCAGCGGACACCGACGGCAGCTCGAGCCGGCGGTCGCCGACCAGGACGACGGCGGCTTCGTCCATTGGATAGAGCGTCTCGCAGACCAGCACGTCGCGGAAATGGCCGCCCGGCGGACGGCGGCGCGGCGTCATGCCCTGCCACGCCCCGGAGGCGCGCTGCAGCACGGGACAGGCCGTCGCCCCCTCGACAACCGCGCGGGCCATCGCCACGGGCCGGCTGTCGGCGCCCTCTCCCCACAGGACGAAGGCGAAGGCCGCGGGCTGCGCGTGCGACGCCGTCGCCAGCAAGAGGGAAGCGACGAACAGCAGGGCGCAACGCATCGTGGTCTCCGGGCGATTGCCGTGACCTTAGCAAAAAGCCCCGCTTCGCGGGGCTCGTTGCAGGTCAGGCTATGGTGGGCGCACCAGGGCTCGAACCTGGGACCCGCTGATTAAGAGATGCGCGACGTAGCGTTAACATAGGGCCATCATTCGGAGATAAATTGCTCCCAAACAAGGGCTTACGCGACAGCATGGTCAATGACCGTACGGCCAAGGATAGCGGCCGCACGGTGCTCAACACGGTGTTTCACCGAGGAGTGACCATGGCAGTCGTGAACCTGACCGAGACCGCCATCAGGAACCTCCCGCTGGGCTCGGGAATCTACCGAGACGAGCGGGTGAAGGGCCTGATGGTCGTGTGTCATCGAACCACCAAGACCTTCGCAGTACAGGGCGACGTGAGGCGTAACGGCCGTCACGTCCGAACCGTCCGCGTGAAGATCGACCGGTGCGACCGGATGAACATCCAGGAGGCCCGCCGCCGCGCGAAGGAACTGATGAGCCGGATACAGTCGGGCGAGGACCCGACCGCGGGGCCCGACGAGACGGGGATCACGCTCTCGGAGGTGATGGACCGCTACTTCGACGGCCGCGACCTCTCGGACCGCACCGAGGAGGGCTATCGGTACCACCTTGAGAAGTACCTCAAGAACCTCAGAAACCGCGCGGTGACCGACATCACCCGAAGCGACGTCCGGGACCTCTACGACTCCCTCCGGCGCCGCTCGGGCGACACCACGGCCGCCGCGGTCATGCGGACGCTCAGGGCCATGGTCAACGAGGCGCGCCGGATCGACGAGACGATCGAGGATAATCCCGTCTCGTCCATCAGAGTCCCCCAGCCGCGTCGACGAGAGGTCGGCGAGATCAACCTGAAGGACTGGTGGACGAACACCTCGGGTCTCCTGCCGATCCGTCGCGACGTGCACCGCATGTTCATGTTCTCGGGACTCCGTCGCGAGTCCCTGCTGACCATCAAGCGCGACGACGTGGACGTTAGGCGCAAGGTGGTCACGGTGCGTCACATGAAGTCACGGCGACCCTTCATGCTGCCCCTCAGCGACTTCATGGCCGACGTGCTCGCCAAGCGCATGGAGGCCGACAGCCGCATCGGCAGCGAGTGGCTATGGCCGTCTCCGTCCAGCGAGAGCGGGCGCGTCATGGAGCCGAGGGAGGACGGGCTCCCCTCCCCGCACGTCTACCGCCACCACTGGCGGACCCAGGCGATCGCCGCGGGCGTGCCCTACGCCGAGAGCGCCCTGCTCCTCGACCAGAGGCTCCCGGGCGCGTCGGGCGGCTACGTGCACCAGAGCCACCTCGCCGACCACCTCCGCGAGTACCAGCAGAAGGTCACGGACCACCTGCTGTCCGCGATGGGCGTCTAGCCCGTCGTCATAGACGGGCGGTCCGCTGGTCGTGTGGGACCATCGACGGATGGGATAGTGCCGACGTGTTGCGTCCATCTGGGGGACGCCGTTGGCGGCTGCGGCCCAGGGTTCCCTAACTCCCGCCCCCTGGGCCTCAATAATGGTTGAAACCGGCGAAAAAACTGACGTAAAAAATCGACGTTCGTCAGCTTGCGGCGAATACGGTCAGTCTTGAGCAGCGTGGCCGTGAGGTTTGAGCGTCGGGGCAAGTTTATCCCTCCCCGTAGCTTCGAAAGATGTGGGGGCCTGCCTGAACGCGCATGAGGGGCGCGAGTCCGGATGGTCAAGGCCCGGCAGAAGGTCGTCGGCGAACCGCGACTGAACCCGTACCGGCGGGATGATGCTCTCCAACAGGGTCGAAGCATGTGCTCGACCAATGGAGAGGGCATTTCAAAATGTCTGATCAAGCTACTTCGATGAACGAGCTAAAGGCCGTCATCGAACGCACCCTGCGGCCGCCGAGGTCGCCATGGCTCACGCCACACCAAGCTGCCGAATATCTCAATTCGACGATTGGGTCGCTCAAGACTTGGAGGGCTCAGGGTCGCGGGCCGCGCTTCCATGGCAAGCGGCGCTTCGTGCGTTACCATACTGACGATCTCGACGCGTTCCTGCGAAGCGAGGTGCGCTCATGAGCACCCGTCGCTTCGGAAATTCATCGTCGGGAAAGCGCCTGATCGAAACGCTTCGGTGGGCGCTACGCCGCGGCGACATATTGAACGTGCTGAAGCAGCTCGCGAAGGAGTGTAACGAGCCCTTGGAGCTTCAAATGGCCGCCGAGGAAGTGGGTTGCTTCTATATGTACGGCCATGACGAGTTTGTCGTCGCGGCAGACTTCGTAGCGACGGTCGAAGCCGAAAGCCAACTCGACATATGTCACCGTTGGGACAAGGCGCGTCGTGCCAGTGCCGAACTCTGGCTCCTCAGCAATGAGGTGCCCACCTATGACTGAAATCGTTCAAGAGGAGGCCAGCCACAGCGCGGTGGCTGGCCTCCCGCGAGGGACCTTGGGTGGTGCCACGTCGGCAACCGGAGTTGATCCTGCCGCGACGGTCCATGGCCATCAGCCATCATTGAGCCGGCGCGCTCAGATCGCGCTCGGCTATGCGAAAAGAGGCTTCAAGGTCTTTCCGATTGCGGAGGGCACGAAGGCAGGGCAGCGCTTGCCCAGTTGGACCGCAGCCACCGATGACGAAGCTACGGTTCGTAGGTGGTGGCTGAAGTGGCCGAACGACAATATCGGTATCGCGTGCGGGCTCTCTGGGCTCTGCGTGGTCGACGTCGATCAGAAGAAGGGAAAGGATGGCCGCGGGGAGCTTGACGAGCTCAAGCTTACCCACGGCCAGCTGCCTGTTACCTTGAAAGCCAAGACCCCGAACGGCGGCTGGCACCTGTACTTCCGCGGAACAACAGGCCAGCAGCCCATCGGAAAGGGCATCGATGTCAGGTCGGCGGGCGGCTACGTCCTCGCCCCAGGTTCGAGCATCGCTGCAGGCGAGTACACCTGGTGTAACGATAGTTCGATCGCGGACTTGCCTTCTTGGCTCGAAGCGCTGATCGGAGCACCTCGCGAGCGCGACGAGCGCGCCGAAGTGCCAACCGTTGAGCTGGACGAAAAAGAGTCAATCAAGAGAGCCGAAGACTACCTGGTGAATGCCGCACCGCCCGCGATCGCGTTCCAGCGCGGAAACGACACGACGTACCGCGTAGCCGCGCGAGTTCGCGACTTTGGCCTTACCGATACGACGGCCCTGGACCTAATGCTCGAGTTCTACAACCCGCGATGCCAACCACCTTGGACTACAGAGGAGATGCAGACCCGCGTCGCCAATGCCTACCGCTACGCCGAAAGTCCAATCGGCAGCGAGCACCCAGCTGCGGACTTTGCTGACGAACCACTTCCCGAAATCGGGAATCTTGATGCGGAAGAGCGGCCGGAAAAGCGGCAAAGTCGATTTCTGTCCGTGGACGAACTGCTGAAGCTACCACCGCCGCAGTGGCTCGTCCGGGGCCTGGTGCCGCTTGAGTCGGTCGGCATCCTGTACGGCCCTTCGGGCTCGCTGAAGTCGTTCCTGGCCTTCCACCTCGCCGCCTGCTGCGCGACCGGCCTTGGGGCGTTTCCCGGATATGACTGCAAGGACGCCGACGCCTTCTACATCGCGGCTGAGGGCGGGCACGGCTTCAGGCTCCGGGCAGAGGCCTGGATCAAGCACCACGGCGCCAAGCCCGACCGCATGCACCTACTTCCTGGCTCCGTCTACCTCGACCGCGACGGCGAGGCAGAGAAGTTGGCCGAGGAGATAAACGCGCTCTGCCTGTCAGACGACCGCAAGCTAATCGTCGTTGACACCCTGTCCGCGAACTTCACGGGCAAGGAGAACACCGACGACGTGGCTCGCTTTCTGCAGCGCTGTGCAGAGCTCGCCAGGAAGTGCAGGGCAACCGTCATCATCGTGCACCACACCGGCAAGGATGGCGACAAGCAGGAGCGCGGCCACTACTCGATCCGAGCCAACGCCGACTTCTCGATCAGGATGGATCGCACACCCGAGGGTGCAAAGGTAGAGGTGCAAAAGTTCAAGGACGCCGATGTCGGCCAGACTTTGCACCTTCGTAAGGTTGTTGTGGAAGTCGCCCGCGGGGCGGAGTTCCCTACGAGCCTCGTGCTCGAAAAGGGCGAGCGCGTCGTCGATGAGTTCGACGAGCTGGATGCCCGCGCCGACATCGAGGCTCAAGTTTCAAGGTCGGATGGGTTGACGCTCCTCAAGGTCGCCCAGGCATTGGGCGCGAAGTGGAACAAGCATCCCAACACCTTGAAGACATGGGTGCGAGCGATCGTTGGCGAACCAAACCAAACGCCGCGCAAGATAGCGGGAGGCACGACCTGGATGGAGAAGGCCGAACGAGGCAACGGCTTGATCGTCAGATTCAGCGGCACTCCAGCGCCGCAAACACCGCTCTAACGCTCTTGATGGGAGCAGCTGCCACCCCCTCACCAGCCGGAGCCATAAGCCCTCATAATCGAGGGAAAACGGCCTTGGCAGCTATCGCGCCAGAAAACGATCACGTTGTTTCTCAGAAATTTTACCTGAGAAACAGCCTGTTTCTTAGCCGAATCAAGTACTTAGACATCCGAGAAACGACGCGCGGGCAGACCAGAAACATCGAAGTCCGGCTCTTTAAAGCCGGACCCTGTTTCTATCCGTCAGCCTTGGCCGCTGTCTTACGTGGACCCTCTGATCGCGTGTCAGTGGGACATGGCCTAGGAGCGCGAATGGAATCAAGGGCATGGACGGGAAGGCAGGACGGCGAACCCCGTCACGAGCACCGGTAAGGAGTGCCGGTTCGGTCGAACCACCTACAGCCCCAACTTCACGCCGATTTCGTTCAGCGCGCGCAAGGGCTCCCGCAAAGCGGCGACGGTATCCTCATCAAGGAGAGTCGCTCGGCCCGCCAAAGCTAATACCCCGCTCAACACCACGTCGGATGACCTCATCAGGCCCACCAAGTGCTCTCCCCGGGGGCCATTTGTCCCGGCAATCCAACCCTTAACTGTACGCTCACTCGCAGACGTCCAGCCCATGATGGTCTTGGTGGACAGATCGTGCCCCGAGGCGTGGTGTAGCTGACGGTTAGTCAGTACGTCGATTCCGGGCTTTGGGCCGGATCGATCAGGCAGCCTCAGCGGGCAGCCCGACGAGAGGATCATCGCTGACGGGAGAGATG
>JAEWIV010000374.1 GCA_023386865.1 Pseudomonadota bacterium
CTCCAGGCCCGCATCTTCGTTTTCGAGACGATGACATGAGCGGGCCTGGAGGCCCGCGGTCCGGCAAGACGCTCGTCAGGATGAGGGCGTCTTCTTCCGTCGCGTCAGCAGCCTGAAGAACAGCGGCACGAACAGGATGGCGACGAAGGTCGCGGCCAGCATGCCGCCGATCACGCCGGTGCCGATCGAGTGGCGGCTGGCCGAGCCCGCGCCGGAGCTGATGGCGAGCGGCAGCACGCCCAGGATGAAGGCGAGCGAGGTCATGATGATCGGCCGGAAGCGCAGGCGCGCGGCCTCGATGGCGGCGTCGTAGACCGAGCGCCCCTGCTGGTGGCGCTGCGAGGCGAACTCGACGATCAGGATGGCGTTCTTGGCGGCGAGCCCGATCAGGGTCACCAGGCCGATCTGGAAATAGACGTCGTTGTCGAGGCCGCGCAGCCAGATCGCCAGCAGCGCGCCCAGCACGGCAAAAGGCACGGCGGTCAGCACGGCAAGCGGCAGCGACCAGCGTTCGTACTGCGCGGCCAGGATCAGGAACACCATGACCAGGCCGAAGACGAAGCCGAGCTGGCCCGAGCCGCGGGTCGCCAGCTCCTGATAGGCCGATCCGATCCAGCCGATGGTGAAATCGTTCGACAGCGTCTTGGCGACGACGTCCTGCATGGCGGCGATCGCCTGGCCCGACGAATAGCCCGGTGCCGGGCCGCCCAGGATCTTGGCCGCCGGGAAGATGTTGAAGCGGTCGACCGTGTCGGGGCCGAGGATGCGGGTGAAGGTCACCAGCTCGTTCAGCGGCACCATGGCGCCGGTGTCGGCGCGCACGAAGACGTGGCGCAGGTCGTCGGGCGATTCGCGGAAGTCGGCCTCCGACGACAGGCTGACGCGATAGGTGCGGCCGTACAGCGAGAAGTCGTTGACGTACAGGCTGCCGAACGAGCTCTGCATGGTGTCGAAGATGACGTTGATCGGGATGCCGAGCGCGCGCGCCTTGTCGCGATCGACGTCGGTGCGATACTGCGGCACCGATGCGGTGAAGGTCGTCTGCACGCCGCGCAGCTCGGGCCGCTGGTTGGCCGCGGCCACCACCTTGTTGGTCGCCTCGGCCAGGCCGCTCAACGGGCCGCCGGAGCGGTCCTGCAGGAAGAACTCGAAGCCGCCGGTCACGCTGATGCCCAGGATCGGCGGCGGGTTGAAGCCGATGACGATGCCGTCCTTGAAGTTGGCGTTGATTGCCGACAGCGCCGGCGCGACGTTGCGGGCATCCTCCTTGGGATCGGTGCGCTGCGACCAATCCTTGAGCGTGACGAAGGAGATGCCGGAGTTTGTCTTCAGCGCGCGCGACAGGAGATCGAAGCCCGAGAAGGTGACGACGTTGGCCACCGCCGGGTTCTTCATCAGCGCCGCCGTCGCCTCCTTGGTGACCTCGCGGGTGCGCGCGATGCTGGCGGCGGGCGGCAATACCGTCACCATGAACACGTAGCCCTGGTCCTCGGCCGGAACGAGGCTGCCGGGGATGCGCTGGAACAGGGCGAACACGGCGCCGAGCACGAGGACGAAGCCCAGGCAGCCCAGCACCGTCCGGCGCAGCAGGAAGCCCACGCCGCCGGTGTAGCGCGCCGTCAGCCAGGCGAAGCCGCGGTTGAACCAGGCGAACGGTCGCCACGGCGGCCCGTGCGCGGGCTTCAGCAGGAGCGCCGCCAGCGCCGGCGTCAAGGTCAGCGCCACGATGCCCGAGATCACCACCGAGACGGCGATGGTGACGGCGAACTGACGGTAGAGCTCGCCCGCCAGCCCGCCCAGGAACGACACCGGGATGAACACCGCGCACAGCACCAGCACGATGGCGACGACCGGGCCCGTCACCTCCTGCATGGCCTGGATGGCGGCCTCGCGCGGCCCCTTGCCCTCGGTCGACATGATGCGCTCGACGTTCTCCAGCACCACGATGGCGTCGTCGACGACGATGCCGATCGCCAGGACCAGGCCGAACAGCGTGAGCAGGTTGATCGAGAAGCCCAGCACGTACATGCCGGCGAAGGTGCCGATGATCGACACCGGGATGGCGATGACGGGGATGATCATCGCCCGCACGCTCTGCAGGAACAGGAAGACCACCAGCACGACCAGCGCGATCGCCTCGGCGAAGGTGATCGCCACCTCCTCGATCGAGACCTCGACGAAGCGCGTGGTATCGAACGGGATGTCGTAGCGCAGGCCGACCGGGAAGCGCCCCGAGATCTTCTCCATGGCTTCCTTCACGGCGGCCGCCACCTGGATGGCATTGGCGCCGGGCTGCAGGTAGACCGCGATCGGCACCGCCGGCGAGCCGTTGAAGGTGCCGGAGAAGCCGTAGAGCAAGGCGCCGAGCTCCACGCGCGCCACGTCCTTCAGGCGCAACGCCCCGCCGTTCTCCTCCGAGCGGATGATGATGTCCTCGAACTGGGTACGGTCGTTCAGCCGCGGCGGGGTCGTCACCGAGTAGGTGAAGACCTGCGGCCGGGTCATCGGCTCCTCGCCGAAGCGGCCGGCGGCGAACTGCTGGTTCTGCTCGCGCACCACCGCCGCGATGTCGGCGGGCGTGAGATTGTACTGGGCGAGCTTGTCGGGCCTGAGCCAGATGCGCATCGAATAGTCCGACGCGCCGAAAAGCGCCGCATCGCCGACACCCGGCAGGCGGCGCAGCTCGTCGAGCACGTTCACCAGGGCGTAGTTGCTGATGTAGATCGTGTCGTAGCGGTTGTCCGGCGACGACATGGTGATGACCTGCAGGATCGAGGTCGAGCGCTTCTGCACCACCAGGCCCTGGCGGCTGACCTCGCCCGGCAGCAGCGGCAGGGCGCGCTGCACGCGGTTGTTGACGTTGATGGCGGTCTGGTCGGGATTGGTGCCGATCTCGAAGGTGACGGTGAGGCTCATCGTGCCCGAGCCGGTCGAGGTCGACTGCATGTAGATCATGCGCTCGACGCCGTTGATCTGCTGCTCGAGCGGAGCGGCGACGGTGGCGGCAACGGTCTCGGCGGTGGCGCCTGGATAGGTCGCCGAGACGACGACCTCGGGCGGCACGATCTGCGGGTACTGCGCGATCGGCAGCACGCGCATCGACACCAGACCGGCCAGCACGATCACGATCGACAGGACGGACGCGAAGACCGGCCGGTCGATGAAGAACTTCGAGATCATGGCTTGGTATCGGCCGAGGGCTTGGCGTCAGCCGAGGGCTTGGCCGCCTCGGCCGCCGGCTTGTAGGGCACCGGGTTGACGAGAGCGCCCGGCCGGACGCGGATCACGCCGTCGACCACGATGCGGTCGCCCGCCGCCACGCCCTTGCGCACGATGAAGCCGTCGGGCAGCTCCCGGTAGATCCGCACCGGACGCGCCCGCGCCACATTGTCCTTCTCGACCAGATAGACGAACGGGCCGAGCGGCCCCTGGGAGATCGCCATCTTCGGGATCACGATCGCGCCCGGCATGACGATGCCCGTCATCTTCACCCGCACGAACTGGCCGGGCAGCAGGGCGCCGTCGCGGTTGGGGAAGATGGCGCGGGTCAGGATGGTGCCCGTGCGCGGATCGACGGTGCGCGAGCGCGTGTCGACCGTGCCGGTGTGCGGGTAGACCGCGCCGTCGCCGAACTGCAGCTCGACCTTGACGCTCTTGGAATCGAACAGCTCCTCCGGCGACTTGTCGATCTCCTGCAGCTGGCGCAGCTCCGAATCGGTGAAGGTGAAGTTGACGTACGCCGGGTCGAGCTGGGTGATGGTGGTGAGCAAGGTGTCCTGCGCCTTGATCAGCGTGCCCTCGGCCGGCGACACCAGGCTGGTCGGCCCCTTCGCCGGCGCCTTGACGGTGGTGAATTCGAGATTGAGCTTGGCCGTCACCACGTCGGCCTCGGTCGACAGCACCGCGGCCCGCGCCTGGTCGCGGCTGGCAATCGCATCCTCGTAGGCCTTCTGGGTGGCGACCCTCTGGGCCGCGAGGCCTTCCTGGCGCTTGAAATTCTCCTCGGCCTGGATCAGGGCGGCCTTGGCCTGCGCCGCCTGGGCATTGGCGCGGGCGAGCGCGGCCTCATAGGTGCGCGGGTCGATGCGGAACAGCACCTGGCCGACATCGACGACGGCGCCTTCCTGGAACTCGCGCTTGAGCAGCACCCCGTTCACCTGGGCGCGGATCTCGACGACGCGGAAGCCCGCGACGCGGCCGGAGAAATCGAGCGGCAGGGGGACATCGGCCGGCGCGACCTCGACCACGCCGACCTGCGGCGGCGGCGGCGCCGTGGCCGCCGGCGCGGGCTTGGGCCGGTTCCACCACAAGACCGCACCAACCACGATCGCGACGACGACGGCGGCCGCAACGATGCGCCCCGTCCAACGCGCTATCATCTACTCATTCCCTTCCCTGTCGCCTGGCCTTAATTTCCCCTTTCGACCGAGGGGGAGTTGGCATGGCACTGTACGAACTCAGAACATACACGCTCTATGTCGGCAAGATGGCAGAAGCCGTCAAACTGTATCAGCAGTTCGGCTATCCGGCCCTGCAGACGGGCGGCCACGACAAGCACCTGGTCGGATACTTCCAGGGCGACACGGGGACCATCAATCAGCTGGTCCACCTGTGGAAATTCGAGGACGACGCCGAGCGGCGGAAGCATTGGGCGGCGGTATTCGCCAACACCGACTTCACCGAGGGATTTGCCGCCAAGTTCCGGCCCCTGGTGATGACACAGGAAGTGAAGCTGCTGCACGCCGCCCCGTGGGGGCCGCACCCTTAAGGCGTGCCGTCACTTCTTCCGGATCAGGCCCCGCTCGCCACCGCCCGACCCGCGCCATGCGTCCCGGGTGCTCACGAAAGCAAGTGAACTTCCCGACCGGTTGTGGTCGGAATTCGAAACCGAGATCACGTGCGATCTGGAGCTGATCCGGGCTGACCGTCGCCTTCGTCGCAATGCGGGCGCCGCTGCATCGAGACGACGCGCGGCCCGTTCCATGCAGAGTTCGCGGCTCTGCGACAGCGGCAGGCGCCAAGACAGGCACATCAGGCTTGAGCTCGCGCGGACGTTGGCCCCGCGACCTGCCGCGTCATCGGCAGACCGTTTCTTCCGGGGGTGACAAGGGCCGCTGTCCGGTGGCACGCTCCCTGCATACTGTTCACCAACTCCATGGTGGCGGCCCGATGACATCGGCCAAGCGGCAGTTGCGTTTCGGCGCGTTCTTCAGTGTTCCCGGATGCCATCCGACGGGTTGGCGCCATCCCGACGCGGTCTGCGAGACCGATCTCGACTTCCGCCTGCTCGCCGACATGGCGCGCACCGCCGAACGCGGGCTGCTCGACTGCATGTTCTTCCAGGACAGCGTCGCCATCCCCGGCAGCACCGCCGTCTACGGCGCCAAGCCCTTTCGCATCAGGAACGGCCGGCAGGCGCATATCGAACCGATGAGCGCCATCGCCGCACTGGCGGCGATCACGAAGCACATCGGGCTCGTGTCGACCTGCACGACGTCCTATAACGAGCCCTACAACGTCGCGCGGCGCTTCCTCACCATCGACCATATCAGCGGCGGCCGCGCCGGCTGGAACCTCGTGACCTCGCAGGCCGAGGACGAGGCGGTGAACTTCGGCCGCGACCAGCATTTCGAGCACGGCATCCGCTACGAGCGCGCCTCGGAGTTCCACGACGTCGTGGTCGGCCTGTGGGATTCCTGGGAGGACGATGCCTTCCTGCGCGACAAGGCAAGCGGCGTCTGGTTCGACTACGACAAGATGCACATCCTGCGGCACAAGGGCAGGCACTTCACGGTGCGCGGACCGTTGAACGTCGCGCGTTCGCCGCAAGGGCGGCCGGTGGTGGCGCAGGCCGGTTCCTCCGACGTCGGCATGGAGCTCGCCGCGCGCACCGCCGACATGGTGTTCACCGCGCAAACCACGATCAAGGAGGGCCAGGACTTCTGCAACGACATGCGCGGACGCATGGAGAAGTACGGCCGCGGGCCGGAGGAGATCCGCATCTTTCCCGGCATCATGCCGATCGTCGGCCGCACCGAGGCGGAGGCGCAGGAGAAATACGAGGAGCTGCGCTCCATGGTCGACGACAGCGTCGGCATCGCCGGCGTGGCGCGGCTCGCCGGCGGTGTCGACATCTTCGCCTGCGATCCCGACGGACCGCTGCCGCCCCTCAAGCCCAGCAACGCGGCGCGCGCCCGCCAGGAGATGATCATCGCCATGGGCAAGCGCGGCATGACCATCCGCCAGATCGGCCGCGTGCTCGCCATGAGCCAGGCCCATCGCGTGCTCTGGGGCACGCCCAAGCAGCTCGCCGACAACATGCAGGCCTGGCTGGAGGCCGGCGCCTGCGACGGCTTCAACCTGCTGTTCGCGCACTATCCCAAGCCGCTCGAGGAATGGGTCACCCTGGTGATCCCCGAGCTGCAGCGCCGCGGCATCTTCCGCACCGAGTACGAAGGCAAGACCTTTCGCGAGAACCTCGGCGTGCCGATCCCCAAGAACATCCACAGCAAGAACCGAACAAGCGTGCAGGTGCCGGCGGCGGCAGCCAATGACTAGGCGCCAGCTCCGCCTGGGCGGCTTCTTCAGCGTGCCGGGCAATCATCTCGCGGGCTGGCGGCATCCCGATGCCGTGCCGACCTACGACATGGATTTCCAGGGCTACGCCCACATCGCCCAGGTGGCCGAGGCCGCCAAGTTCGACACCATCTTCTTCCAGGATACGGTCGGCGTATCCGGCAGCCGCGCCTTGGCGCGCGGCGAGCGTACGCGCGCCAAGCTGTGCCGCACCGTCAAGCTCGAGCCGACGGCCACGCTGGCGGCGCTCGCCATGGTGACGACGCGCATCGGCCTCGTGGCCACGGCGACCACGACCTACAACGAGCCGTACAACATCGCCCGCCGCTTCGCCTCGATCGACCATATCAGCGGCGGCCGCGCCGGCTGGAACCTGGTCACCTCGCAGATCGAGGACGAAGCGGAGAATTTCGGCTTCGACGAGCATCTCGCCCACGCCGAGCGCTACGAGCGCGCCGCCGAGTTCTACGAGGTGGTGACCGGCCTGTGGGACAGCTGGGAAGACGGCGGCCTCCTGCGCGACAAGCAGTCCGGCATCTACATGGATCGCGACAAGGTCCATTTCCTCGACCACGTCGGCAAGCACTTCAAGGTCAAGGGCCCGCTCAACATCACGCGCTCGCCGCAGGGCTGGCCCGTGGTGGCGCAGGCGGGTTCATCGGAGGCAGGACGGGAGCTCGCGGCCCGCACGGCCGACGTCGTCTTCACCGCCCAGACGAGGATCGACGAGGCGAAAGCCTTCTATGCCGACATCAAGGCGCGCGCGGCGCGCTACGGCCCCGCGCCGGTCGACATCAAGATCATGCCGGGCCTCACGCCCGTGCTCGGCCGCACCATGGCGGAGGCGCGCGAGAACTACGAATGCCTGCAGTCCCTGATGCCCGACGACGTGGCGCTGCAGTCGTTGTCGCACATCTCGGGCGGCCTCGACCTTTCCAAGTATCCGCTCGACGGGCCATTGCCCGAGCTGCCGCCCAGCAACGCCGCCAAGGCACGCCAGGCGCTGGTGGTGAAAACGGCGCGCGAAGGCAACATGACCCTGCGCCAGATCGCCCGCCATACGGCGGCCGGCACCGGCCACCGGGTGCTGATCGGCACGCCCGAGTACATGGCCGACGAGATGGAGACGTGGCTGAAGGAGGAAGCGGCCGACGGCTTCAACGTCGTCTGCAACCACTACCCCAAGCCGTTCGAGGATTTCTGTCGCCTGGTCGTGCCGGAGCTGCAGCGCCGCGGCCTGTTCCGTACCGAGTACCAGGGCACCACCCTGCGAGATCATCTGGGCTTACGCGTTCCGGAAAACCGATACACGCGCCAGGCGAGGGAAGCCCTGGCAAGGGAGGCGTCGTGAACAGATTATTTCTTGCCGCCGCGAGCTGCATCGCGGCCCTGTCGCTTGCGACCACGGCCGTCGCCCAAGGCCCGACCGAGAAGGTGCGCAAGCTCAACCTCTACTCCTGGCCGCAGGCCGCCCTGCCGCAGAGCTACCAGGCGGCCCAGCTGATCGCCCAGCAATGGCGCCAGCTCGGGCTGGACGTCGAGGTCAAGCCGCTGCAACGCCAGCAGCAGACCCAGCTCATCTGGTTCAGCCGCGACAAGTGGGACGTCACCATGTGGCGCATGGTCGGCCGGCCCGAGCGCTCCGATCCCGACGAGTTCCTCTACAGCCTCTACCATTCGAGCTACGCCGAGAAGGGCTACAACTTCATCGGCTACCTCAATCCCGACTACGACAAGCTGGCCGAGAAGCAGCGCACCCAGCTCGATCGCGAGGAGCGGCGCAAGACCGCCTTCGAGATGCAGAAGATCATCGACCGCGACCAGCCGCAGGCTTTCCTGGTGCATCCGAAATACGCGCTCGCCTTCAACAAGGCGGTGTTCAAGGAGGACACGGTCGTCAACCAGAGCGGCATCGGCATCCGCAACATCTGGACCTTCCTCGCCATCCAGCCGCTGGGCGCCCAGAAGGACCTGATCATCAACAGCAACGAGGTGATCAACGCCACCAACCCGCTCTATATCGGCGGCGCGGTCGACAGCTGGATCACCGACCTGGTGTGGGATCGCGTGATGCGCATCGGCCCCGACGGCATGCCGCAGCCATGGGCGGCCGAGAGCGTCACCTGGGTCGACGACAAGACCGTCGACATCAAGATGCGCACCGGCATGAAGTGGCACGACGGCCAGCCGGTGACGCTGGACGACGTCATCTTCTCCTTCCAGGCCCCGGCCGGCGACAAGGCGCCGATGTACAAGCCATTCGTCACCGACATCGCCTCGATCGAGAAGACCGGCGAGCAGACGCTGCGCTTCACCCTGAAGCAGACCAACACGACGTTCCTCACGGCGTCGCTGGCCAAGATCAACCTGATCCCCAAGCACGTCTGGGAGCCGGTGCTGAAGGACCTGGCGGGCAAGCCCGAGACCGCCGAGCAGCTCAAGGAGCCGAGCCATGTCGGTTCGGGTCCGTTCAAGATGGCGCGCTGGAAACCCAACGAGGAGATCCTGCTGGAACGCTTCGCCGGCCATTTCCAGGCGCCCAAGGTCGAGCGCTGGATCATGCGCATCGTGCCCAATGCCGAGGCCACGCTCGGCATGCTGAAACGCGGCGAGATCAACTTTCTCGGCATGTTCGGCGGCGACGCCGAGGTGCTGGCGAAGTTCGCCAAGGATAATCCCGACATCGCCATCCGCAGCGAGGTCGATATCGGCTTCGAATACGTGGCCTTCAACAACCGCCGGCCGCCGTTCGACGACGTGAAGTTCCGCCGCGCGCTGTCGCTCGCCATCGACCGCAGGCTGATGGTGAGCGCGGCCTGGCAGGACTACGCCATCCCGGCCAACAGCCTCGTCTCGCCGGTGTTGAGCTACTGGCACGATCCCGCGGTCGACAACATGAAGACCGGTCTCGCCGAGGCCAAGAAGCTGCTGCAGGAGGCCGGCTACCGCATCGTCGGCGGCAAGCTCTACTACCCGGCCGGCAAGCAAGAGAAGCTGGCGACGGAGTAGATTGATGCTCTCATTGGACCGCGGACCTCCAGGTCCGCAT
>JAEWIV010000402.1 GCA_023386865.1 Pseudomonadota bacterium
GCCAATCGGCGGGGCCGGCCCCCCCGGCACTAAAGATGGCTAACGCCATTGGGGTTTCCTCCCTGAACTGGCCGGAGCCCAAGCGGCTCCGGCCCCTTTTGGCTATCCTGTCGCATCACCGCAAACCGCCGACAGGAGACACGCCATGGCCGCGCCCCGTCCTTCCAAGACCCGCATCGGCAATCACGTGCTGAGGCCGGAGACGCTGATGCTGAGCTACGGCTACGACCCGATGCTGTCGGAAGGCGCGGTCAAGCCGCCGGTCTTCCTGACCTCGACCTTCGTGTTCGGCTCTGCCGAGGAAGGCCGCGACTTCTTCGACTACACCGCGGGACGCAAGAAGCCGCCGGAGGGCACCGGCGCCGGCCTCGTCTACTCGCGCTTCAACCATCCCAACAGCGAGATCGTCGAGGACAGGCTCGCGGTCTACGAGGGCGCGGAGTCCTGCGTGCTGTTCTCCTCCGGCATGTCGGCGATCTCGACGACCATCCTGGCCTTCGCCCGCCCCGGCGACGTCATCCTGCATTCCCAGCCGCTCTACGGCGGAACCGAGACGCTGCTGGCGCGCACCATGGCGGACTTCAACATCGGCGCCACAGGCTTCGTCGACGGCGTCAGCGAGCCCGCCATCCGCGCCGCCGTGGCCGAGGCGCGCGGCAAGGGGCGGATCTCGGTCATCATGATCGAGACGCCGGCCAATCCGACCAACACACTGGTCGATATCAAGCTGCTGGCCAGGATCGCCGACGAGATCGGCGCGGCGCAGGGTTTCAGGCCCGTCCTGGTGTGCGACAACACCCTGCTCGGTCCGGTGTTCCAGCGTCCGCTCGGCCACGGCGCCGACGTCTCGGTCTATTCGCTCACCAAGTACGTCGGCGGCCATTCCGACCTGATCGCCGGCGCAGCGCTCGGCTCGAAGGCGACCATCGCGCCGATCAAGGCGCTGCGCGGCAGCGTCGGCACGCAGCTCGACCCGCATTCCTGCTGGATGCTGGGCCGCTCGCTCGAGACGCTGGGGCTGCGCATGGAGCGGGCGAACTCGAACGCGAAGCTCGTGGCCGAATACCTGCGCGACCATCCCAAGGTCGACAAGGTGCACTACCTCGCCTTCCTGGAGGCGGGTTCGCCGGCGCAGGCGGTCTTCGCCCGGCAGTGCACGGGGGCGGGCTCGACCTTCGCCTTCGACGTCAAGGGCGGCCGGAAGGAAGCGTTCGCCTTCCTGAACGCGCTGCAGGTCATCAAGCTGGCGGTCAGCCTGGGCGGCACCGAATCGCTGGCGAGCCACCCCGCCGCGATGACGCATTCCGGCGTGCCGGCCGAGGTGCGCGACCGCATCGGCGTGCTCGACACGACGATCCGCCTGTCGGTCGGCATCGAGCATCCCGACGACCTGATCGCCGACCTGACGCAGGCGCTGGCCGCGATCGCCTAGGATTGGACTGGCCCGCTGCCTGCGGCAGGGACTACGCTCGGCACGACACGCGCGATGGAGGCTTGATGAGACCGACAGTCCGCAGCGCCGCCTTGACCCTCGCCTTCTGCCTCGCCGCCGGCAACGCCGTCGCGCAGGGCGCCTTGCGCATCGGCCTGGGCGACGATCCCGACGGCCTCGATCCGACGACGTCGCGCTTCTACACCACGCGCATCGTCTTCGCCGCGCTGTGCGACAAGCTGTTCGAGATCGACGACAAGGCGGGCATCGTGCCCCAGCTCGCGGTCGGCGCCGAGACCTCGGCCGACGGCAAGGCGGTCACCATCAAGCTCAGGCCCGGCGTGAAGTTCCACGACGGCGAGCCGTTCAATGCCGAGGCGGCCAAGTACAGCCTCGAGCGGCACATGAACATGAAGGGCTCGTTCCGCAAGCCCGAGCTCGCCGCCGTCGACAGCGTCGAGGCGGTCGATGCGACGACGGTCAAGCTCAACCTCAAGCAGCCCTTCTCGCCGCTGCTCGCCCAGCTCACCGACCGCGCCGGCATGATGGTCTCGCCCAAGGCGGCCGAAGCGGCGGGAGACAAGTTCGCGCTGAAGCCGGTGTGCGCCGGCCCCTACAGGTTCGTCGAGCGCGTCGCCCAGGACCGCATCGTGCTCGAGAAGTTTGCCGAGTACTGGAACAAGGACCAGGTCTTCATCGACAAGATCACCTACGTGCCGATCGTCGACAGCACCGTGCGGCTGGCCAACCTGCGCTCGGGCGGGCTCGACCTGATGGAGCGCGTGCTGGCGACCGACATCAAGACGGTGCGCGACGATCCCAGGCTCAAGCTGAGCTCGGCGGTGTCGCTCGGCTTCTTCGCCCTGCTGGTCAACGTCGCCAACGGGCCCAAGGCCGACAATCCGCTGGGCAAGGATGCGCGCGTGCGGCGCGCCTTCGACCTCGCCATCGACCGCGAGGCGCTGAACCAGGTGGTGTTCAACGGCGAGTTCGTGCCCGGCAACCAGTGGGTCAACCCGCAGAGCCCGTGGTACCAGCAGGCCTTCCCCGTGCCGAAGCGCGACATCGCCAAGGCCAAGGCGCTGATGAAGGAAGCGGGCGTCACCGGCCGGCTCACGGTCGACTTCATGGTCGGCAACAATCCCGAGGTCCGCCAGGTCGCCGAGGTGCTGCAGTCGATGACCGCCGAAGCGGGCTTCGACATCAAGATCCGCGTCGTCGAGGCGGCGACCGCGCTCAAGACCGCCGAGGACGGCGACTTCCAGCTCTACGAGAACAACTGGAGCGGCCGCATCGATCCCGACGGCAACACCGTGCTCTACCAGACCTGCGGTTCGCCGCTGAACACCGGGCGCTACTGCGACAAGGAGATCGACGAGTGGCACCGCGAGGCGCGCGCCTCGAACGACTTCGCGACCCGCAAGGCGATCTACGAGAAGATCACCGCCAAGTTCCTGCCCGACGGATGGATGATCTACCTGTTCCATCCCAAGTACCTGATCGCCCACACCAACCGGCTGGAGGGCTTCAAGCCCTATCCCGACGGGCTGATCCGCGTGACCGGCGTCAGATTGAAATAGCGGCCGGCAACCCTCATCGCCGCTGCGCCAGCTGGCGGCGGGCGACGACCATGCGGTGCACCTCGGTCGGGCCCTCGTAGACCCGCATGGTGCGCACTTTCTGGGCCATCAGCTGCAGGGGCATCTCCTTGGCCATGCCCATCGCGCCGAACGCCTGCATGGCGTGGTCGATCACGGCGCTCGCCATCTCGGTGGCGAAGACCTTGATCATCGAGGCTTCGGTGCGGACATCCTGGCCGGCATCCTGCTTGGCCGCCGCATCCAGCGCCATCAAGCGGCAGGCGTGAATCGCCGTCGCCCCGTCGGCGATCCACCACTGCACGGCCTGCCGGTCGGCCAGCTTGGCGCCGAAGGTGGTGCGCCGGCTGGCGTGGTCGCACATCATGTCGAGGGCGCGGCGCGCCATGCCGATGCACATCGGCCCCATCAGCAGCCGGCGGCGCGTCAGCCGCAGCTGCATGTGGGCGAAGCCGCTGCCCGGCTCGCCCAGCACCTGGCCGTCGGGGACGCGGCAGTCGTCGAACACGAGCTCGTAGGTGCGGTGGCCGCCCAGCATGGGGATCTCGCGTTCGATGCGGAAACCCTTCGTGCCGCGGTCGACGATGAAGGCGGTGATGCCGCGGTGGTCGCGCCCGGCGGCGGTGCGCGCCAGCACGACGGTGAAATCCGCCTGCGGCACGTAGCTGACCCAGATCTTGCGGCCGTTCAGCACCCAGTGGTCGCCGTCCTTCACGGCGCGCGTCGTCATCGCCGCCGGGTCGGCGCCGGCGCCCGGTTCGGAGATCGCCGTGGCCGAGCGGATCGTCCCCTTTGCATAGGGCTCGAGGTAGCGCCGGCGCTGGTCGTCGTTGGCGACCGCCAGCAGCAGCCGCAGGACCGGCGATTCGGGCGGGAAGGAGAACGGCACGACGGTGCGGCTCAGCTCCTCCTGGACCAGCATCAGGGCGGTGGCGGGAAGATCGGCGCCGCCCATCTCGGCCGGCGCATCGAGGCCCGACAGGCCGAGCTCGCGGCACTTGTTCAGAAGCGGTGCCGCCTCGGTCTCGGTGAGATGCAGTTCGCCGCCGCCGGCCTCGCGGGCCAGCAGCGCCCCCTCGAGCGGCATCAGCTCGCGATCGACGAAGCGCGCCACCGTTTCCTGGAGAGCGCGGTGCTCTTCCGCGACATCCGCCATCGCCTTGTCCCGATCCCCGCATTCCTGTCCCCGGCGATTGGGCCGGAGCGGCGAGGATCAGGCTTTGATCTGGATTAAACCGGCGAAAGTGCCGCAAGCGCAGGCGCCTACGCGACGTCAATCCCGGCAGCACCACTCGATCATGCGCCGCATGAAGCCTTCGCAGGCGTCGATCTGGGAGGCGAGGATGAACTCGTTGGGCTGGTGCGCCTGGGCGATGTCGCCGGGACCGCAGACCACGGTCGGCACGCCCAAGGTCCTGCGGAAGATGCCGGCCTCGGTGCCGTAGACCACGCTGCCCACGGTGTTGGAGCCCGACCAGCTGCGCGCCAGCGCCTTGGCCTCGTCGTTGCCTTCCGAGGAGAAAGCCGGCGTCGAGGAGCGCAGCACCGTGTCGATGGTGGCCGCCGGATGCTTGGCCTTCATCTTCGGCAGCAGTTCCTCCTTCAGCCACTTGATGGCGCGATCGCCCAGCGCCTCGATCGGCAGGCCGGGCAGCTCGCGATAGCCCCACAGGACCTCGCATTCGCGCGCCAGGATATTGCCGGCCGTGCCGCCGACGATGGTGCCGACGTTGAAGGTCGCCGCCGCCGGCATGAACTCGCTCTGCTTGGGCGCCTTGGCGTCGAGCTCGTCCTGCACCGTGTTGAGGTAATGCACGAACTCGCCGGCGAAATGGATGGCGCTGACCCCGAGATGGGTCATCGAGGAGTGAGCCTCGAAGCCGGTGAACTTGGTGATGTAGATCTGCGCGCCCTTGTGGGCGTGGACCACCGTCATCATGGTCGGCTCGCCGATGATGATGGCGCGAGGCTTGGGCACCTCGCTCGCCATGCGGGCGGCCAGCCCATGGGCGCCGATGCAGCCCACCTCCTCGTCATAGCTGAGCGCGAAGTGGATCGGCTTCTTGAGCTTGGCCTTCTTGAACTCCGGCAGCATGGCGAGCCCGATGGCGTAGAACGCCTTCATGTCGCAGGTGCCGCGGCCGTAGTACTTGCCGTCTTTCGGGGTGAGCGTCCAGGGATCGGTGTCCCACGGCTGGCCGTCGACCGGCACCACGTCGGTGTGGCCCGACAGCACGACACCGTCCTTCACGCTCGGCCCGACGGTGGCGAAGAGATTGGCCTTCTTGCCGTCCTCGCTCGGCACCAGCTTCGAGTCGATGCCGTGGTCCTGAAGGTACTTCTGTACGTACTCGATCAACGCCAGGTTGGAATTGCGCGAGGTGGTGTCGAACGCCACGAGGCGGCGCAGCATTTCGACCGAGCCGACGATCTCCCCTGCCATGATGCTCCTTGTTTCTCAGATTGTCGTCCTGACATCAGACTATCAAACCGATGTGCGACCGATCATGGTCAGGAATTCGCGGCGTGTCTCGCCATTGTCGCGGAAGGCCCCCAGCATGCGGCTGGTCACCATGGCGACGTCGGACTTGTGCACGCCGCGGGTGGTCATGCACTGGTGCGCCGCCTCGATGACGACGGCGACGCCGCGCGGCTGCAGGACCTCCTGCAGCGTGTTGGCGATCTGCGCCGTGAGCTTCTCCTGGATCTGCAGGCGGAAGGCGAAGGCGTCGACCACGCGGGCGAGCTTGCTGATGCCGACCACGCGCCGGTCCGGCAGGTAGCCGACGTGGACCTTGCCGATGATCGGCACCATGTGGTGCTCGCAGTGCGATTCCACGCGGATGTCGCGCAGCACCACGACCTCGTCGTAGCCTTCGACCTCCTCGAAGGTCCGCTGCAGCATCTCGCGCGGGTCCTCGTCGTAGCCGCGGAAGAATTCCTCGTAGGAGCGCACGACGCGGTCGGGCGTGCCGAGAAGGCCTTCGCGATCGGGATCGTCGCCGGCCCAGCGGATCAGCGTGCGCACCGCGGCCTCGGCTTCGTCGCGCGACGGCCGGGTCAGGCCGGTGGCCAGCGAGACCAGCTCGCTCTTCTTCACCATCTTGTTCATGGTCGCTTCCCTCACGTGAGCCGGCACCTTAGTTCAACTGGCGGGTCGGGCCGGGCAGGTCGAGTGAAAAGGTGGGGATCTCGATGTCGAAGTTGTCGCCGGACTCGCTCACCATCTGGTAGGCGCCACCCATGAAGCCCGAGGGCGTCGAGAGCGACGTGCCGGAATTGTACTCGAACATCTCGCCCGGACGCAGCATCGGCGTCTTGCCCACGACGCCCGGTCCCCGCACCTCCTGCACGCGGCCGAGCGCGTCGGTGATCTTCCAGTAGCGGCTGCGCAACTGCACTGCGACATCGCTCGCGTTCCGGATGCGAACGAAATAAGCCCACACGAATTGCGACTTCGCCGGATCGGATTGATCGGGCAGATATTGCGGCCTGACGGTCACCTGGATGGCACGGGTTGTGGCTGTGTACATGCGACGATCCTGAAGCCCCCACATGGGACGTTCGCGCAAAAAGGTCAAATAGCGCAATGCCCCTACAGCCAGCGCGGATCAGCGGTGAAATCGATGGTGAGCCAGCGCTGCGGCCCCTCGCCGCCCAGCGCATCGGCGATCTCGCGCCGGATGGCGTCGACCTCGGCGACGTTGTCGAGCCGCATGCCCTCGGGCACCGCGAGATGGATCTCGATGAACTCGGCGCGGCCGACCTTGGCGGCATAGCTGGTGTAGGTCTTGAAGCCGCGGCGGGCGACCAGCTCGTCCATCACGCCGCGCACCTTGGCGTCGAGCTCGGGCGGGGTGATCAGCAGCACCTCCTGCAGCGCCTTGCGCACGGTGCGGATCGGCACGAACACCAGGCAGATCGTCAGCAGCGCCAGCACGACGGGATCGGCATAGGGCGTGAGATGGCCGTAGGACGTGCCCCTGAGCGACCAGGCGATGGCGAAGGCCACCAGCAGCGCCGAGGTGATGGCCGCCGACATCAGCCAGCTCTGCGCGTCGAGCCGCACGAAATCGGAGCCGACGCGGCGGTTGGCGTGGAGCTCGTAGAAGAACATGCCGAAGCAGATGACGCAGACCACGACGGCGTAGGCCATCGCCCAGCCGAAATCGAGCAGCCGGCCGCCGGCCAGGAAGCTGTCGACCGCGTTGAGGAAAGCGTAGAAGCAGAGCAGCATCAACGTGCCGCCGTTGAACGCCAGCACCATCGGCTCGATGTGCCAATAGCCGAACTGGAAGCGGCGGTTGTCGCTCTCGCGGCCGACCAGGCGCGAGACGAACAGGGCGAGACTCGACATGGCGGCATCGATGGCGGCAAACACGCCGTCGAACACGATCGACAGGGAGCCCGACAGCAGGCCGAACACGACGCCGAACAGCGAGACCAGGACGGTCACGCCGATCGACAGGCGCAGCAGGCGTTGCTCGGCGGCGGCCCGGATCATGCCGCCAGTCTAGCGCACGTCGACGGGGTCAGATCGGGAAGATCAGGCAGGTCGTGGTGCCGTGAGCCAGGAGCTTGCCGGCGCCGTCATAGAGCCTGCCTTCCGAGGTGCCGATGCGCGAGCCGACGTTGATCACCTTGCCCTCGGCCCTGACCACGCCGGTCTTGTCGGTCATGGCGCGGACGTAGTTCACCTTGATCTCGACCGTGGTGTAGCCGGTGCCGGCCTTGAGCGTGGTGTGGATGCAGCAGCCCATCACCGAATCGAGCAGGGTGGCGGCAATGCCGCCATGGACCGTGCCCAGGGGATTGTAATGGTCGTAGACCGGCGTGTAGTCGAAGACGACGCGCCCCTGCTCGACTTCCGACACCCGGAAGCCCAGCGCCCGGGTGATCGGCGGCGACGGGAAACGGCCGTCCAGCATGCCCTTGAACAGGCTGAGCCCGTCCAGCGTGCGGGCCTGCTCGATCGGCACCACGCCGTAGCCGGCGTCGCTCATGCATTGCTCCTTCGTTTCCGTGCATATACACATTTATGCTTGGCCGCCGCAAGCGCGCGCCCTATTGTGCCGCCATGTCCGGCCCCCGCCTGTCGCCCCTCGAGTGCACCTGCTTTCGCATCCGCGGCGCGGCGCGGCGCGTGACCCAGATCTACAGCAGGCACCTGGCGCCGACCGGGCTCAAGATCTCGCAGTTCTCGCTGCTCGGCTTCGTGACGGCCCAGGGCCCGGTATCGATCGGCCGGCTGTCCGACCTGCTGGCCATCGACCGCACGACCTTGACCCGCAACCTCGGCCCGCTGCTGAAGGACGGGCTGATCGAACGCGCCCAGTCGGGCGACCGGCGGCGCCCCGAGCTCGTCGCGACGCCGGCCGGCCGCGCCCTCTTCAAGCGCGCCCTGCCGCTGTGGGCGGCGGCCGAGCAGGAGGTGCGCGACGCGATGGGCGCCAAGCTCACCGCCGACCTGCACGGCGTCATCGAACGCTCGATGGAGAAGCTCGCAGCCCTTTAGTCTAAAGGTTGGCGGAGAAGAAGCTGAGTTCGAGCTCCATGGCCCGGCGATAGTTGGACCGCACGGCCGGCGTGTCGGAGGCGTGCTTGTCGAGCAGGCTCTCCAGCCGCACCGCCAGCGCCTCGAAACCGGGATCGGAATAGGTCTTCACCCAGTCGGCATAGGCCGGCGCAACCCTGGTCCGGGCGAGCGACTGGCCGAGCCAGGCGTAGAGCCGCATGCAGGGCGTCATCGCCGCGATGGTCTCGCCCAGCCGGCCGCGCCGCGCGGTGTTCAGCAGGAACTCGACGTAGAACTTGGTCGCCGCGACCGGCGTCACGTTCGACAGGTCGATCTGCAGGCGCTCGGTGTAGCTCTTGTGCAGCTTCAGCTCCTCGACGACGCCCGAGATGAGATCCGAGAAGTCGTAGAGGTCGTCGCGCGAGGTGCCGTTGGCCAGGCAGAAGGCGTAGGCGCGCGCGAAGGCTTCGAGGAAGTAGGCGTCCTGCGCCACGTAGCGCTTGAAGCTCTCGACCGGCAGGGAGCCGTTGCCGAGTCCCTCGACGAAGTCATGTATGCGGATGCGCGCGCCCAGGTCGCCGTTGATGTCCCACAGGCGTTGCGCCAGCGACATCCGCTCAGCCCAGCGCCTGCACCAGGTCGGCGATGATGTCCTCGGCGTCCTCGAGGCCGACCGAGATGCGCACGGTGCCGTCGCCGATGCCGAGCTTGGCCCGCTCCTCGGCGCCGATGCGCATGTGCGTGGTCGTCGCCGGATGCGTGACGAGGCTCTTCGCGTCGCCGAGATTGTTGGAGATGTCGATGAGCGTCAGCCGGTTCAGCGTCTCGAAGGCCGCCCACTTGCCGGCCTTGAGGTCGAAGGTGACGACACCGCCCGCCCCCGACATCTGCTTCATGGCGAGCGCGTGCTGCGGATGGTCCTTGCGGCCGGGATAGAGCACGCGGCCGATCGCCGGATGGGCGGCGAGCGCGTCGGCGACGCGCTGGGCGTTGGCGCAGTGCCGCTCGATGCGCAGGCCGAGCGTCTCGAGACCCTTGACCAGCACCCAGGCGTTGAACGGGCTGAGCGAAGGGCCGGTGTTGCGGATGATCGGCTGCAGCTTGTCGAGGATGAATTCCCTGGAGCCCAGCACGGCGCCGCCCAGCGTACGGCCCTGGCCGTCGATGTACTTGGTCGCCGAGTGCACGACGATGTCGGCGCCCCATTCCAGCGGCCGCTGCAGGATCGGCGTGGCAAAGGCGTTGTCGAGCACGACCTTGGCGCCGGCCTTGTGGGCCAGATCGCACACCGCCTTGACGTCGACGACGTCGAGCATCGGGTTGGAGGGCGATTCGAACAGCACCGCCTGGGTCGGCTTGGCGAGGGCCTTCTCCCACTGGGCGAGATCGCCGCCGTCGACGAACTCGCTCTGCACGCCGTACTTGGGCAGCAGGTCGGCCACGATGTAGTGGCAGGAACCGAAGAGCTGGCGCGCCGCGACGATGCGATCGCCCGCCTTCAACAGCGCCAGCAGGGCGAAGAACACCGCCGACATGCCGGTCGAGGTGGCGCGACAGGCCTCGGCGCCTTCCAGCGCGGCGAGGCGATTCTCGAACATGGAGACGGTCGGATTGCCGAAGCGCGAGTACTGGTAGTGCGTGCTCTCGCCCTTGAAGGTCGCCTCGGCCTCCTCGGCGCTCGAGTAGGCGTAGCCCGAGGTCAGGTAGAGCGCCTCCGACGTCTCGTCGAAGTTGCTGCGCAGCTGGCCGCCGCGCACCGCCCGGGTCTGCGGCCGCCACGTCGACTGATCGGCCTTCGCCTTCTTCTTGGGAATCGCTCCGTCCATGGCCCTTCACTCCTCACCGCCTGTGCTGATCGCACAAACGAAAACCCCCGACCGAACAGGACGGGGGCTTGTGGGCCTCTCCGACCTTTTAGCGATGTTTAACGTGGTCGCAAGCCGGTCGGCTCAAATCTCCACGATGTTCGTCCTATATAAGCGAAGCCGGCGGCAGGCAAGCGCGTTCTTGAAAACCGGATTGCGGTTAGCTAAGTTAGCTAAGGTGAAGTACGTCAATACTCACGAGGCCAAGACGCAGCTTTCCAAGCTGATCGCTGCCGTGCGCGCCGGCGAGGAAGTCGTCATCTGCCAGGCCGGCAAGCCGGTGGCGCGATTGGCACCGTATGCCGCGCCTCGCAAGAAAATCCGCCTCGGCGCCTGGAAGGACAAGATCGTGCTCCAGCCGGACTGGGATTCGCCCGAGACGAACGCGGCGGTCGAAGGGCTCATGCTCGGCGAGGAAGACGACAAGCGTTGAGGCTATTGATCGATTCGAATGCATTGATCTTTGCGCTGGCGCAGCCGGCAAACCTTTCGCCGGCGGCGCGGGAGGCCCTGCAGAATCCAGAGAATGAGCGCTTCGTCAGCATGGCGGCCATGTGGGAGATCGCCCTCAGGATCTCGCTTGGCAAGCTGTCGTTGCCGGCCAGCATTCCGGCGGCGCTCGATCTCGTGGCCGCCATCCCACTCGAGATCACGACCACGCACATAGTCCGCGTTCAGAGCCTCGCGCCGCACCATCGCGATCCGTTCGACCGCATGATGATCGCGCAGGCCCTGGAGGAGAATCTCACGATCGTGACGCGCGATCGTTCCTTCAGGGCCTATGGCGTGCCGCTGCTCACGGCGTAGAGCTGCCCAGCCCGTCAGTGCTTCTGCCGCGCCAGCGCCTGCTCGCGCAGCTGGCTGAGCGTGATGCGCGAGGTCAGCGCCTCGGCATCGGTCTTCACATGGATGATGGCGGGCTTGGCCGCCGCCACCGCGCGCTCGAAGGCCGCGGCGTAGTCCTCGGTCTTCTCGACCGTCTCGCCGTGGCCGCCGAAGGCGCGCGCGTAGGCGGCGAAGTCGGGGTTCTTGAGCTCGGTGCCGTGCACGCGCGTCGGGAACTCGCGCTCCTGGTGCATGCGGATGGTGCCGTACATGCCGTTGTCGACCACCGTGATCACGATGTTCGCGCCGTGCTGGACGGCGGTGGCGAACTCCTGGCCGTTCATCAGGAAGCAACCGTCGCCCGCCAGCGACACCACCATGCGGTTGGGCTCGGCGATCTTCGCCGCCACCGCCGCCGGCACGCCGTAGCCCATGGCGCCGCTGGTCGGCGCGAGCTGGCTCTTGAAGCCGCGATACTGGAAGAAGCGGTGCAGGAAGGCGGCGTAGTTGCCCGCGCCGTTGGTGACGATGGCGTCGTCCGGCAGGCGCTTGTTCAGCCAGGCGATGACCTCGCCCATGTTGACCGTGCCCGGCAGCGGACCCGGCTTGATGTTGTCGAGATACTCGGCGTGCGCCGCCGCGGTCTCGGCTTTCCAGCGCTTGCCGTCGACCGGCTTCATCGCCTTGGCCGCGGCCGCGAAGTTCGCCATGCCGCTGTTGATCGGCAAGGTCGCCTGATAGACGCGGCCGAGCTCCTCGGCGCTGGCATGGACGTGCACCAGCGTCTGCTTGGGCACCGGCAGGTCGAACAGCGTGTAGCCGCCGGTCGTCGCCTCGCCGAGCCGCGGGCCGACGGCGATGATCAGGTCGCAGCCCTTCAGCCGCTTGCCCAGCGCCGGCCCGACGCCGACGCCGAGATCGCCGGCGTAATTGGGATGGCGATTGTCGAACAGGTCCTGGTTGCGGAACGAGGCGCAGACCGGAAGATCGTTGGCTTCGATGAAGGCACGCATGTCGGCGCAGGCCTCGGCCGTCCAGCCGCCGCCGCCCACGATCACCATCGGCCGCTCGGCCGCCGCGAGCAGCTCGCGCAGCTTCGCCATGTCGCCCGGAGCCGGCGCGCTGCGCGCGATCTTGTAGGGACCGGCGTCGGCCACCTCGACCTCGTCGACCAGCATGTCTTCGGGCAGCGCCACCACGACCGGACCGGGCCGGCCATTCATCGCGGTGTGAAACGCCTGGCTGATCAGTTCCGGGATGCGACGCGCATCCTCGATCTGGACCACCCACTTGGCCATCTGGCCGAACATGCGGCGATAGTCGATCTCCTGGAACGCCTCGCGATCCGATGCCTCGCGCGCCACTTGGCCGACCAGCAGGATCATCGGCGTCGAATCCTGGAAGCCGGTATGCAGGCCGATGCTTGCATTGGTGGCACCGGGGCCGCGGGTGACGAAGGCGATGCCGGGCTTGCCCGTCAGCTTGCCGTAAGCCTCGGCCATGTTCGCCGCTCCGCCTTCCTGCCGGCAGATGATGTAGCGGATGGAATTGCGCTGGGCGTAGAGCGCATCGAGCGCCGCCAGATAGCTTTCGCCAGGCACGCCGAAGATCGTGTCGATGCCGTGGATGCGCAATTGATCGATCAGGACTTGCGCGCCGCTGCGGCGTGGATGGGTGCTCGTCATGACTTTCCCTTACTTCGTGGGTGAGAACGAGGTTGGCACCAATATCTTGTTGTTCATGTGCTTCATATATTCTCGGCTCTTCTGCAAATAGGCCTGCCATGCGGGATCGGCTGCTATCGCAGCGCGACGCCTGGTGCGATCGGCGAGATCCTCGTAGCCCCAGATATGCACGATCTCGTTCACGTTGCCGACCTCGGTCGTGAAGAAGCCGATCAGATTGCCGAGGTGTTTTCTCTGCACCGGCAGCCCCTCCTTTTCGTAGAGCGCGAGGAAGTCGCGCAGGCGTCCCGGCTGCAGTTCGTAGGTGCGATGGTCGACGATCATGCAATTCCTCCCAATTCCGTGGCGATTGTGTGACCTGCGGAAATCGATCTCAACCCTGCCATCTTCGTGATCGGCTTGCGGTGGACTCGCGCCGTGATTCAGCGCATAAAGCCTGCATTGCGATACTGTCCGATGAGCATCATCATGAGTCTCGGCAAGATCGCGGAGCGCTACGCCGGTCAACGTCTTCTCGTGAGCTTCTTGGTCATCTGTCAATCGTCGTCAAAACGCTTGGGCCCAGTCGTCCAGCAAGCGCGCGCCGGACTCCGCTCTCTCCTTCCTCCAGCCCCGAGCCTTGAATGAGTCGCAAATTGTTTGTGGGCAACCTGCCCTACTCGGTCACGTCTGAGCGTCTGTCAGAAGCCTTCTCTCAGTTCGGCACCGTTACCTCTTCAAAAGTGATCGTGGATCGCGAGACCGGCCGCAGCCGTGGCTTCGCCTTCCTCGAGATGGAAACAGATGATCAAGGCGCCGCGGCCATGCAGGCCATGAACGGCGCGTTGCTCGATGGTCGGTCGATCGCGGTTCGTGAAGCCGTCGAACGTCAGCCCGGTGGTGGCGGCGGCGGCGGCTTCGGTGGTGGCGGCGGTCGCGAAGGCGGCGGCTTCCGTCCGCGCGGTCCGCGCCCGCCGTACGGCGGTGGTGGCGGCGGCTCAGGTG
>JAEWIV010000435.1 GCA_023386865.1 Pseudomonadota bacterium
CTTTGGCGCCCCCACGGCCCCCCCGGCCGAGATCATCGACAGGCTGAACAAGGAGCTCAATGCCGGCCTCGCCGACAGCAAGATCAAGGACCGGATCGTCGAGCTGGGCGGCACCGTGATGGGGGGCTCGCCGGCGGAATTCGGCAAGATCGTCGCGGAGGCCACCGAAAAGTGGGCGAAGGTGATCAAGTTCGCGGGCGTCAAGGCTGAATAGGGTCCGAGGACTCAGACCAACGCCAGCACGTCGCGCTTGAACTTCTGCATCTCGGCCAGCATCGCATCGACGGTGGCGCCGCCGAAGCCGAAGTCCAGGCAGCCGACGCCGACCTCGCGCAGCGCCGTGATGTCGGCGGCGATCTCCGCGGGCTTGCCCGAGAACAGCCGGCGCTCGCCGTCGCCCGCCTTGGCCGGCGCGTTCTCGCCGAACTGCGTGACGCGCAAGGTGAGCCCGACCGCCTCGGGCTTGCGGCCGGCTGCGGCCGTCATCTTGCGCAGGCGATCGACCTGCGTCTTGAAGCGCTTCAGGCTGTCGAGCGGATTGGCCGGGTTGGTGCCGATGGGATACCAGGCGTCGCCGAGCTCGGCGGTGCGGCGCAGCGCCGGCCCGCTCTCGCCGCCGACCCAGATCGGCGGATGCGGCTTCTGCACCGGCTTGGGGTCGAGCAGGATGTTGTCGAAGCGCACGTGCTTGCCGGCGAACTTCGGATTGGGCTTGGTCCAGAGCTCGATGAAGGCCTTGATGTACTCGTCGGTGACCTTGCCGCGCTCGGCGAAATCGGGCGCCTGGATCGCCTCGAACTCCTCCTTCATCCAGCCCGCGCCGATGCCGAGCGTCAGCCGGCCGCCCGACAGCACGTCGATGGTGGCCAGCATCTTGGCGGTCAATACCGCGGGGCGATGCGGCACCACCATGACCGAGGAGACCAGCCGCAGCTTCCTGGTCTTGGCGGCGACGAAGGCCATCTCGATCAGCTGCTCGTGGCGCTCGACGCGGGAGCCCGCCGGGAATTCACCGGTGTTGCTGTAGGGGTATTTGGCCTCGATGTCGGTCGGGATGACGACATGGTCGCTGAAGGTGGCGTAGTCGAAGCCCATGGCTTCGGCCTCGACCACCAGCCGGACCAGCTGATCGGTCGCAGACATGGGGCCGGCGGTCGGCGCGTTGAACCCGAATTGCATGTCAGCTCTCCTTCCACCCGGTATCGTCGTCGCCATACTACACGATGCGCCCGGTCTGGATTGCCGCTATCGTCCCGGCGACGGGCGTACACTCAGAGGTTGGTGATGTCGGAGCTTTCCAGGCTGATGGCGGATGCGGCGCGCCTGCGCGACCAGGGCCATGGCCGGCTGATCTCTTATTCGCGCAAGGTCTTCATTCCGTTGACCAGGCTCTGCCGCGACGTGTGCCACTACTGCACCTTCGCCGAGACGCCGCACGCCAGCCAACCGCCCTATCTCTCGCCCGACCAGGTCCTGGCCATCGCCCGCGCCGGCAAGGACGCCGGCTGCACCGAGGCGCTGTTCACGCTGGGCGACAAGCCCGAGCTGCGCTATCGGGCGGCGCGCGAGGCGCTGGCCGAGCTGGGCTACCCGTCGACCATCGCCTACCTCACGGCGATGTGCGCCCTGGTGCTGCGCGAGACCGGCCTGCTGCCGCATGCCAATCCCGGCGTCATGACGCGCGAGGAGATCGCCGCCTTGCGCGAGGTCACGGCGAGCCAGGGCATCATGCTGGAATCGACCAGCGAGCGGCTGTGCGAGAAGGGCGGCGTGCATTTCGGCTCGCCCGACAAGCATCCGGCGGTGCGGCTGGAAACCATCCGGCTGGCCGGCGAGCTGAAGGTGCCGTTCACCACCGGCATCCTGATCGGCATCGGCGAGACGCGCGAGGAACGCCTCGACGCGCTGCGCGCCATCGGCGACCTGCATGCGAAGCACGGCCACATCCAGGAAGTGATCGTCCAGAACTTCCGCGCCAAGGCCGATACCAAGCTCGGCGCCGACGCCGACGAGCCCGACCTCGACGACCTCTGCTGGACCATCGCCCAGGCGCGCCTGATCCTGGGGGCGGACATGAACATCCAGGCGCCGCCCAACCTGTCGCCCGGCGTCTACCAGCGACTGGTCGCGGCCGGCCTCAACGACTGGGGCGGCGTGTCGCCGGTCACGCCCGATCACGTGAACCCCGAGGCGCCGTGGCCGGCGGTCGAGGAGCTGGCGCGCAAGAGCGCCGAGACCGGCAAGGTCCTGGTCAACCGCCTCGCCGTCTATCCGTCCTATGTGCGCAAGCCCGATCTCTGGCTGGCGCCCGAGGTGGCGACCCAGGTTCGCCGCATGGCCGATGCCGAAGGCCTGGCGCGCGACAACGACTGGGCACCCGGCAACACCGAGCCGCCGCCCGCGCCGCAGGTGCTTTTGCGCGCGGTCGATCCCGAGATCGTGCGCATCGTCGATCGCGCGACCGGCGGCAACCGCCTCGACCATCCCGAGATCGAGCGTCTGTTCTCGGCGCGCGACGCCGACTATCGCCATGTCACCCAGGCGGCCGACGCGCTGCGCAAGGCGGTGAGCGGCGAGGTCGTCCGCTACGTCGTCAACCGCAACATCAACTACACCAACATCTGCTACTTCCGCTGCCGCTTCTGCGCCTTCTCCAAGGGCCGCACCCACGACGACCTGCGCGGCAAGCCCTACGATCTCGCGCTGGAAGAGGTGTCGCGCCGCGCCGTCGAGGCATGGGAGCGCGGCGCCACCGAGGTCTGCCTGCAGGGCGGCATCCATCCCGACTACACGGGCGAGACCTACGAGGCGATCTGCCGCGCCATCAAGCAGGCGGTGCCGGACATGCACATCCACGCCTTCTCGCCGCTCGAGGTGACGCAGGGGGCGGCGACGCTCGACCGTCCCATCGACCAGTTCCTCGCCGGCCTCAAGGAAGCGGGCCTCGGCACTCTGCCGGGCACGGCGGCGGAAATCCTCGACGACGAAGTGCGCGCCATCATCTGCCCGGACAAGATCAACACTAAGGAATGGCTCGACGTGCAGCGCGCCGCCCACAAGCTCGGCCTGCGCACGACCTCGACCATCATGTACGGCCATGTCGAGACGTCGCTCGCCTGGGCGCGCCACCTGCTGGCGCTGCGCGACCTCCAGGTCGAGACGAGAGGATTCACCGAGTTCGTGCCGCTGCCCTTCGTGCACATGGAAGCGCCGATGTACCGCCAGGGCCTGGCGCGCCGCGGTCCGACCTTCCGCGAGGCGGTGATCATGCATTCGATCGCCCGCCTGGTGCTGCACCCGGCCATCACCAACATCCAGACCTCGTGGGTGAAGATGGGGCCGGCCGGCGCCGCGATCTGCCTGAACTCGGGCGCCAACGATCTCGGCGGCACCCTGATGAACGAGAGCATCTCGCGCGCCGCCGGCACCCAGCACGGCCAGGAGTTCCCGCCCGACGCGATGGAGAAGCTGATCCTGTCGATCGGCCGCACGCCGCAGCAGCGCACCACGCTCTACGGCCCGGTCGACGAGGAGCGCCGCGCTGCCTCGTTCGTCGCGGCCGACCTGGCGCCGATCGTGCTCACCCCGCCGCGCAAGCGCGTGGCGGCCTAGTCTTCGTGGACCGCGGGCCTCCAGGCCCGCCTCTTGTCATCCTTCGCTACGCTCAGGACGACGGCTTCTCCTGCAACAACTTCGACACGTCCATCTCCTCCAGCAGCGCGCGGGTGCGCGTGCCGATGGACTGGGGCAGGGCGAGGAAGGCCGCGAGGTCGGCCGGATGGTCGATGTCCATGGCGATGCCCGGCTGGTGGATCACCACCGGCTCGATGCCGCAGCGTTGCGCCGCGTCGAGGTGCGGGTAGTAGCTGTTGTCGCCGAAGCGCAGCGGCACGGCGTCAGGCGGCGAGCAGATCACGGTGTTGGAGCCCATGTGATCGTGGGCCGGCGAGATGGTGAAGGACGGTCCCGGCAGGTGGGCGCCCACGACCAGGCTGATCTCCTGCGCGGTCACCGCCGGAATGTCGGCCGGCAGGGTGAGCATGGCGCCGCGTTTTTCCTGAGCCAGCAGTTTCAGGCCCGCGGTCACGCTGCCGGTGTGACCGTCGCGGGCGCCGTCGGTCACCACCCGCGCATCGAGCCGCTTCGCCAACGCCGTCGCATGGGGATCGAGGGTGACGACCATGACGCCGGCGAGGCTCGGCGTGGTGACCACGGCCTCCAGCACTTCGCTCATCATTACCTCGATCAGCGCGCGGCGCTGCGCCGGCGAGAGCAGCGGCGCCAGCCGCTGCTTGGCGCCCTCGAGTTCCTTGATGGGCACGACGGCCCAGATGTCTTTGGTGCTCACGAAAGGCAATCCGCAAAGGAGAGGACGGTGCGTGCCAAGGCTTCCTTGTCGGCGACGCTGCTCATCAGGGTGGCGGCGACCTGGACCTTCCCCGGCACGCCTTCGGCATCACCATGATCGACGACGTAGCCGTCGAGAAGGTTGCCGTAGCGCCTGGCAATGGAGGCGGAAGTCACGGCGAGCCCGAGCTCCTGCATCATCTTGGCCGTCGGTCCCTTGACCGCCTTGCCGCCGACGATGGGCGAGACCGCCACGACGGGCGCGCCGCTTCCCTCGATGGCGGCGCGCAGGCCAGGCACGGCGAGGATCGGCTCGATGCTGATGAAGGGATTGGACGGGCAGATCACCACCGCACGTACCTTGCCGCCCAACGCCTTGATCGCGTCGGGCTGGGGCTGCGCCTTGTCGGCGCCGTCGAACACCAGCTTGCGCACGACCGGCTTGCATTGCCGGCGCACGAAATAGTCCTGGAAATCGATCCAGCCCTCGTCGCTCAGCACGCGCGTCGGCACGGCGTCGTCGCTCATCGGCACGATGCGGTGGGCGATGCCGAGGCGTCGCGTGATGTCGGCCGTGACCTGCGACAGGGTCTCGCCGGCCCGCAGCCGCCGCGTGCGCTCGACATGCATCGCGAGGTCGCGGTCGCCCAGCCGGAACCAGTCCGCGCCGCCCACCGAGCCGATGGTCGCCATGAACGACCACGTCTCGTCGCGCCGGCCCCAGCCCTGCTCGGTGTTGTCGAGGCCGGCCAGCACGTAGGTCAGCGTGTCGATGTCGGGACAGATCCTGAGGCCGAGATGCTCGAAGTCGTCACCGGTGTTGGCGATGACCAGAAGCTCGTCGGCCGGCAGCACGCGGCTCAGGCCCAACGCCAGCTTGGCCCCGCCGACACCGCCGGACAGGGCGACGACCAGCCCCTTGCTCACCGGAACATGTCCTCGGCCGCCGGCCGCACGAGCTCGGAAGCCGGATTGTCGGGCGCACTCCACGCGAGGCCGCGCACCAGGATGACAGGCTGCGCCTCGTTGCCCTGGCCCTGGACCAGCGACGCCGCGGCCGCGATCTCGTCGGCGAAGCCCGAGATGCTGACCTGCAGGGTGCGGCCGAACAGGTCGGGATTGCCGCGCAGGTCGAGCAGGGCAGGCAGGCCCGCGGCGCCGATGGCGATGCCCTGCGTGCCGCGCCGCCACGCCCGGCCGAAGCTGTCGGTGATGATGACGGCAGGTGCTGAGCCTAAAAGTGCGCCGAGGCGTTCGCGCAGCTTCCCGGCGCTGCCGTCGGGATCGACGGGCAGCAGCAGCGCGCGATCGATGCCGTCGGTCGGGCCGACATTGGACTGGTCGATGCCGGCGTTGGCCATGACGAAGCCCAGGCGATGCTCGACGATCAGCACGTTCGGCCGCGAGCGCACCACGCGCACCGATTCCGACAGGATCAGCTCGACCAGCCGCGGGTCCTTCTGCACCTCGGCCGCCAGCTCGATCGCCCGCTGCGACGGCTTCACCTTGGCGAGCTCGATGCTGCGCCCTTCGGCCTTGGAGACGATCTTCTGGGCGAGCGCCAGCACGTCGCCGGGCTGCGGCCTCAGCCCCGCGCGCAAGACGCCCTCGGCGATGAGGGCCGCCAGGTCGTCGCCTGCCTTGATCATCGGCAGGCCGGGGATCGCCAGCAGCTCGAGCTTGGCGACGCTCATCCGAAGCGCTTGCGCAGGCGCGGCAGGACCTCTTTGCCGTAGAGGTCGAGGAACCGCGCCTGGTCGGGACCGGGCGCGTGGAACACGAGGTGATTGAAGCCGAGTCCGACGTAGTAGCCGATCTTCTCGACCTGCTCCTCGGGATCGTCGGACACGATCCAGCGGCTCGCGGCGCGCTCGAGCGGCAGGGCGTCGGCCAGCCGCTGCATCTCGACGGGGTCCTCGACCGACATCTTCTCCTCGGGCGTGAGCGCCAGCGCCGCCCAGTGGCGGGTGTCCTGCAGCGCACGCTCCTTGTCGGTGTCGAACGACACCTTGACCTCGATCATGTGGTCGTAGGGCTGCTTGCGCTCGCCCGCCGCGGCGATGCCTTCGGCGACCTTGGGCAGCAGCGTCTCCGTATAGAGCTCGCGCTTCTTGCCGCTGGTGCAGATGAAGCCGTCGCCCTGGCGGCCGGCGTACTTGGCCACCAGCGCACCGGCGGCGGCCACGTAGATCGGCACCTCGACGTCGGGCCGGTCGTAGATCGTGGCTTTCTCGGTCTTGTAATACTCGCCCTCGAAGCTGACGCGCTCGTCGCGCCACAGGGTTCGGATCAGGTTCACCGCCTCGCGCAGCCGGGCGAAGCGTTCCTTGAACTCAGGCCAGGGCTGGCCGGTCGAGGGCACCTCGTTCAGCGATTCGCCGGTGCCGATGCCCAGGATAACGCGTCCCGGGAACATCGAGCCCAGCGTGCCAAAGGCCTGGGCGACGATCGAGGGGTGGTAGCGGAAAGTCGGCGTCAGAACGCTGGTGCCGACCGCGACCTTCGAGGTGCGCGCGCCGAGCGCGCCCAGCCAAGCCACCGAGTTGGGCGCATGGCCATCGATATGCTTCCACGGCTGGAAGTGGTCGCTGACGAACACCGATTCGAACCCGGCCTTCTCGGCATGGACCGAGAAGTCGAGCAGCTTGCCGGGCGCGAATTGTTCGGCCGACGCCTTGTATCCGAGCTTGAGCACGGTGATGCTTCCTTATGGCGATGCGGGATCAGGCGAAGTCTTAATGGACCGGCATGCCGCTCACAACCGCCCCCTGGTCACGTCCATGATCCCGCCCCGGGTCCTGGTCGTCATGGGGGTTGCGGGCTCCGGCAAGACGACGGTCGGCAAGCTGCTGGCCGAGCGGCTGGGCTGGCTTTACCAGGAGGGCGATGCACTCCATCCGCCCGAGAACGTCGCCAAGATGAGCGCCGGCGTGCCGCTTGGCGACGCCGACCGTGCACCCTGGCTGCGGCGGATCGCTGACCGTATCGACGCCTGGCGCGGCAGCGGCCAAGCGGGCGTCGTCACCTGCTCGGCACTGAAGCGCGTCTATCGCGACGTCATCGTCGGCGATCGGTCCGACGTCCGCCTGGTCCATCTCCGAGGCTCCCGCGACCTGATCGGGCGGCGGATGGCGGCGCGGAAGGGCCACTTCATGCCGACCGCACTGCTCGACAACCAGTTCGCCACCCTGCAGGATCCGTCCCCCGAGGAGCGGGCAATCGCCGTCGACGTCAGCGCGACGCCGGCCGAGCTCGTCGACGAGATCCTGCGGCGCCTGCCGGATTTGAAACGCGAGCCCGCGTAGCGGCTCGACCGGCGAGCGCATTGACCATAGTCGCCCGGGGGCGATAGGCTCGCCGGCAAAGCAGGCGCCGGAAAGTGCGCCAATCACATAAAAACGAACGTCTGGAGGGAACGACATGTCGATCAAGCGTCGCACGGTCCTGACCGGCTCAGCCGCCGGCATGGTATCGCTAACATCCGGCCTTGCGGCCCCGGCCATCGCCCAGAGCGACCCGATCCGCATCGGCTACCTGCCGGCTCTCACCGGTCCCAGCTCGTCGACCGGCGTCGGCATCAACCGCGGCACCCAGCTCGCGGTCGAGGAGATCAACAAGTCGGGCGGCATCAAGGGCCGCAAGATCGAGCTGGTCACCCGCGACACGCAGAGCGATCCGACCAAGGCGGTGAACGCCGTGGCCGAGCTCACGCAGCGCGCCAAGGCCAGCATGATCTGGGGTCCGGTCAATTCGGGCGAGGCGCTGGCGGCGACGCCGCTGATCGCGCGCGACAAGGTGCCGATGCTGCATCCCTGCTGGGTCGACGAGCTGATCGACGTCAAGAAATACCCGATGTCGTTCCGCATCGCGCCGACCAACACGCAGGTCGGCAAGGGCGCCAACCACTACGTGGTGAACGTGCTCAAGCTGAAGAAGGTCGCCGTGGTGAGCGACACCACGGGCTACGGCACCGCGTCGGCCAACACCTACGTGCCGATGCTGAAGGCGATGGGCGCCGAGGTGGTCTACACCAACCATGTCGACGCGGCGAACCCCGACCTCAAGCCCGAGCTGCTGCGCATGCAGAGCGCCGGCGCCCAGGCGATCATGCCGTGGAGCGTCAACGCGGGTTTCCTGTCGCGCATCCTGAACACGCGCGGCGCCATGAACTGGGACGTGCCGGTGGTCGGCCAGACGACGCTGGGTTCGGGCCAGACCAAGGCGCTGCTCGAGAAGCCCGAGAACTGGAACAAGGTCTACTCCAACAACTTCCGCAACTGCTGCTACGTCAACGGCAAGCTGCCGCCGAAGGCGGCCGACTATGTCGAGCGCCTGAAGAAGGAGAAGATCGAGTTCGCCGACACGCTGCTGTGGTGGGTGGCGCTCGGCTGGGACGCCGCCATGATGATGTCCGAGACCTTGAAGGCGGTCGGCACGAAGAACGAGGACATCGTCGCCTACATGAACAAGGTCACGGGCTGGCCCGGCATCTATGGCACGGTCACCTGGACGCCGCAGGAGCACAACGGCTTCCCCGACCAGGAGGTCGTCATGTGCGAGGTCAACTCCCTCAGGGACGGCGCCTTCAACATCGCGCCGGGCTACAGCTCGTAAATTCAGCGTTCCTCCCCGCGCGCGGGCGTGGGGAGGTGGCCCGCAGGGCCGGAGGGGTCATGAGCAAGCGTGACGATGCCCACGACTCCTCCGTCGGCGTAGGACGCCGACACCTCCCCGAGCGTTGCTTGGGGAGGGGGAGAGTCTAGTCCGGTGTTAGCTTCCATCATCTCCTACGGTCTCGCGGTGGGAGCGGTCTACGCACTGATCGGCATCACGTACAACGTGATGTTCTCGGCGTCGCGCGTGTTCAGCTTCACTGCGGGCATGCTGGGAATGCTGGGCGGCGTGCTGGGCGCGCTCTTCATCAAGGACTGGGGCATCAACGCCGTGCTGGGCTTCGTGGCAGTGCTGGCCTGCGGGGCCGTGCTCGGCCTCGTCACCGAGATCCTGACCGTGCGGCCGGTGCTGAAGAGCATCGAGCAGCATCTCTACGTTCTGTCGACGCTGGCCTTCGCGCTGATGATCCAGCAGGTGACGGCGATCGAGTACGGCACGGAGGCATATCCGTTTCCGGTGCTGATCCCGATCGACGCCAACTCGCTGCTGGGCATCGTCGACCAGAAGTTCTGGCTGCCGGTGCTGGCCTGCATCGTCACCATCGCCGGGCTGGAGTTCCTCTATCGCCGGACGCTGATCGGCCGCGCCTTCCTCGCCATCGCCGAGGACAGCTACGCCGCCCGCGCGCTCGGCCTGCCCGAGACCCGGCTGCGGCTCGCGAGCTATGCCATCGCCGGCATCATCGGCACGCTGGCGGGCTTCACCGGTGCGCAGATGCTGCTCGCCTTCATCGGCAACCAGGCGATCCTGAACTTCTACGGCTTCGTGCCCGTGGCGCTGGGCGGCATGGGCTCCAACCGCGGCGCGGTGATCGGCGGCCTGGCGCTCGGGCTCTTCCAGCAGGCGGCCAACTTCCTGGTCGGCGGCATCTTCGCCGCGGTGGCGGTGTTCGCGGTGTTCATCGTCGTGCTGCTGCTCAGGCCCGAGGGTCTGGCCGGCGCATCGGCGGCGAGACGCGTATGAGGACGCTGCCGTGACGGATACCGCCGCCTCCGCCCCGGCGCGCGCCGGCGCCACCTCGTGGCTCGGCAAGCTCGAAGGCAAGATTTCCTGGATCCTGCTCGGCGTTGCCGGCGTGGCTCTGCCGCTGCTCGACGATTCCTACATCGGAGTCATCGCCCAGCGCGCTTGCATCTACTGGGTCCTGTCGGCCGGCCTGAACCTCGTGGTCGGCTATGCCGGCCAGATCGCCATCGGCTGGGTGTCGATGCTGACGCTCGGCGCCTATACGACGGCGGCGCTGGCAGCCGGTCGAGTGGGTCCCGAATGGAATCCCTATCTTGCGCTGGTGGCGGGCGGCGTCATGGGCGCGATCTTCGGCGTCATCGTCGGCCTGCCGGCGCTCCGGCTGCGCACCTTCTATTTCGCCATGACGACGCTGGGCTTCGCCACCATCGTCACCCAGGTCGCGCTCGCCTGGAAGGATGTCACCGGCGGCGGTGTCGGTACGCCGGGCCCGGCCTTCCCCTGGCCGTTCGAGCCGGGTTGGGGCTTCTACTATTTCTGCTTCCTGCTGGCGGCGATCGCGACCTGGATGACGGCCAACATCGGCTCGAGCCGCTATGGCCGCGCTCTGGTCGCGATCCGTGATGCCGAGGTCGCGGCCGAGGCTTCGGGCATCGCCAAGCCCAAACTCCTGATGATGGTCTTCCTGCTGGCCGGGGCGCTGGGCGGCGTGGCGGGCGGGCTGTTCGCCTCGCTGCAGTCCTACATCACGCCCGATGCCTTCACCTTCGAGATGTCGGTGCTGTTCTTCATCGCCATCTTGATCGGCGGCCGCGGCTCGATCCTGGGGCCGGTTCTCGGCACCATCATCCTGACGGCGCTGCCCGAGTTCGCCGCGCCGCTGGTGCAGTGGTCGACGTTCCTCTACGCCGTGCTGCTGCTGGCGATCGTGCTGCTGGTGCCGGGCGGCATCGCCGACATGCTAGACTTCAAGAATCGCCGGCCGCTCACCCAGCATCGCGAGATCGTGCCGCGCACCGAGCTGCTGAAGCGCGTGCTCGACCGGACCGACGGCAGGCACAGCATCGTGCTTAAGGACATCGCGCTGCATTTCGGCGGCGTCCGGGCGATCGACGGGCTCGACCTCGAGATCCGCTCGGGCGAGGTGCACGGCCTGATCGGCCCCAACGGCAGCGGCAAGACGACGACGCTGAACGTCATCTCGGGCTACTACAAGCCCAAGACCGGCACCTTGAAGCTCGACGGCGCCGACCTGCCGTTCGACCGGCCGCATCTCCGCGCCGACCATCGCATCGCCCGCACCTTCCAGACGCCGCGCCTGGGCGGCGCCGCATCGGTGCTGGAGAACGTCATGATCGGCGGCACCGTGCGCGGCCAGGCGACCTTCGCCGAGGCGATGCTGTCGCTGCCGCGCAACCGTCGCGACGAAAGGCTGCTGCGCGAGGCGGCGCTGCAGGCGCTCGCCACGGTGGGCCTCGAATCGCTGGCCGACGTGCGGGCCGACCGCCTGCAGCACAGCGAGCTGCGCTTCATGGAGATCGCCCGCGCGCTGATGCTGCGGCCGGCCTTCCTGATGCTCGACGAGCCGGCGGCCGGCCTGTCGACCGAGGAGATCAAGCGGCTCGGCGCGCTGATCAAGGCGATCAGCCGCGAGGGCACCGGCGTGCTGCTGGTCGAGCATCACGCCGACCTGATCTTCGACATCTGCGATCGCGTCACCGTGCTCAATCTCGGCAAGGAGCTGGCCGCCGGCACGCCGGCCGAGATCCGCGCCCACAGGGAGGTGGTCAGTGCCTACCTCGGCGCCTGATCGGACCGTCGAGCCGCTGCTCAGGGTCAGCGGCCTGTCGGCCGGCTACGGCAAGATCGGCGTGCTGAACGGCATCGACCTCATGGTCGGCGCCGGCGAGATCGTGGCCCTGCTCGGCCCCAACGGCGCCGGCAAGAGCACCCTGCTCAAGGCCATCTCAGGGCTGTTGCCGCGCACCGGCACGATCACCTTCGGCGGCCAGGACATGAGCAAGGCCGGTCCACGCGAGGCGGTGAATGCCGGGCTGGTGCACGTCGTCGAGGGCCATCGCGTCTTCACCCAGCTCAGCGTGCACGACAACGTCATGCTGGCGGGCTACGGCATGAAAGGCTCCGAGCTGGAGGCGCGCGTCGAGGAGGCGCTGGCGTTTTTCCCCGAGATCGCCGCGAAGCGCAACGACCGCGCCGTGACCCTGTCGGGCGGCCAGCAGCAGATGCTCGCGGTGGCGCAGGGTCTGGTGCGCAGGCCGCGCCTCTTGATGCTCGACGAGCCGTCGGCCGGCCTGTCGCCGGTGCTGGTCGACCGCGTGCTGACCGCCGCCGCCCAGTTGCGCGACGCCGGCACCGCCATCCTGCTGGTCGAGCAGCTGATCGAGAAGGCGTTGAAGCTCGCGGACCGTGTCTATGCGCTGGCGCGCGGCTCGATCGTGCTAGAGGCGCGCACCAGCGAGGACGATCTGCCCAATCGTCTCGAGCACGCCTACTTCGGACAGGACGTGAGCGCACCGCTCGCCTCGTAGGATATTTTGCCAGGCCGTGCGTCTTCCTCGCGCTCCTCGGCGCGTTCACATGCGCGCGTCAGCCGGAACGACACGGTGGCGAGTCCGACAAGCGGCTCTTCAGACCGAGTGCTATTGACCGCTCTCCAAGCACGCCCGATAGTCGCTCGCCATCCAGTCGAGTCGCAAGAACTAGAAGACCAAGTCGATGTTTCGGGAGGAATTCATGATTCGGCAGCTCGCGGGAGCGATCGCTCTCGCCGTCGCCACGATCGTCGTCGCGCTCGCGCCGGCACATGGCCAGGACCAGAAAGGCACGCTCGTCTTCGCCGTCGAATCGCTCGGCGCCCAGACGCTCGATCCCATACTCGAAGGCCGGCCGGGCAACGCCGTCTATCAGGCGATCATGTACGATTCGCTGGTCGGCTTCGATCTCAAGAAGGGCGGCGTCGGTCCCGGCGTCGCCGAGCGGTGGGAGCTGAGCCAGGACGGCCTGACCTGGACGTTCTTCCTGCGGCCGGGCCAGACCTTCCACAATGGCGACAAGCTCACCGCGCACGACGTCAAGTTCAGCATCGAGCGCCAGATGGGGCCGGGTTCGCTGGCGGCGGCCGCGGCAAGCATGAAGCGGACCATCAAGAACATCGAGGTGGTCGACGAGCTGACCGTGAAGGTCAATACGGCGAGCCCGCAGCTCGGCCTGCCGGCGAGCCTGTCGCGCGCCGTGGCGCCGGAAGGCGCGATCATGCCGAAGAACTACATCGAGAAGGTGGGCGAGGAGGAATTCCGCAAGAAACCGATCGGCAGCGGCCCGTGGAAGTTCGTGCGCAACGTGCCCGGCGATCGCATAGAGTTCACTGCCGTGGCCAATCACTGGCGCGGCACGCCGAGCTTCAAGGACCTTCACGTCCTGCTGGTGCCCGAAGAGAGCACGCGCGTCGCCATGGTTCGCACCGGCGAGGCGGCGATCGCCTCGATCGGCCCCGAGACCATGCTCAGCGCCTCGCGGGCCGGGCTCGAGGTGCTGGCGGTCCCAGGCACCATGCAGGCGATCTTCCAGTTCTGGGGCGCCTGGAAACCCGAGATGAAGGATTCGCCGATCGCCAAGCCGCGCGTTCGCCAGGCCCTGTCGCTCGCCATCGACCGCAAGCAGGTGATCGAGCACGTCATGAACGGCAAGGCCCGACTGCCGTATCCGTTCTCGACCTTCGGCTACACCGACTATTTCAGCGCCGATCGCTGGCAGAAATGGGCCGAGGAGGCGTATCGCTACGATCCTGCGCTCGCCAAGAAGATCCTGGCGGAGGAGGGGTATCCCAACGGCTTCGAGCTCAAGTTCGCCAACACCGCCCTGCCGGGCACGCAATTCATGGTCGATATCGGCACCGCCATCGCCGACATGTGGACCAAGGTCGGCGTCAAGGTGACGCTCAAGCACTACGAGTGGGGCTCGTTCGCGCCCATGGAGCGCGGCGACCAGGCGCCGCTGATCGGCTGGGCCTCGATGTACCGCACCGCCGGACGGCCCGACGCGCCGTGGCGCTACAACGGCGCCTTCTCGCCCGACAGCACGCAGCGCCTGCTGGGCGACAAGGACAATTGCAACGAGACCTGCCAGGAGTTCGAGAAGACCTACCGCGCCCTGCTGGCCGAGCTCGACCGCACCAAGCGCACGGCGCTGACCGACCGCATGGTCGAGATCGTCGCCAATTCGTGGATGGTCGTGCCGATCATCGAAGGCATGGGCTACTACGCCATCAACACCAAGAAGGTCGGCCAGTTCGAGGCCATCCCCGGCCGTCACGAGCTGGGCGACGTCTTCGAGCGCATCCCGCGCCCCGACCAGAAGCCGTGGAAGAAGTAGTCGTCGACAGGCCGTAAGCCCGCCATGAAACGCTTCATCGCTCGCCGCCTGATGCAGGGCGTCGTCCTGCTGTTCATGGTGGCGACGATCGTGTTCTTCCTCGGACGGCTGACCGGCAATCCGGTCGACCTGATGCTGCCCGAGGACGCCACGGCCGAGGACCGCGCCCAGCTCACCCAGACGCTGGGCCTCGACGGCCCGCTGTCGGAGCAGTTCCTGATCTTCTTCGGCAAGGCGCTGCACGGCGATCTCGGCACCTCGATCCGCATGAAGCAGCCGGCGGTGCAGGCCTTCTTCGACCGCCTGCCCAACACGCTGGTGCTGATTCCCTGGGCGCTTCTGCTCGGCATGGCGCTCGGCATCCCGCTGGGCGTCGTCGCCGCCCTCAATCGCGGAGGCTGGCTGGACCGTGCCGCCGGCACGGTGGCGGTGCTCGGCGTCGCCATGCCGAGCTTCTGGCTCGGCGTGCTGCTGATCTTCGTGTTCAGCGTCGAGCTCGGCTGGTTGCCGTCGAGCCGCATGGGCGGCCCCGAGCACTACATCCTGCCTGTGATCACGCTCGGCACCTTCCTGGTGGCCGGCTTCATGCGCATCACGCGCTCGTCGATGCTGGAGGTGATGGAAAGCGAGTTCGTCAAGCTCGCGCGCATCAAGGGGCTGAGCGAGACGACGGTCATCTGGAAGCACTGCCTGCGCAACGCCCTGATCCCGGTGCTCACCCTGTGGGGCGTGTTCGTCGGCAACCTGATCACCGGCGCCATCGTCACCGAGACCGTGTTCGCCTGGCCCGGCATCGGCCGACTGACCTACGAGGCGGTGATCTACCGCGACTTCCCGCTGCTGCAGGCGGTGATCATCCTGAAATCGATCCTGATCCTCGCCATCAACCTCGGTGTCGACATCCTCTACGCCTACGTCGACCCGCGCATCAGGCTGGCATGATGACAAAAAAAGGCCCGTCATCCCGACCGGAGCCGAGCGCAGCGAGGCGTAGTGGAGGGACCTGTCTGTGGATGCATCGTCAAGACGAGGTCCCTCGGCTGCGCCGCCCTTCGGGCGACTTCGCTCGGGATGACGGAAAAAATGGCAATCGCTGATCGACCCACCGTCGAGCAACGGCGCTGGTCGCTGTGGCGCGCCATGGTATGGCCGCGCCGCGACGCCATCCCGCGGCGCACCGCGCGCGTGCCGTGGGTGCCGATCGCCATCATCACGGTGATCGTGGTCATGGCGGTGTTCGCGCCGCTGTTGGCGCCGCATTCGCCGATCGACCAGACCCTGCGCGACAAGCTGCTGCCGCCGGCCTGGATGCTGGGCGGCAAGGAGAAGTACCTGCTGGGCACCGACGCGTTCGGCCGCGACATCCTGAGCCGCCTCATCTACGGCGCCCGGGTCAGCCTGATCGTGGCGCTGCTGGCGCTGACCGCGGGCGGCGGCGTCGGCCTCGCCATCGGCATCGTCGCAGGCTATGTCGGCGGCGCGGTCGACAGCGTCCTGATGCGCCTGGTCGATGCCGCCTTCACCTTCCCGGCGATCCTGTTCGCGCTGCTGCTCGCCGTCACCATGGGCCAGGGGCTGGGCACGCTGGTGGTCGCCATCAGCCTGCTGCTGTGGGCGCCTTTCGCGCGGGTCATCCGCGGCGAGGTGCTGGCGCTGCGCCAGCGCGACTTCGTCGCCCTGGCGAAGGTGCGCGGCTGTTCGGCGCTGCGCATCATGGCCACGCACATCCTGCCCAACGTCCTCAACACCTTCATGGTGCTTGTCACGCTCAACATCGGCGTCGTCATCATCGCCGAGGCGACGCTGTCCTTCCTCGGCGCCGGCATCCCGCCGCCGACGCCGACCTGGGGCCTGATGATCTCCGAGGGCCGCGGCCGCATCGCCGAGGCCTGGTGGGTGGCCCTGATCCCGGGCATCGCCATCACCCTCCTGGTGCTGTCGGTCAACCTGTTCGGCGACTGGCTGCGCGACCGTCTCGATCCCCGGCTGCGGCAGCTATGAGCGACAGCTTGTCCGCTGACACGGTCCTCGAGGTCCGCGACCTGCACACGCACTTCTTCCTGCGCCGCGGCGTGGTGAAGGCGGTCGACGGCGTGAGCTTCTCGCTGAAGCGCGGCGAGGTGCTGGGGCTGGTCGGCGAATCGGGCTGCGGCAAGAGCCTGACGGCGCTGTCGGTGATGCGGCTGCTGCCCCGGAACGGCGCACGCACCGTCAAAGGCGAGGTGCTGCTGGGCGGCGAGAACATTCTCGCGCGCACGCCGGCGCAGATGCGCGAGATCCGCGGCCGGCGCATCTCCATGGTGCTGCAGGATCCGCAGACGTCGCTCAATCCCGTCTTCGCGGTCGGCGACCAGCTGCGCGAGGCGATCGAGCGCCGCCGCAAGGGCGCGCCGCTCAGCGAGATCATGAAGGAGGCGGTGGCCGCGCTGCGCCGCGTCGAGATCGCGGCGCCCGAGCAGCGCATCGGCCAGTATCCCCACCAGATGAGCGGCGGCATGAAGCAGCGCGTGGTGGGCGCCATCGCCATCAGCGGCGAACCCGAGGTGCTGATCGCCGACGAGCCGACCACGGCGCTCGACGTCACCATCCAGCTCCAGTACCTGAAGCTCCTGAAACGCCTGCAGGCCGAGAACGGCATGGCGATCCTGTTCATCACCCACGATTTCGGCGTGGTCGGTCGCATGTGCGATCGCGTGGCGGTGATGTATGCCGGCCGCATCGTCGAATGCGGCCCGGTGAAGCAGATCTTCGAGGCGCCGCAACATCCCTATACCCGCGCCCTGATCGCCTCGGTGCCCAAGATGACCGGGCCGGCCGGCCGGCTCGCCACCATCGAGGGCCAGCCGCCGTCGCTGATGGACCTGCCCGTCGGCTGCCGCTTCGCCTCGCGCTGCCCGCTCGTCGAGCCGCGCTGCCTCGACGCCTATCCCGGCAGCGTCCAGGTGGGCGACCAGCACACGGCGGACTGCTGGAAGGTGTCGCCGCCATGAGCGATCCGCTGCTGCGCGTCGAAGGCCTCAAGAAGCATTTCCCCTTCACCAGGGGCGTGCTGCGCGCGCGCGTGCTGGGCCACGTCAAGGCCGTCGACGACGTTTCCTTCGACATCAAGGCCGGCGAGACGCTGGGCCTGGTGGGCGAATCGGGCTGCGGCAAGACCACGACCTCCCGCATGATCCTCAACCTCGAGGAGCCGACCGACGGGCGCATCCTGCTGGACGACGAGCCGATCCACGGCCTGCAGGGACGGGCGCTCGGCGCCTACCGCGCCAAGGTGCAGGCGGTTTTCCAGGACCCCTGGTCGTCGCTCAATCCGCGCATGAAGGTGGGACGGACCATCGCCGAATCGCTGATCGTCAACGCCTGGGGCGACAAGGAGAAGATCGCTGGCCGCGTGCGCGAGCTGCTGCTGCAGGTCGGCCTCAGGCCGGAACAGGCCGAGCAGTACCCCCACGAGTTCAGCGGCGGTCAGCGCCAGCGCGTCGCCCTGGCCGCCGCGCTCGCCTCGCGGCCCAAGCTGATCGTGCTCGACGAGCCGGTGTCGGCGCTCGACGTGTCGATTCGCGCCCAGATGATGAACCTCCTGAAGGACATCCAGGCGCAGGACAACGTCGCCTATCTCCTGGTGGCGCACGACCTCGCCACGGTGCGCCACATGGCCGACCACACGGTCGTGATGTACCTCGGCAAGATCGGCGAGAAGGCGCCGACCGAATCGCTGTTCGCCGACGTGCGGCATCCCTACACCAAGGCGCTGTTCTCCGCTGTGCTGGTCGCCTGGCCCGGCCGGAGCGCCGAGGAGATCGAGCTGCGCGGCGAGGTGCCGTCGCCCTTGAATCCGCCGGCCGGCTGCCGCTTCCATACGCGGTGCCCCTACGTCATGCCGCGCTGCAGCCAGCAGGAGCCGGCCTTGCGCGAGGTCTCGCCGGGGCACGCGGTGGCGTGCCATCTGTTCGACAATGCCTGATCGGGAGTGGCGTGAGATGTCCGAGAAGTGGGGTCCCTTACAGGGCGTGAAGGTCGTTTCCTGCTCGACGGCGCAGGCGGGCACCGTGCCCTACATGCTGATGGCCGACCTCGGCGCCGACGTGATCAAGATCGAGACGCCCGACGGCGGCGACAGCTCGCGCCGCATGACCGTGCTGCCCGGCATGCCCAGCACCTTCTTCGAGACCAACAATCGCGGCGTGAAGAGCGTGACGCTGAACCTGAAGTCGCCCGAGGGTCGCGCCATCCTGCACAAGCTGGTCGCCAAGGCCGACATCTTCGGCCAGAACTTCCGGCCGGGCGCGGCCGAAAAGAACGGCTTCGGCTGGGAGGAGCTGCGCAAGGTCAACCCGAAGCTGGTCTACGTCTCGATCTCGGGCTACGGCACCAAGGGCCCCAACGGCCATCTGCCCGGCACCGATTCCATGGCGCAGGCGCTGGGCGGAATCGCCGAGGCCTATTCCACGCCCGGCCAGAAGATGCGCACCGGCATCGCCTCGGTGGCCGACGAATCGACCGCCATGCTGGCCTTCGGCGGCGCGCTGGCGGCGCTCACCCATGCGCGCACCACGGGAGTCGGCCAGAAGATCGAGCTGTCGCTGCTCGGCTCGCTGGTCCGCCTGATGGGCTGGACCTTCACCACCACCATGTGGCGCAACAAGAACCCGGTGACCGGCCAGGCCCGCATCACCGGCACGCCGGAGCGGCCCGGCATCAGCGCCTCGTTCAACGACCGCGACGGCAAGCCCCTGGTGTTCCAGCTCACCGGCCCGGAGAACTGGAAGGACGCCATGACCGGGCTCGGCTTCTTCGACCGCATCAAGGCGGCGGGCTTCGAGAATCTCGGCGTCATCATCGACAACGACGCCAAGCGCGAGGAACTCCTGGCGCTGCTCGACGAGCTGTTCGCCACCGGCACGCGCGACGACTGGGTCGCCCGGCTGCGCAAGGCCGACATCGTGTCGGCGCCGATCAACACTCTTCTCGAGGCATCGAACGATCCCGACGTGATCGCTAACGGCCACGTCACCCACGTCGACTATCCCAAGTACGGCAAGAAGCTGAAGGTGCACGGCACGCCGTGGCGGTTCTCCGAGACGCCGGCCAGGCCCGGCATCGCGCCGGAGCTCGGCGAGCACAACGAGGCGGTGCTGGGCGAGCTGGGTTACAGTGCGGCGGAGATCAAGGACCTGAAGGCGCGCAAGGTGATCTGATCTCGCCGGACCGCGGGCCTCCAGGCCCGCTCATATCCGTCGTCTTCGCTTCGCTCAGGATGACATGAGG
>JAEWIV010000137.1 GCA_023386865.1 Pseudomonadota bacterium
CTGCGGAAGCGTCGGCGCCGGCTATTCGGCGGCCGACTGCGCCGTCGGCAGCACGTAGTCCTTGAACTGCTGGCGCAGTGCCACCTTCTGGATCTTGCCCGTCGCGGTGTGCGGGATCTCCTTCGCGAAGACGACGTCGTCGGGCATCCACCACTTGGCGATCTTGCCGTCGAGATAGCCCAGGATCTCCTCCTTGCTGGGGCTCCCGCCCTGCTTCGGCACGATCACCAGCAACGGCCGCTCGTCCCACTTGGGATGGGCGACGCCGATCACCGCAGCCTCGGCGACGTCAGGATGGCCGACCGCCAGGTTCTCGAGGTCGATCGAGCTGATCCACTCGCCGCCGGACTTGATCACGTCCTTGGCGCGGTCGGTGATCTGCATGAAGCCCTCGGGATCGAGGGTGGCGACATCGCCGGTGTCGAACCAGCCACCCTCATCCAGCACCTGGCCGCCCTCGCCTTTGAAGTAGCCGCTGGCGATCCAGAACCCGCGCACCATCAGGTGACCGAAGGCCTTGCCGTCGCGCGGCAGCTCATTGCCGCCGTCGTCGCTGATCTTCAAGTCCACACCGAACACGGCGCGGCCCTGCTTGGCCTTGTATTCGAGCTGCTTCTCGAATGGCCAGTCTGCCATCTTCGCCTTCATCACCCCGGTGGTGCCCAGCGGGCTCATCTCTGTCATGCCCCAGGCATGGATCACAGTGACACCGTACTGCTTCTCGAAGGTTGCGATCATCGAGGCCGGTGCCGCCGACCCACCGATCACCGTGCGGTTCATGTACGGCAGCTTGAGGTCGTGCTCCTTCATGTAGTTCAGCAGCATCAGCCAGACAGTCGGCACGCCAGCCGACATGGTCACCTTCTCCTGGTCCATCAGCTCGTAGACGTTCTGGCCGTCGAGCTCGCGGCCGGGGAACACCAGCTTGGCGCCGCACATCGGGGCGCCGTAGACGATGCCCCAGGCGTTGGCGTGGAACATCGGCACCACCGGCAGGATGGTGTCGCGCGAGCTGATGCCCAGCACGTCCTGCATGCAGGTGGCGAAGCTGTGCAGCACGGTGGAGCGGTGGGCGTAGAGCACGCCCTTGGGGTTGCCCGTGGTGCCCGAGGTGTAGCAGAGCGACGAGGCGGTGCGCTCGTCGAGCCTCGGCCACTCCATCTCGCCGCTCTCCGGCGCGATCAACTCCTCGTAGCAGATCACGTTGGGCAGCGAGGTCCCCGGCATGTGCTTTCGGTCGGTCAGGATGACGTAGCCCTTGGCCGACTTCAGCTCCGGCGCCATCTGCTCGAGCAGCGGCACGAAGGTGAGATCGGTGAAGATGTAGCTGTCCTCGGCATGGTTCGCGATGTAGACGATCTGCTCGGCGAACAGCCGCGGGTTGATGGTGTGCAGCACGGCGCCGATGCCGGAGACGCCGTAATAGCACTCGAAGTGGCGGTAACCGTTCCAGGCCAGCGTGGCAATGCGGTCACCCGGCTTGACGCCGAGCCGCTGCAGCGCCTGGGCGAGCTGCTTGGAGCGCCGCTGCGCGTCGCGGTAAGTGTAGCGATGGATCGGCCCCTCGATGCTGCGCGAGACAATCTCGACCTCGCCGTGATAGGTCGCCGCAAAGTCGAGCAGTGACGATATCAACAGCGGTCGGTCCTGGATAAGGCCAAGCATGATCTCCTCCCGACGAAAAATGGCGCAAGCGATGTCTCGAGTTAGCTGGAATAGCTCATCCGACTGCCTGCTTTTCCTGAGCGGTGGCCGGGCTGTCTGTCCCTGTCAAATCCGTCAGCAGCGGCAGAACCTCGGCGGCGACGCGCTCGATCTGCGCCTGGCGCAGCTCATAGGGGCCCAGCAAGTCGAGCACAATGTGCCGCACGCCGGCGGTATAGAAGGCACGCATGCACTCGGCAACGTTGGTCGCCGGGCCGAGGGCACAGTAGCGTTGCGCCGCCTTGCGGAAATCCATGGCGTAGCGAACGCTTAGTGTCTCGGACGCCGCGTCGAGCGCCTTCTCGTATGTGTCGTCCAGCCGCGTGAACAGCAGATGGCCCGTGCCGAAGCGGGCAAGCTTGCGCCCAGCGGCTGTCGCAGCCATCGCGATCACATCGAGGCTGCTTCGGTACATCTCCGGTGTTACCACGTACGACATCCAGCCATCGGCCAAGCGGCCACTGCGCTTCAGCGCTCCTTCCGATCGTCCGCCGCACCAGATCGGCGGGCCTCCCGATTGCCGCGGGGGTGGCTGCATCTGAACTTCGCTGAAGGTGCTGAACCTTCCCTGATGCGTGACCGGCTCGCCAGTCCAGAGCTTGCGCAGTACCACGATCCCTTCGCTGAGCCGCGCGCCGCGCTCCCGAATTGGCGCGCCGGCCAGAGCGTATTCCTTAGGGAACTCGCCGCCGACACCAACGCCAAAGATGAGGCGCCCCTCGGTCAGATGGTCGAGGGTCGCAACCTGCTTGGCCACCGGCCCCGCGTGCCGCAGTGGCAGTAGATAGACCGATGTCCCAAACAGCAGCCGCCGGCTGACGACGGCAGCCTGAGCAAGCTGTAGCAGCGGATCAAGGATGGGGATGGCGAAGGCGATGTGATCGCCAACCCACAGCGAGTCGAAGCCGCTTCGGTCCACGAGTTGCACCAGCGAGACCAGTTCGTCGATGCGTGGAAGCCATGGGCCAGTCGCAGGTTCGGTGCGACGGTGGATGGTCTGGATGCCGATTCGTAGGCGAGCATCGAGTGGCAGTGGCATGGACGTCTCCCCCGAGGACCGGAACTCAGATGGTGGCAAAGCCCTGGAAGGCATGCGGTATCCGGCGGATGTCGGCGACGAGCTCGCGCATCAGTCCGGGCGCCGTTGCCGGTGCGAAGTTCAGCTCGATAGCGTCAGCCGCTCCGCCGAAACGGGTTTCGATGGCAGGGACGATCTCGTCGTAAGTGCCACAGGCCGCAAAGATTCGCACAACGTCGTCCGAGACAAGTGCCGCCATTTCCTTCCAGCGGCCCTGGACCGAGAGATCGTGCAGCTTCATCCCGAGATCCTGGAGCCCATGCAGCTCCAGGATGGGCATATAGGTACGCGTGGAACCGTAGAAGGCGATGCGGAAGCGCACCCAGTCCATGGCTTTCGCCACCGACGCGGCGTCCGGCCCGGTCGCGACGAAGCCGCCGCCATGCACGTTGAAATGCTCGCGCTTGCGGCCGCTGCGGCGCATGCCCTCCACCAGGCGCGGGATGCACACTTCCTCAAGATAGCGCCGCGAGCAGATCGGGTGCAGCCGCACACCGTCGGCGACCTCACCGGCCACCCGCAACATTGCCGGCCCAACCGCTGCAATAGTCACCGGGACCATCGGCAGGCCGGTCGGCTCGGGCGAAAAATCCGGGGTCATAAGCGTGAGCCGATAGTACTCGCCCTCGTAACGCAGCTCTTCGCCAGTCTGCCAACAGCGCCAGATCGCGCGCAGCGCTCGAACATAGTCGCGCAGACGGGGTGCCGGCGGGCTCCAAGGAACGCCGAAGCGGCGTTCATTGTGGCCTTTCACCTGGCTGCCCAGCCCGAGCACGAAGCGGCCTGTTGAATTGGCGTGCAGGTCCCAAGCCTGCATTGCTGTCACCGCCGGACTGCGCGGAAAGGCGACTGCGACAGACGTGGTAAGCGCGATTCGTTTGGTCGCAAGCGCCGCGACGGCGAGCGGCAAGAATGGGTCATGCTTCGCCTCCACCGTCATGAGCGCGTCGAACCCAGCCGTCTCCGCCGCTCGCGCTGCCGATCCGGTCTGATTCCAGTCGTTCACCGGCAGCATCGTAAACACCTGCATCGCGCCCAACCCCTCACATGATCCGCTCGTCGGCATTCAGGTTGCGATCCGCCGGCACAGTCGGTCGAGCGCGGCGTCCGCCTCTCGGACGATTTGCTGGACGACCTCAGCAGCCGGCACAACCGACCCGACCAGACCGCAGCTTTGGCCTGCGGGCAAAACGCCGTTCTCCACATCACCCTCCAGCCGGCCGCGCTCCGAAGCCGGGTGACCCACGTGCACGGCCTGCAAGGGATAGGGTTCGATCTCGTGCTCGCGCCCAACCCAGGAGTCGGTGAAACGGTTGCGAATCAGACGGCAAGGCTTGCCGCTGTGGGCCCGGGTCACGACGGTCCCAGCGGTGCTGGTTGCCACGATCTTCTTCTTGTAGTTTTCGTGCGCCCGCGCCTCATAGGTGGCGATGAAGCGCGTGCCCATCCAGATCCCTTGTGCGCCGAACGCCAATGCCGCAGCGAGCCCGCGTCCGTCTGCAAGGCCGCCGCCAGCCAGGACTGGCACCTCCACGGCGTCTACGACCGCTGGCACCAGCACCGCAGTTCCGATCTGGCCAACATGGCCGCCGCCGTCACAACCCGTGGCAATAACTGCATCAACGCCATCTGCAACGGCACGCTCCGCATGCTGCACTGCTCCGACCACCGACATCACGAAAATGCCGCGCGCGTGCGCCTCCGGCACTACGGCGGCGGGGCTGCCGAGCCCTGATATGAGCACGGGGACTCGCTCATCAAGGACCACCTTCACCATCGCAGCGACAGAGGCCGTATAGCGTTCGACCTCCGCCCCGGCGGCCCGCACGGTTGCGAACAAGATGTCGACGCCGAATGGCCTGTCCGTGCGCGCCCGCACAGCACGGATCTCACTACGTAGCTCGTCTGCCGTCATGTTCGATCCGGCACCAATCACACCGAGACCACCGGCGGCTGATACCGCCGCGGCGAGTTCTGCGCGCGCGACCCAGCCCATGCCCGCCTGGAATACCGGGTGCTCCAAGCCAAGTCGCTTGCAGAGCGGTGTCAGTAGGCGGTGCCGGGCCAGTGTGGCCAACGTTTCCCTCGTCGGCGTCATGAAGGTCCTTCCCTGATGCGAACTAGGCGATCGCCTTCATCGACATCATTCGCTCCGGTATCGCTACCGCAAAGCGGCTCGTGCTGGCACTCGGGTCGTTCGCTCTAATCGCGTCGCCTCTGGTTCCCTTACCCGCGTCGTCGCTGGTCTTGTGCGCAAACCAACTCCTGGTCTGCGTTGACACACCTTGCACTATAGGTAGGCTATTCGAATTGTCATTCGAAAATTTGCTGAACTTGTCGGAATTAGCTGGACGGCTCGCCGGCTTCGATTTGACTCGGCTGGCATTTCAAATGAACATTAGATTTCGACTTATATGCGGTGAAGGCCCATGGAAACAGCCCCCGATCTGACGCATCCAGACTTCATCTCTGATCCGCACAACGTGTATCGGCGGCTGCGCGCAGAAGAACCTCTTCACTGGAACCCATCCCTTAAGGGATGGGTTATCACGCGCCACGCCGATGCCTCTCTGGTGTTGAAAGACCCCCGCTTTTCGGCTGCAAAGCTGGATCCCTTTCTGAGCCATATCGGACCAGACACGCGAGGCAAGATCGAGCGGCTAACCGCTGTGCTGGCGGATTGGATGGTGTTCAATGATCCACCGCGCCATGAGAAGCTGCGCAAGGCCCTTGCCAAGTGCTTCCTGCCGCAGGAAATCGCGCGTCTCCAGCCGATGATAACGCAACGCGTTGAAGAACTGCTGAACGGCTTCAGCGGGCGCGATCGGGTGGATTTCATCGAGGCGTTCGCCTTTCCGTTGCCGGCGCGCGTGATTTCGGACCTGTTCGGTGTTCCCAGGGAGCGGGTCGAGGATCTCAGAAAGTGGTCCGAAAACCTCAAGGACTTCGTCGCCTTGGCCCGCGCCACGCCGGACAAGTACGACCGGGCAAGCGCGGCTGTAAGTGAGATGGTCACATTCTTTCGCGAGACGCTCCATGACCACCGCCGCAATCCACGTGACGACCTGACCGGGCGGCTTCTTGAAGCAGGGACCGGACCGGAGGGACTGAGTGAAGACGAGATGGTTTCGACGCTCATCCTCCTGCTCTTTGCTGGCCACGAAACAACGGCCAGCCTGTTGGCCAACGGGCTCTATTGGCTCCTGCGAAACCCGGCCTCGATTGAGGCGCTGCGGCGCAATCGGTCCCTCATCCCGGGCGCTGTCGAGGAAATGCTGCGGTACGAGGGGCCTGCCCAGACGGTGACGCGGATTGCGACCGAAGATCTGCGTTTGGCTGATGCGGATATCCGACGAGGGCAGCGTGTTTTCGTGGCGCTGAATTCCGCCGCCCGAGATTCGACCGTCTTCGCGGACCCCGACCTTTTCAAGGTTGACCGTCCTGTCAACCGCCACGTCGCCTTCGGTTTGGGCATTCACTTCTGCCTTGGTGCACCGCTCGCCCGCCTCGAAGCTCGGATTGCGTTCGACCGGCTGCTTTCGAGGCTGCCGGAAATCCGGCTCGAGACGCCTCAACCGGAATGGCACGACGAACTCGTGACGCGCAGCATGAAGCAGCTCGTTATCTCTTATGTCATGGCGGACTGAAACATGTCGCATGCTCCATTCGGTCAAGATGCCGCCCTCGCCGCCCGAATTACTGTTGGCGAGCTCTTGCGGGCGCAAGCGCGCATGCGGCCGAGATCGCCAGCCGTTGTCGATCGAGGCCGCATGTGCACCTATGGTGAGTTCAATACGCGCGTAAACCGCCTGGCGCATGCCCTGGCCGCTCTCGGGCTGCAGCGAGGCGATCGCGTCGCAATCCTTTCCGAGAACCGTTGCGAATACCTTGAGTTGGCTTTCGCCGGGGCAAAGCTCGGGCTGATCCTCTGCGCTCTGAATTGGCGGCTTACCGAAGAAGAGCTGGCTCACTGCATTCGTTTGACGACACCCAAGGCGGCGCTGGTCTCGGAGCGGTTCGCGGGTGCGCTGAGCGCCCTCGAACATGGCTGTCACACCATCATCGAACTGGGGGCGGATTACGAGAAACGGCTGGCGGCACAGCCTGTTGACGAACCCGACATCGCGGCACAGCCAGAGGATGGTCTGGTTATCATCTACACCAGCGGAACAACCGGACTGCCCAAGGGCGCCCTGATCAGCCACCGGGCCGAGATCGCGAGGCTGCACGTGAACTGCCTCGACTTTGACCTCGATCGCACTGATGCCTTCGTGGCATGGCCCCCAATGTTCCACATGGTGTCATTGGACCAATCGATCAGCTTGCTCAGCATCGGCGGGAAGGTGGTCATCGTCGACGGGTTCGACGTTGCCCGGATCTTGGAGAGCGTCGAGACGGAGCGGCAATGGTGGCTTGTCCTGATGCCCGGCATGATCGACCAGGTTATTCGTGAGCTTCGTGCGCGAACCATCAGGCCCAAAGGAATCAAATTGATTGGCGCCATGGCCGACCTCGTTCCGCGGGCGCAGATCGCGGAGATCACGCAGCTGCTGCAGGCCTCCTACGCCAATACTTTCGGCTCGACCGAAACCGGAATCCCGCCGATGTCGGGTGGTCGCATCCCCATCGGTGAGGTGCCGACCGAGCTGTCAAAAAGCCAAAACTCGCTGTGCGAGTTCCGACTCGTCGATGCGGAAGACCGGGACGTGCCAGATGGAACACCTGGAGAGCTGGCATTCCGCGGTCCAACGCTTTTCAGCGGCTACTGGAACGCCCCGGAAGTGAACGCGAAGGACTTCCGCGGTGGATGGTTCCACATGGGCGATATGTTCGTCCGGCGGCCGGACGGTAGGCTCGATTTCGTCGACCGTGCCAAGTACTTGATCAAGTCGGGCGGCGAGAACATCTACCCGGCCGAGATCGAGCGCGTCCTGCTCGCGGACCATCGTGTCGCCGACGCTGTCGTGGTCCGCAGTCGCGACGCGAAGTGGGGCGAGGTGCCTGTGGCTTTCGTCGCGCGGCGGGATGAAGGCCTGACCGCCGACGACCTTGTCGAGCTCTGCCGCCGGCATCTCGCCGGCTACAAGCGCCCGAAGGACATCCGCTTCGTCGCCTTCGATGCCCTGCCGCGGAGCACCACGGGCAAGATCCAGCGCCACGAGGTCGAGCGCTGGCTGGCGCAGGAGCACGCATGACCTGCGAGATTGCGATCGTCGGGATTGGCGAAACGCCGCCAGTGCGTCGTTCAGGCCGGACTTTGCATGCCATGGTGGTGGATGCCGTGATGGCCGCTCTCGCTGACGCGGGCATCTGCCCGAAGGAGGTCGACGGGTTGGTCACCGACGCGGTCATCATGCCGACACAGGTGCCCTTCGACTATCTCGCTGGTCAGCTTGGCGCTTCGAACTGTTTTGCAGCTTCCGCTTCCCTGGGCGGCGCAGGAATCGTCTGTGCGCCCATGCTCGCACAGCATGCAATCGCGTCGGGCCTCGCAAAAGTCGTCGTTGGCTACTTCGGAGTCGACTGGGGAACTCGCGCCGGAGGCCCGTACGCATTTCACGACCTTTACCCTGCAAAGCAGGCGTTCGAGAAGCCTTACGGCTTCAATGCGCAGCCGATCTATTTTGCCCTCTGGGCGCGGCGCTACATGCACGAGTACGGTCTCACCGAGCGCCAGCTCGGCGCCTTGGCCGTGTCGCACCGGCAACATGCCCTGCTCAACGGCCGCGGCCAGCTTCGCGACTCGCTGACGTTCGAGCAATACCTCACCTCACGCATGATCGCGGAGCCGCTTCGGGCGGCGGACTGTTGCTTGATTACCGACGGGGCTGGCGCCTTCGTGATGACGGCCATGGATCGCGCACGCGATTGTTCGAAACGGCCTGTCAGAGTGCTCGGGACGGGGTTTGCCTCGGCGCCCGTCACCGGCGACTCGGTGTTCACGCAGGGTTCCTGCCTCACCGCTATGCCTGGTGCCGCCGAAGCCGCTCGGCGCGCTTTCGCATGCGCTCGCCTTGGCCCGAAGGATGTCGACTTCGCCGAGATCTACGACTGCTTCTCGATCTCCTGTCTGTTGCAGCTTGAAGATACCGGTCTCTGCCGCAAGGGCGAGGCCGGCTGCTTCATCCAAGACGGCGGCATCGCGCCAGGCGGTCCCCTGCCGGTCAACACGCATGGCGGGTTTCTCGCATACAGCTATCGCCTTGGGATCGAGCATGTAACCGAGGCGGTGCGACAACTCCGGCATGAGGCTGGCAGGGCCCAGGTTCCCGACGCCGAAATCGGCCTCGTGACCGGATTGTCGATGCCCGACTTCGGCGTGCTGCTGCTGGGACGATGATGGAGCGGCCCATGACGGACGAACAGATACCCGAATTCGCCCCGTTCTGGCGCAACGTCGCGACGCGCCGGCTGTGCTTTCCAAGGTGTAAGGCGTGTGGTCGCTTCCATTGGTATCCGCTGACACGTTGTCCACATTGCTTCTCCGCGGACATCGAATGGCGCGCCGTCGAGCCCCGGGGCACACTCTATTCATGGACGGTTGTACGGCATGCCTTCGCGCCCACATTCGTCGACAGGCTGCCGTACGTCGTCGGCCTCATTGAATTCCCAGACGCACCGGGGATCCGACTCGTTTCGGAAGTTCGCACGGCATCGACAGACGCGTTGTGGGTCTCGATGCCCGTGCGAGCCAGGTTCGTGGACGGCTCTGGTGCCGGCGGGCTGCATTTTGTTCCGACAACACCAAACGGAAGAGGATCCCATGAAGATGCCGATCTTTGCGACTCCTCCGTTCAGTGAGCTCCCGCGGTTGCCGGTTATCTAAGGAGGAAGCTATGGATTATGATTTAAAGATTGTCGGCGCCGAGATCGTCGACGGGTCCGGCCGCGAGCGCTATCGCGGCGATGTGGCGGTCAAGGATCGGCGCATTGTCGCATTGGGCAAGGCCCTCGGACAGGCGCACAACACCATCGACGCTGGCGGCTTGGTCGTCTCGCCGGGCTTCGTCGACATTCACACCCACTACGATGCACAGGTCATGTGGGACCGCATGCTGAGCATCTCGCCGTGGCACGGCGTGACAACCGCGGTGGTCGGCAACTGCGGCTTCGGCGTCGCCCCGACCCGGCCGGAGCATCGCAACCTGATTACCCGGACGCTTGAGAAGGTTGAGGGCATGAGTGTCGAGGCGCTCGAGGCCGGCCTCGGCGCGAATTGGCCATTCCAGACTTTCCCTGAATACCTCGATGCGATCGAGAAGCGTGGCATCGCGATCAACCTCGGCGTGCTGGTCGGCCATACCCCGGTGCGCCTTTGGGTGATGGGCGAAGCAGCCACCGAACGCGCGGCCACGCTTGAGGAAATCGCTAACATGAAGGCAATTGTGCGGCAGGCAATCGATGCCGGCGCGATCGGGTTCGCCACATCCAAGGCCTCGACGCATGTCGGCTATGGCGGGCGTCCTGTGCCAAGCCGCATCGCCGACTTGGCCGAAATCAAGGCGCTGGCCGGTGCCTTGGGCGAGGCCGGCCGCGGAATCATGCAGGCGACGATCGGCAAGGAATTGTTCTTGGACGAGTTTGTCGAGATTGCCCGAGCGACCGGGAGGCCGATCACCTGGACAGCTCTCCTCGCCGGCCTTTCGTTCGGCGTGGGTGACCACGTGCAACAGCTTGCGCGCTCGGAAGCGATTGCTGCCGAGGGACTGAAGATCGTGCCACAGGTCACGCCCCGGCCGCTCAATTTCGAGTACCAGTTCAAGGCACCGTTCCCGTTCGAGCCACTGAGCCTGTTCAAGCCGATTTCAGCCGCAGATGCCGACGGCAAGGCTCGCATTTACGCTGATCCGGAGTTTCGACGGGCCTTCGCAGAGCGGCTGCTGACGAACGGTCCTCCTACGTTCCGCGCCACCTTCGCCAAGACGGTGGTCGGCCAGTACACGCCACAGCCGGAGTTGGAGGAGCGCCTGCTTTTCGACATCGCGCGTGAACGGAGTGTCCTGCCGACGGATTTGGCGCTCGACATGGCGCTGCGTACCGGACTCGAAGCGCGCTTCCGCATGCCGGTGGCCAATCACGAGGAGAGCGAAGTAGAGCCGTTGCTGAAGAGCTCGTGCACCGTGGTGGGATTGTCTGATGCCGGTGCGCATGCCAGCCAGCTCTGCGACGCGTGCTTGCCGACCTATTTTCTCGGGCATTGGGTGCGGGAGAAGGGCGCATTTAGTCTCGAAGAAGGAGTTCGCATGCTGACATCGCGCCCCGCAGAGGTGTTCGGTCTCGTAGATCGCGGTCGCCTGGCGCTCGGTGCACCGGCCGATCTGGTGATCTTTGATCCCGCGACGATCGGTGCGAGCAAGCTGCGCCGCATAAACGACTTCCCCGCTGGAGCTGACCGACTGATCTCGGATGCATCCGGCATCGAAGGCGTGGTCGTCAACGGAACCATGATTCGCAGCCGCGGCGTCGACGCAGTCGATCCGGCGGGGCCACTGCCAGGCGTGGTGCTCCGCGGAGGTCGTGCAGCCGCCTAGCTTCGGCAGGCGGCACCAGATGGCTGCACCCTGAGGTGCGGATCGACTGTAAACGGCGGGAATGACCATCACATCGGGAATTGAGCTATCTCGTTCGACGTACATGCGCTGCATGTCCGCAGACGGACGGTTCCAGCAAGAGGTTGTCTCAAAGGTTGAGTTCTAGGCGAGGAGAAAGACAATGCATGTCGGAATGGCCACCATATTCCAAAATACCGGACGTCAGCTCACGGACCGGGAGGTGTATTTGAATGAGCTTGCGCTGGCCGATATGGCCGAACCGCTAGGCTTCGAGTCGATCTGGTCGGTCGAGCATCACTTCACCGACTACACGATGTGCCCCGATGTCGTGCAGTTCCTGTCCTATATGGCCGGGCGAACCAAAGACGTGCGACTGGGCTCGATGGTCGTGGTATTGCCTTGGCACGATCCCATGCGCGTTGCCGAGCAGGTCTCCATGCTCGACCAGTTGTCGGGAGGTCGCATGATCCTTGGTCTGGGTCGTGGCGCGGGCAAGGTCGAGTTTGACGGGTTTCGGCTGGATATGGGTGAAAGCCGGGAGCGCTTTGTCGAGTACGCCGAGGCGTTGCTCAACGGCCTTGAGGCGGGACTCATGGAACATAATGGCAAGTTCTATCGGCAGCCGCCGGCAGCAATCCGGCCAGCTCCATTCAAGAGTTTCCGGGGCCGCACCTACGCCGCGGCGGTAAGCCCGGAAAGCTCGCGGATTATGGCCAAGCTTGGCGTCGGCCTGCTGATCATCCCGCAAAAGCCCTGGCGTGAGGTCGAAAAGGAGCTTGCGGAGTACAATCGGCTCTATCGCGAGATCAATGGCACGGATGCACCGCAGCCCATTTCGGCTGGCTGGACCTTCGTCGATGAAAGCCCGGAGCGGGCGCGTGAGATGGCGTTGAAGTACATCGGTGGCTACTACCGTACCGTGCTCGCCCACTATCAGTTCGCGGGCGAGCACATCAAGAACACCAAAGGATACGAGTACTATGCCAAGATGAACGAGAAGCTGCATAGTTACGGTGAGGAAAAGGCAATAGAATTCTTCGCCGAGCTACAGGTCTACGGTACTCCAGATCAAGTCTACGAGAAGATCATGGCCATTCACCGACAGACCAAGAACTCGGGTTATGTTGGCGTATTCTCCTACGCGGGGATGGCCCATGAGGAAGCAGTGCGCAACATGCGGCTGTTCGCCAAGACAGTGATGCCCGAGCTCAAGAAGTTTGACGCCGGTGCAGCCATCGATCGCGCAGGTATGTTGCCGGATCACCGCTATGCCCACGCAGCTGAGTGATCGAAGCGCTAAACCAGACCGCTGAGAGCGGAGAAGCTTCTCGGCAGGGCACATTCCGGTTCGGCCATGCGGTTGCGCTCCTGAGGGGCCTTGCACCGGTCGTTGGGAGGCGGGCGTCGATGTCGCGCGCGATAGCCCCACCGTGCTGGCCGACTCCCGGTCAGGGCCGCACCCGTGATGCAGTTGTCGTTCCGACACGAAGCGTTCGCTCTGTGTCGACATCCGTGCGAACCCCGGCGGCTTCGACCCTCGGACCACGAAGCTCGTGCCGCCATCACCGCAAGATGGAGACAAGACAGCGCATATGATGCATCTCGATGACCTTGTCTCCTTCACCTACGCATTGGCTGTGCCCAGGACGAAGCGAGCGGCGGCGTTTGCACGCCAGATGAGAAACTGAATCGATCTCGGCGACGCCATCCGCGCTTGCTTCCGGGCGCGCATGGTACCGAGTTTGTCGCCGGAGCTGTTTGATCACGCGTTTGCTGCATTTCTGATCCGCTTGTCCTTTTGGCCGTTGGCCGTGGCACTGTCTTCGGCTTGAAGAAGGTTCTGCCTTAGATGCTGCAGCGACTTTATGAGCATTCGTTGTCGTTGGATCGGCATACCTGCGAGTGCCTGTTCCCGAGTTTGGGCAGCAATGGACCACACGCGTGCGAGCAGAGGCTGCGCCCTGTCCGTTAGATAGAGCCGGAACGCGCGCCGGTCATGCGGATCAGGCCTACGGGTCACCAAACCGGCTGCCTGAAGACGATCGAGAAGGCGGACGAGGGTGATCGGCTGAATCTCCAAGCGGTCTGCGAGGGAGGCCTGACTCACGCCTTGCTGGCGTGCCAGATAGGCGAGCGCTCTCCATTGAGCTTGCGATAGACCGAGTGCCTGCGCCCGCCGATTGAAATTGCGGCGCAGCAGGCGCGCGACATCCCCCACGAGAAACCCAATGCTTGAATCCGGATCCACCACGACAGCCTCCCATATCGGTCGTCAATAGTAAGTATTACTTATAATATACACGTTATGCCTTTTTAACATACCTGGTCTACGCTGCCGAACAACTGACAGACACCGCGCCATCTTGCCAGTCGTCGAGAATCAAATAAGCATTCAAAAATGGACGTTTCGCCTTCGACCGGGAGATTCGACTATGAGAGCGACGAGACGCGCATTTCTGAGCGGCGCATCGGCGATGGCAGCTGTTCTTGGCAGCGCTGGCGCATACGCGCAAAAGGGAAAGTATGACGACGGTGCCAGCGACACCGAGATCAAAATCGGTAACGCGAACCCTTATAGTGGGCCGGCCTCCGCATATGGCGTGATTGGCAAGGCCATCGACGCCTATTGGAAGATGGTCAATGATCAGGGCGGCGTCAACGGCCGCAAGGTGAAGTTCATCACGATGGACGACGGCTACAGCCCGCCCAAGGCCGTCGAAGTGGTGCGTCAACTGGTCGAGCAGGAAAAGGTGTTCGCAATGTTCCAAACGCTGGGAACACCCAGCAACACTGCGATCCAGAAGTACTTGAACACCAAGAAAGTGCCACAGCTCTTTGTGGCCACGGGCGCCTCCAAATGGGGCAAGCCGAAGGAGTTCCCGTGGACTATGGGCTGGCAGCCCGACTACCACACCGAGGCGGTGATCTATGCCAAGCATATCCTGGCCACCGTCAAGGACCCGAAGGTCGCCGTGCTGATGCAGAACGACGATTACGGCAAGGACTATTATGACGGCATGCGCGACGGGCTGGGCAAGGACGTCGGTAAGATCGTCAAGCACGTCACGTACGAAGTGACCGACCCGACGGTCGATTCGCAGATTATCCAGCTTAAGGACTCGGGCGCCAACGTATTCTTCAACATCACGACGCCGAAATTTGCGGCCCAGGCTATCCGCAAGGCGGCCGACATCGGCTGGAAGCCGGTCCATTACCTGAACAACGTATCCTCCTCGGTAGCGGCAGTGCTGAAACCAGCTGGATTCGAGAACAGCCAAGGCATCGTCACAGCGGCCTATCTGAAGGATCCCACCGACAAGCAGTGGGACAATTCGGACGACATGAAAGCTTGGCGCGTGTGGATGGCCAAATACAATCCCAGTGCCAGCTTGGCCGACGGCTTCAACGTTTATGCGTATGCCGCTTCCTACACGTTGCACAAGACACTGGAGCAGTGTGGCAATGAACTCACACGCGCCAACCTGATGAAGCAGGCGGCCAACCTCAAAAAGCTCACCGTCCCGCTGCTGCTACCGGGCATCACCGTCAACACCAGTCCGACGGACTTCTATCCCATCCAGTCGGAGCGCCTGCAACGCTTTCAGGGCGAGACTTGGGAGCTGTTTGGCGACGTAATGTCAAACGAAAGCACCTAGACTAGCACGCACGGCTGCAGCTGCGCTCGCCATTCAAATCTCCTGTTTGGGACCGGACATGAAGGCCGCAACGGAGCTTGATATCCTTTCGCTGTTCGTGACGGCAATCGCCCTGTTCGATGTGCCGGACGCAGTATCGCTCAACGCTCAGTTGCGCCGGGTGATCGAGCAGCGCGAAAGAACTCATCCCGCCGGCCGCGTGCGTTCCAACCTGGGTGGCTGGCAGTCGAGCGACGATATGGAAACCTGGGGCGGTACGGCAGCCATCAAGCTGCTGGCATTTGCGCGAAACGTCGCGAACCGCATGACAACAGATCGCGAGGGAAATCCGGGCCGAGGACCGCACCCTGAGCATTTTGCCGTAACGTGGCGAGCGAACATGTGGGCGAACATCAACCGCAAGGGCGAGGGCAACGCATTTCACTCGCACCCAGGCGCGTTCTGGTCGGGAGTCTACTACGTCGACGACGGCGGCATTGTCGCCGATCCGTCGCTTGGAGGTGAGCTGGAGTTCATGGATCCACGTGGGCCCTTGCCGCTGATGTTAGCGCCGCATCTCGGCTATGTCGGGTCGAGCGACCTTTCGAATACCTCCATTCAGGCGCTGCGGCCCAAGCCCGGCCGGCTTGTGATGTTCCCCGCCTGGCTGATGCACCAGGTGCGCCCCTATCACGGAACCGCCGAGCGTATCTCCGTCGCATTCAATCTCACGCTGTGAACGCATCCGGTTATCTTGAAATACAGCCGAGCGTAAGGGGTATTCACGATTTTGCGTCTACTTGCAGATTGTCGCGGAATCGAGGGTGGTATCAGCAGCCAAGCAGCGGTTTGCCTTCTGTCGGGAGCTTGGCGCCTCGCTGATTGCGGCCCTTGAGGGTTGAAATACGCGAGGAGTACGCAGGCTGTCCCGCCTGATGCCTACGATGATTGCCCGTCGGCAGCTTCGTGCCGAACTCACTCGTGAACCATCGCATCCAGCTTATTCACGCCGTTGATCCTCCATCGACCGGTAGAGCCGCGCCAGTCACGAACGAAGCCTCGTCGGACAAAAGAAACAGTGCCGCGTTGGCAATCTCCTCAGGTCTGCCCGGCCGTCCCAAAGGCGTCATGCCGGCGTGCTTGCGGATGAGCTCTTCTGGATCCTGGCCGCGTGTACCTTGTTGGTCAGGCCTGGCGACGAACACGCGTAACATCGGCGTATCTATAGGGCCGGGGCACAGAGCGTTGACGCGGATCCCATCGCGGGCCAAGCGCTTGGCGAGCGAGCGCGTGAGACCAACGACCCCGAACTTCATGGCAGAATAGACAGGACTAAATGGCGAGCCATGCAGGCCGGATGTCGAGGCCGTAAAGAGCAGCGCACCGCCGCCTCGCGCTCGCAATTCTGGAACGGCTGCTTCGGTGGTGATCAGCACAGAACGCAAGTTGAGGCGGACCGCCAAGTCGAAATCCGCCAGATCCAGTCCCTCAACCGAAGCGGGACCGGGATGGCCAAGATGGTTCCAGACGAAATCGAGGCCGCCAAAGGCGTTGGCGGCCTCTTTGACGATCTGGCGTGCCGCGTCGTCTTCACCCAGATCGGCCACGATGCCCTTAGCCCGGCCTCCAGAGTTCACGATCTGTGCGACCGTGGCAGCAACGCCTGCCTCGTCCCGATCGACGACGGCGACGGCAGCGCCCTCGCGAGCGAAACGAACGGCCCCTGCCCTCCCCATTCCCGAGGCGGCCGCGGTAACGATGCCGACCTTGCCCTTCATTCGCATGCTTGCCTTCCTCATTTAGGGTTCGCTCGGCGACGGCGCAGGGCAGCAGTAGCACATGGCGAACGAAGCCTGCGGCCTCTCCCAGACGCCTACAATTCCGTGTCTCCCGCAAGGAGGCGTTGCACGATCGTACGACGCAAAACCTCATTTGTGCCGTCCGCCACGTTGACCGAGCGAACGTCCTGCCACGCATGAACAAGTCCGAGCTCGTTGGTGAACCCCATGGCGCCATGAGTCTGGATAGCACGATCCAGCGCCCGGGCACCGATCTCCACCGCATAGGCCTTGGCCATCGACAGTTCCTTCACCGCCCGCTCGCCGCGGTCGATCAAGGCCGCCGCATTCAGCGCCATAAGATGCGCCGCATGCAGCTCCATCGCCGCTTCGGCCAACGGAAACGTCACGCCCTGGTATTCCGCGATCGGCTTGCCGAAAGCCTCACGCTGTTGTGTGTAGCGCAGCGCTGCCTCGATCGCCCAACGGCCAAGGCCCACGGCGCGAGCTGAATTGTAGATACGGCCGATAGAGACGCCCAACAGTCCGATGCGGAAACCCTCATGCAGTTCACCGACCAGCTGCCATGGCTCGACCTGAACGTCCTCCAGCACGATGGAGCCCTCGTTGCCACCCACCGACCCATGCATGCGGATGACACTCTCCAGCCTGAAGCCGGGTGACGCGGTCGGCACTAGAAAGGCGCTGATGCCACCAGCCCGGCGTGACGCACGGTCCGGATCGGTCACGGCAAAGACGATGCAGTAGTCTGCCTGCGGCGCGTTCGTCGTCCAGATCTTGCGGCCGTTGAGTCGCCAGCCAGTGTCGGTTTGTCTGGCTTTCGTCTGGATCATGGTCGCATCCGAGCCGGCACCGGGCTCAGACATGCCAAAACACATCGATGTCCGGCCCTCCATCATGCCCCCTAGAATCTCGGAGCGTGCACGATCCGTCACTTTCAATAGGACCGGGCTTGGACCGAAGGCCCAGTGGCTGACCGCATAAGCACCCAGCCAATGGTGGCTGCCACAAAGACGATAGATACGCTCCCACACAACGAAGTAGGCAAGCATGCCCATGCCTGCCCCACCCAGTTCCACAGGCACTGACATGGAGTAGTAACCAGCCTTTGCGGCCGCAATGCGCACGCCTCGAATATGGTCGACTACAGCGGGGACATAGCGGCCATCGTCGCTGTACGTGCGACGCGGATCGGACAGCAGCGCATGATCGCTCTGGTGACGCGGAAACACCTCTCTGCGAAGGAAACCTTCGATGCCATCCGCTATTGCGATGACGTCGTCAGGAATCGGAAAGGCAATGGCGGTCAATGTGATCCTTTCAACGGTTGTCGGTTGCTTGGTGCAGCTTCGCAGCACACACGCGCATTCCCAAACGCGACGGAGCCTGACTTGATGTGAGATTAGAGGGAGACCGTCCCGCCATCGACGGCAATCGTTTGGCCTGTCACCATCGAGCTGGCATCGGAAGCAAGATAGACGATTGTGCCAACCAGATCGTCGGTCGTGAGGACACGGCGAATCGACTGGCCGGAAACAATAGCCTTCACAGCGTCTTCCTTCTTCTCACCGAAGAACTGGCTCATGCCGTCTGTCTCAACGGCCGCAGGGGCCACTGCGTTGACACGTATGTTGAAGCGGCCCAGTTCGCGCGCGAGACCTCGCGTCAATCCAATCACGGCCGCCTTAGACGTCGTGTAATGCAGGGCGTTGGGCAGACCATATGTTGCAGCCAACGAGGAGATATTGACCACGGAGCCACCCCGTTCGCGCATGGGCGGCACAAACGCACGGCAGCAATTCCACACGCCGGTGACGTTGACACGCATGCATGACTCCCAGTCTTCCTCGGCGATAGTGTCAAAGCGACCCGACTTGAGCGTCGCAAACAGCGCCGCGTTGTTGACCAGCGCATCCACCCGGCCAAGCCGGGTGAGGGCATCTTCCGCCGCGTCGCGGCAACTGGTCATGTCTCCAACATCGCATCGCCGGCTGAATGCCCGACCGCCGTTAGTCTCAATCTCGCGAACTGTATCGCTGCAATCCGAGAGATCGAGCGCAACTACCGTGGCCCCAGCCTTGGCAAGCCCCTGCGCATAGGCACGGCCGAGGCCTCTCGCGGCGCCCGTTACAACCGCTACCCTGCCGGTCAGATCAGTCTCGGCCATCATCATTCTCCGTCACATTGGCGCACGGCTCCGCTCCCCCGAGGTCATCGACGAAGCGGTGGCTAGACCTGTCGCCCGTCTCCGTTCATGCAAAGGCGTCGCGACGGGAACACCAGCTCGTCCGCCAGGACGTCGACTGATCAGGTGTATTTGCGCACATCGTCGATCACCTTACCGTCGTTAGGCAGGCTGCCAGGCGCCACGAACTCCACGCGTCCCCGGACCTTGCAGATATTCTGGACGTTGCCCTCCACCGCCTTAGCCAAGTCGGTGGAGCCCCCGATGAGCTCGGCCTTCAGGGTCATGACGTCTTGCTGGTCGACCCAGTCGACGACCAGCCGCACGCGGCCGAGCTCCGGATGACGCCGGGCGATCAGCGCAATCTGTGCTGGGTCAACAAACATGCCCTTGACCTTTGTGCGCTGGTCGGCACGCCCCATCCAACCCTTGATGCGCATGTTTGTGCGGCCACAAGGGCTGATGCCGGGCAGCGCGGCGGACAGGTCACCGGTTCCGAAGCGCACCAGAGGATAGGCCCTGCTGAAGGTCGTAACGACCACTTCGCCTACCTCGCCGTCGGCAACGGGATCGCCGGTGCCCGGCCGCACGATCTCGACCAGAACGCCTTCGTCGACGATCATGCCCTCCAGGGCTTGGGACTCGTAGGCGATGATGCCCACATCTGCCGTGCCATAGCTCTGAAAGGCCGCTATGCCACGGTCGCGAAACATTTGGCGGAGCGAAGGTGGCAGCGCCTCAGCGCTGACAAAGGCCTTTCGAATCGACGAAATGTCCTTGCCAAGGTCATCAGCCTTCTCGAGGAGAATCTTCAGAAACGAAGGTGTTCCAACATAGCTGCCCGGTCGGATGGCTTCTATGGCGTCGAGCTGCAACTCGGTCTGGCCGACGCCTCCCGGCACGACCGCACAGCCCAATGCCCGCGCTGCAGCCTCCATCATGAGGCCGGCCGGCGTGAGGTGGTACGAAAAGGTATTGTGAACGATATCGCCGGCACGAAACCCTGCCGCATACATGGCCCGCGCGCCGCGCAAATAGTCCTTCTCGGCGGTATCGATCTCGAAAATGGGCCCTGGCGACATAAAAATGTGCTGGACTTGCGCGAGGGGGATGCTGAGCAGCCCTCCCATCGGCGGATTCCTCTTCTGCATCGCAGTGAGGTCTGCTTTACGCAGAATTGGAAGGCGTGCGAGCGCGGCGCGGCTCTTTACCGTAGCCGGATCGACGTCCTTTAACCATTCAGCAAAAAATGGCGCATTCGCCTTGGCATGCGCGACTTGCACCTCGAGGGCGGCGGCCAGTGCGATCTCCCGTTCTTCGAACGAACGTGTTTCAAGAGCGTCGAAATATTCGGTGCGTGCCATATCTAGCGCCGCCTTTCTGAGCGTCTCTGAACATCCGCTAAGACCGCGAAGATCTGCGGTGCCGGCAATACTTCACGAGAGTAAGAGGCATGCATGAACTGGCCGTGTTCAATCGAAGCTGGACCTCCGCCAAGCCGGAATTCTCGCCCACTTTGCAGTCACTCCTTGCATCTCGGTCTTTTGGTTATCCGTTCCATTAGTACCGAACATTCATTAGAATCTCAATATACGGCCCTCCAAGAAGTACTCAACTTGCAGCAAGCATTGTAGCCATATTCGAATTAACATTAGAACATTGTTGTGGTATTCCCGCCTTCCATAGGAGTGACGGCAGCCGTCGCCGCACCCTTGCTGCGGCATGTGGAGAGCGCATGGAGTATGTCGGCCTCGGGCTGTTCTGGACTGACCTCAAGGTCGGCCAGAAATTTCGCACCATCAATCGCACCATCACCGAAGCTGATCTGGTGAATTTCATCAATGCCACGGGTATGGTCGAGATGATCTTCACCGACGTGACCTTCAGCGAGCACCACGGCGCCATGCGAGGCCGTCCGGTGCCGGGTGCTCTTTGCTACTGCTTCGTTGAAGGTCTCTTGGTTCAGGCCACGATGCAGCATACCGGGCTCGCCATGTTGGAATCGACCATAAAGGTGCATGCTCCAACCAATGTCGGCGATACCATTCACGGCGAAGTGGAAGTGACGGCGATCCGGCCAACCAGCAAAGGGAACCGGGGAATCGTCACGACGATCAATAGCATCGTCAATCAGCGCAACGAGGTGGTGATAACCTACAATGTGACCCGCATGATGGCAGGGCGCAGCTGAACCCATCGCCTCTGTGCTTTGTCAGCGAATACGGTCGCCGGTCGCTTGGCAATGGACGAAAACCAAGACTAGTCACGGGACTTCGGTGGCTGTGGTTGCATGATCAGAACCGTGCCTTGAGCAGCGCCGCAAGTCCGGCCGTGGTTTTCGACGTCGATCCGCACTACTGCGGTCGAGCGCGTCATGGCGACAATGCGTGCCTCGGCAATCACCTTACCAGAGGAGACGGGCGCGAGGAGGTTCAGCTTGAACTCCGTCGTGGCTGCCCATTGGCCCGCTTGCATGTGCGGGTAGCATACGAGTCCAAGCGCATGGTCGCACAGTGCCGCGAGCACGCCGCCATGCAGATTGCCGAAACGCGTCAGCAGCTTCGCATCCGCCGCCATCTCCACGCGCAGCCGCCCGGGCTCGACGAGCGTGGTGCGTAGACCGAGATATTGCGGAAGGCCGGACGACGGTACGGCCGATTCCAGGAAGCGGCGAGCCACCTCCTGATCGAAGGGCGGGAGCCGCGGCGGTAGGTTCATGGCGTCGCTTCTTCCAAAGCCGTTGTTTCCTACGAGGGCGGAATGAGGCAGGAGTGGATCGACCGTTCGCCGTCGACTTGGCCGGCGAGTGTTCGGATCGCCAGATCCGCCTCTTCCAGCGCGAAATCGTGCGTGTGCATCAGCGCAAGCGGAACCTTGCGGCTTTCAATTAGATCGATCGCCTTGCGGTAGCCTGAGCTGAGAACACCGATGGCACCCTTAATGGTGATTTCCTTCCAGACAACCATGTCGGAGACGAAGTCCGGTACCGTCTTTTGACGCCTCTTTCCGTCCTGCATGGTGAATCCCTTCACTCCGGCAAGGACGATTGTCCCGCCGCGACGCACGTAGTCGAGCGCCCCTCGCACAGGTTGGGTGGCGTACGAGGTGACATCGACAACGACATCCACGCCTCTTCCGGCCGTGATCTCTCGGACACGCTCCCTGGGGTCCTCGTTGTCCACGTCGATCGTGTAGTCCGCGCCGAGTGCACGCGCGACGGCCAGCTTCTTGGCGTCCGAGGCCAGTCCGGTAACGATGATGGTGCCTGCCCCCGCATGGCGTGCGGCCACGACGCTGGCCAATCCGCGCTGCCCCGGGCCCAGGATCATCACGGTATCGCCGGCGCTTGTCGCGGGAAGCTCGACCGCCCAGCGAAAACCGGCGCCGAGTGGATTGAACATGACCGCGATCTCCGGCGGCAAGGACTTGTCGATCCGGTGAACGATCGCGTTGGGCGCGAGATACATGTACTGCGAGTATGCACCCCAGATTCCCGGCGCCACGGTGAGCGGGATGTAGGAATAGATCTGCCGCCGGTCGCACAGATGGTAGTGCCCGCCAAGACACGTGTTGCAGCAATGGCAGGACAGCATCGTCTCGACGCAGACACGGTCGCCGACATCGACGCGCCAGCGCTTCGCCGCGACATCGCCGATGGCCGCAATGATGCCCAACGGCTCATGGCCGGGGACGACCGGATAAGGCGTGTTCAGCGCGCCTTCGTATTGCTCGTGGTCGCTGCCGCAGATGCCGCAAGCCTCGATTCTAAGAATCGCGCTGTCGGCGCTTATCGGCGGGATCGGGAGATCACGACGCTCCAGTTGGCGCGGACCCGTCTGAACCATGGCCATCGTTTTCTTGGGCAGCATCGCGTCACCTCTAGCCGAGCTTGAAGTAGTCCGGACGGCCGGCCGACCAGAAGTCGCCCCACATCTGCTGCCCGCCATCGATGGTGAGGACTTCGCCGGTAATGAACTTGCCTGAGGGGCCAGCCAGATAGACGCAGCCTTCGACGACGTCCCAGACGTCCCCTGGGTGGCGCATAGGGTTGCTTTCGTAGAAGGTCTTGCGGCCCTCCTCGGAATACTGCGCGAAGCCGCTGCTCTCCACTGCACCGACGCCGAGGCAGTTTACTCGGATACCCAGGGGCGCCCATTCGACCGCGACCGTCTTCGACAGATAGATGACCCCGGCACGGGCGGCAGTCGAATGAGCCATGTGCGGCAATCCGCGTCCGATGGTGGCCGTAATGTTCACAATGTTGCCCGCCTGGGCATGATCGCGCCAGCGTCGAGCGGCAGCCTGCATCATGTACCACGTGCCGTTCAGGTTCGTGTCGATGACGGCCTTCCAGCCCTTGACGCTGAAATCGATGGCCGGTTGCGCAAACTGTCCGCCAGCGTTGTTGACGAGCACGTCGAGCCGGCCATGGCGCGACCATACGCGCTCCATGAACGATTCGACCTCTTCTGGTTCGCGAATGCTCATTGCCATGGCGTCGACATCGGTGCCCACGCCGCGCAGCAACGCGACGGTGGCTTCGAGCTTCTCGGGCTTGCGACCGCAAAGGACAAGACGTGCGCCGAGCCTGGCGAAGAGAATGGCGATGGCCTTGCCGATGCCGCTGCCACCGCCCGAAACCACGATCACCTTGCCCTTGAACAGGTCAGGCCCGAACACGGTGGGATGCGCGACGAGCTCGGCGTCGCTGAAGCCGAACCCGCGATCGCCGGCGGATACTGGATCGATCATGAGGGCCAACGTTTCGCCGGCATGATCAAGTCGGGTCCGCGAAGCGCGGCATGACCTTCGTCGCCATCAGCTCCAGCGATCGCAGTATCTGGCCGCGATCATGCAGACCCTGCGGAACCAGCAACACAATCTCATCCTGGCCGGGCACAGCCTTCTGAACCGCCTCCAGCCGACGTGAGATAGTGTCCGGCGAGCCGACGAGCAGCTCGGGCAGGCCCTGCCCGAACGGGGTGGCCCATTGGTCCCAAAACCACCGCATGTCCTCGAGCTGGGCGTGCGCTTCGGCATCGGTGGGCGCGCAAATGAAGATGCCGCCCCAGGCCGTCGCGTGGCCGGGCTTGACGGCTCGGCCGTGCTTCGCCGCCTCGTCGTGATAGGCGCGATTGAGCTGGCTGTAGAAGTCGAGCTTGTCCGTCAAGACGATCGGCTTGCCACCGTACTTCGCCCAGAACAACGCCGTGCGCATTGAGGCGGCGAAGCCGCCATAGAGGGGCGGATGCGGCGTCTGCAGCGGACGCGGTGCGATGCCGACCTCGTTAATGTGCATGTCCGGGGCGACGCCCTGCCCGTAGGTCGTGTAGACGCCGTGCGGATGCGGATTGACCATACCGACCGGCGGGAAGTTCCAGTACCGCCCACGATGGCTGAAGGTATCGTGCGTCAGCGCCTTGACCACGACGTCGACGAACTCGCTGAAATATTCCCGGTTGGCTTCATCGGCCGGCGAGTCCTTGTTCCACGGACCGACCGCGTGGAGATCCTCGCGCACCTTGAAATTCTCCACCCATCGAGCCTGATAGCCGCGCACCAAGCCGACGCCGAAGCGGGCCCCCAGCATGTGGTCCATGGTGGCGATGTCCTCGGCAACGCGCAGCGGATTGTGCGTAGTCGAAACGAAGCCGCAGGTGATGACGCGCAGCCTCTTCGTGTGCTTGCCGAGCCACATTCCCATCAGCCGAGGGTCGTTCGAGATCTCGAAGCCCTCGATCTGCAAATGGTGCTCGGGATGGCCGAAGCCGAAATACCCGGCATCGTCGGCATACCGCGCGTACTCCGCGATCTCGTCCAGCATGCGCTGGTACAGCTCCGGCTTGCGGCCGGCCATCCCGCCTTCGAGTTCAGCCCGCCGGCCGACCGTGCAATAGATGAACAGGCTGAACTTCATGATGATCCCTCACGGCTCGGAAGCGATCCGCCGACAATTGATGCCGTGTCTCAGGACGAGAAGCAGCGGCCAGTTAGGCAGCGAGCCTGTAAAGGTCCGCCACGTTGTCGCGCAGGATACGCTGACGCTGTCCTGCGTCGAGATGGGCGGTCTGCTCGGCGATCACATCCTTGCTCCACGGCCAGGTCGAGTCGCTATGCGGGAAGTCGTTAGCCCACATCAGCTGATGCGGCGCCAGCATGTCGGCAAGTTTGAACGCGACGAAATCGTCCTGGAACGTCAGGCTGATGTTGTCGCGGAAATATTCCGACGGCAGGCGCGGCAGCTCCTGTCCCTTCATCCAGTAGCGGTGGCGCTTGTAGGCGTGATCCATGCGGTACATGAAATGCGGCGCCCAGCCGGCATCGGCCTCGACACACACCACCTTGAGTTTCGGATGACGGGCGAACACGCCGCTGAATATCAGCATGCCCATGATGTCTTGACAGCCGCGAATGATCGACAGGAACCCGTTGATTTTGGGGCCACGGTGCTGATTGATGCTGTCGCTGCTCGACGTCAGGATGTGCCACGACAACGGAATGTCGAGAGCGACGGCGGCCTCCCAAAGGGCATCATAGGAGGGGTTGTCATAGTCGAGTTCGCCGGGATTGCCCGGCATCATGACGCCCTTGAATCCCATGGCCTTGATGCGTTCGAGATCGGCGACGCCTTCCTTGATGGTGCGGATCCCCGTTTGACCGATGCCGATCAGCCGGTCGGGGGCATGTGCCGTGTACTGCTGGAGCCAGCGATTGTAGGCGTCGAAGCAGGCCTTCTTGTAATCTTGGTCGGGGTGGTTGCAGAGGACCATGCCGACGGTTGGATAGATGATTTCCGCGCCGACGCCGTCCTTGTCCTGATCGGCAAGACGGGCGGCCGGATCCCACCCGCCGCGATGCAGGTCCTCAAAACGCGCACCGCCGATGCGGATGCTGCTGGGCTCGACGCCCGCCGCAGCAACCAAACCCATCGGGATGGTCTGTTTCATGCCTTCAACGACGTAGATGTCGCCGTACTTTGGATCGCGCACGACATGGGGTGCACGGTCGCGGTAGGCGGGTTCGATGTGCTCGCGATAGCAATCCGGCGGTTCGGTGATATGCGAATCTGCGGAAATCGGAAGCTGTGTCATGGTCATCTCCTCGCGTAGTACAGTTGTTCAATCGAGATTAATTTCAAGCAATTGAAACGGGCGCCTTGCTATGGAATCGGCTGCCCATATGGCCCAACCTGGCCACATGCTTCCTGGAGCCCGAGTGCCTCGTGGACCGAGCGATGGAAATGCGCCAATGCGGGTTCGTTGCGGCCGAACAACAGACGGTCCTGCGCGCCGGAATGGAAGCCACGCTGCATGTCCTCACCCAGCGGGAAATCCTCCTTCTCCACCGTGTCGAGCAGGAGCTTCATGTTGCGATCCCAATGGCGCTTCGCCTTGTCGGTGAGCGCCGGCTCCGGGATGTAGAGCGACGCATGCATCACGCTCTCGTCCGGAGTGTTCCCGGGGAAGACCCGCCACGTCTCCATATGGTCCCCCTGCCAGACCAGCACGGTGTTGGGGAACAGCTCATAGACGACGGCAGTGTGCTTCAGCACGTCCCACTCGTGTTCCGGTGTCTCGCGCAGCGTCTCAAAACCGGCGCGCGGCACCGCCATTCGAAGGTTCCGGCCATAAGGATCGAAGGAGGTTTGTGCCCCCAGAAGCAGCGACGAGATCGTGTTCCGATGCAGAACCTTGATATGGTAGCCTTCCAGGAACGTACCGATGACGAGCTTCCAGTTCATCGCTCGCCGCAGCGTGCGCGTCTCGTAGTGGCTGTAGCGCTCGAACCTATACGCCGCCATCTCCGGCGCGAGAGTGCCCAGCAAGGCATCGGGGTCGAAGGGCTCTTCGCCACCCGGCCGCACCCAGATGAAGCCGTTGCGTTCAACTGCCGCCAGGCGTCGAAGGCCATGCGTGGAGCGGTCGACCTCGCCGAACGCGTCGGCTTCCCGAACGCCGAGCAAACGTCCATCGAGGCCGTAGGCCCATCCATGATAGGGACACGTGAAGGACCCGCCGGTTCGCGCGCAGCCTTGGGCGAGATCCGCGGTCGCCAGCTTGGCGCCACGATGGCGGCACACGTTGAGGAACGCGTTGACCTTGCCGTCCTTTCCGCGGACCACGAGAATCGGGCGACCGGTGAAATCGTTGGTGAAGAAGTCGCCGGGATTCGGCAGATCGGCAGTCATGCCGAGAATGAGTGGATGATCGCGAAACAGCAAATCGCGTTCGCGTCCTGCCTGATCGCGACAGATGTAGTCTCGTACTGGATTGGCAAAAGGCGCCGCGCTTCGTGCCTGCTCGCCCTTGTCGATGTACGTAAACAGAGTGTGGCCCAGCTCAACCTGTGTTGCGTGTTCCATGACCGTTTCTCCCAAACCACAGACAGGCGGCGTGCCGCCGCTATTTGAATCTCGGCTCCCGACGCGCACCAAACGCGGCCAGTCCTTCCGAGACGTTCTCCGAGCGGAGCGCGTCCACGACGCACGCGGACTCGCGCGCCAGCCCCTCCGCCAGCGTTTCGTCGAGACCAGCGCGGGCAAGCGACTTCATTGCCGCCATGGACTCGGGGTTGTGTGTTGCCAATGTCTGCGCATAGACCATGACCCGGTCAGCGAGCGCATCATCGTCAACCACAAGATTCACAAGACCCCAATCGCGCGCCGCCGCCGCATCCAGCCACTCCGCGCTGTACATCAGGTGAAGCGCTCGACGCAGGCCGACCAGGCGCGGCAGGCGCTGCGTGCCGCCCCATCCGGGAATGAGTCCATACCGCGAATGCTGGTCGCCGAAGCGCGCCGAACTGGCGGCGAACACGACATCGCATGCCATCGAGAGTTCGAGTCCACCGGCCAGACACAAGCCGTGTACCGCAGCGACGACCGGCAGGCGCGAGCGTTCAAGCGCGGTGAGGGCTTCGTGTCCCGCCGACAGGAAGGTCTGGAGTGAAGCCCGCGAAGCGCGCGCCTCGAGAACCTCGTCGAGATCGGCACCAGTACAGAAATGCTTGCCATTGGCTTTCAGCAGCACGACCCGGCACGCTGGATTCGCTTCCAAAGACCGAACGCCGGCACACAGGCCGTCCGCCAGGCCCCGTGAAATGCAATTGAACTTCTCGGGCCGGTTCAGCGTGATCACGCCGACCTGGCCTTCCAGGTCTACGAGAACAGGCGGCGCAGTGGTCATCGGCACCCTCCGCCTAGTAAGGCACTGCGACGCGGCCGATCTTCTCGCGCGCGATGATCATTTTTTGGATCTGCTCGGTGCCGTCACCGATTTGCAGGCCCATCACGTCACGCAGGCGCTGTTGGTGCGGCAGATCCATGGTGTAGCCGGAATGACCGTGCGTCAGCAGGCACCGATGGATGGTCTGAAAGGCTGTCTTCGGGGCCCACCATTTGCACATCGCCGCTTCCGACGTGTGGGGCATGCCCTGGTCGCGCAGCCACAGCGTCCGATAGCAGAGGAGCCGGGCAGCGGTGAGCAGCGTTTCCGCCTCGGCCAATGGCTCCGTCACGCCTTGATAGCGCGCCAGCGGGTGGCCGAAGGCTTGGCGTTCGGTGATGTAGCGCCAGGTTTCCTCGAGTGACGCGCCGGCCGGGGCCAGCACTTGCAGGCCAATCAGTGCGCGGCTGTAGTCGAAACCCTGCATGACCGTGCGAAAGCCCTCGCCTTCACCGCCGATGCGCCATTCGTCCGGCACCTTGACGTCCTGGAAGAAGACGGAGCCGCGACCGACGACCTTCGAGCCCACGTCGTTGAAACTGGACCGGCTGATGCCGGGCAGGTCGAGCGGCACGTGGAAGGCCGTCACGCCGCGAGCGCCGGAGTCGGCCTCGCCAGTGCGGGCGAAGACGACGATCGACTCCGCCTGTTCGATCATCGAAATCGAGGTCTTCTCGCCGTCGAGCACGTAGCCTTCGTTGTCGCGGCGCGCCTTGAGCTGGAGGTTTGCGGCATCGGAGCCGCCGCGCGGCTCGGTCAGACCCAGCGCCACCAAAGTCTCGCCCCGGCAAATCCTCGGCACGACGTCGCTCGCGATCTCAGGCGGTCCATGACGCGCCAGGATCGAGCCCATCAGCGATCCGAGAAGCTGCACATAGGCAACGCCAAGATCGGCCGCAGCAACGCCTTCGATTACCAGTCCAGCCGTGACGCCGTCCGCGCCGAGCCCGCCGAACGCCTCCGGCAGATCGACCCCGATCAGTCCAACAGCACCCATCTCCCGTATCAGCGATGGCGCAATGTGGCCCTCCTGTTCGCGCGCCACATAGCCCGGCGCGAGCTTTTCGACGCCGAAGCGCCGGGCGGTCTCGCCAATCTGCTGCTGCTCGGGGGTAAGGGAAAAGTCCAACCGTCGGCCCCTACTTGAGGACGTCCCTGAAGCGCGGCGGGCGCTTCTCGTTGAGCGCCTTGACCCCTTCCTGGGATTCGGCACTCGCGTAGTAAAGGCGCAGGGCCTGCATCCCCAGACCGCCGATGCCGCGAATGTTTTCGCTGTCGGCATTGAAGGACTTCTTGGCAATGGCGATGGCGGTGGGGCTGCGCAGCACCAGTTCAGCGCACCACGCCGCGACTTCGGCATCGAGCTTGTCGTCGGGCACAACGGCGTTGACCAGCCCCATGTCCATCGCCTGGCGTGCCGTGTAGCGCCGGCACATGTACCAAATCTCGCGCGCCTTCTTCTCGCCGACCACGCGCGCAAGATAGGCGGTGCCGAACCCGGGGTCGACGGAGCCCATCTTCGGCCCGACCTGACCGAAGATGGCGTTCTCGCCGGCGATGGTAAGGTCGCAAATCGTTGCCAGAACGTTGCCGCCTCCGATCGCGTAACCGCGTACCTTGGCAATTACCGGCTTGGGCACATCGCGGATGACGCTGTGCAACTCCTCGACCGGCATGCCGACAGAGCCACGCGTCGACCCGTCACCATATTGACCGCTGTGATCGGACTGGTCGCCACCAGTGCAAAACGCCTTCTCGCCGGCTCCGGTCAGGACGATGGCGCCGACGTCGTCATCCCAGCCGGCCTTGAGAAAGGCGTCGAGGAGTTCCACGACGGTGCGCGGGCGGAACGCATTGTAGACTTTTGGCCGATTGATCGTGATCGTGGCGACGTGGCCGGCCTGGGCGTAGAGAATGTCTTGATAATCCATCGGGTTACCCGTGCATCGTTAGGCCGCCCGAGACGCTGATGGTCTGGCCGGTGATGAAGCTGGCGTCGTCGCTCAGCAGGAAGCAGACGATGCCGGGATAGTCGTCCGGCTGCCCCAGGCGACGGAGCGGGATCGCCTTCTTCAGGGCCTCGGCAAGCCCCGCCGCGGATTCGCTAACCGTCGCGAACAGGGGCGTGTCGGTCGGTCCTGGGCAGACCGTGTTGAACACAATCCCCTGACGTGCCACTTCCCGGGCCAAGGTCTTGCCGAACGCTGCAATCCCGCCCTTGCAGGCCGAATAGACAGCTTCGCCTGAGGAGCCGACCCGACCCGCGTCGGACGCAATACTGACAACGTGGCCTCTGCCGTGCCTGACCATCTTTTTCAGCACGGCATGCGTGACGTTGAGCGGTCCCCAGAGATTGATGTCGATTACTTTCCGCCACAGGTCCCGGTCGCTGTCCACGAAGCGCACAGCCTTGTCCCAGCCCGCGTTGTTGACCAGGCCGCCGATCGGTCCAGAGGCCGCCTCAAACGCATCGACGGCGCGTGCCACCGCGTCATAGTCGACGATGTCGACCTCGTAACCAGAAGCTCGACCACCACGTTCGCGAAGTGCACTGGCCGCAGCTTCGGCCGCTTGCCCGTTAATGTCGAAGATGCCGACCACGGCGTCTTCCATCGCGAGACGCCCGGCGATCGCGCGGCCGATGCCGCTGGCGCCGCCCGTGACGATGACAGGCTTGCTCTTCAATCCACGCATCGTAACTATAGATCCTCCCGAAAGATAAATTCGCAAAGTCGGGCGATGGAACCGCTAGGCAATCTGCGCGCCCTTCCCCGACCACTCCACGGGTCAGGCGAGGCGATTGTGCTCGAGGACTTTCAAATACTCATTAGAAACGTAGGCAGCTGGTACTGATGAGTCAAGCGGTCCATGCCTCCTCCCCAACGGCGAGACCGAAACACCCTGCTCCTGTTCCCAAAGGGGTGGTCCGCGACCTCCACAGGCCGCTGTGGATACCTTTGCACGCTGCAGTCCTTGCCTTTGGGAAACCAACCTTGTGAAGGTAGCGACATTCTACGCTGAACTGCGCCGCAAGATCTCTGCCAATGCACCACAAGTTCCTTCGCACGGCAGAGTGGCGATATTCCTGCAAGCCCGACACCCATGCCCAAACCTAAGAGAGCAATGCAGGGCTTCCCCCAATGGTGGAGTCACTTGGGACCACCCGTCGCACCGATTGACTACCCTTGCCAGAACTTCTAACGTCCATTAGAGGATTGCGCTTGCTGACTACCGACGAATTGGCCAGTTGGTCGATTATGGCGCAGCCGACGAACTATCCATCAATTGCGCAGCGGACGCGTTCGGAAACTGCGCAGGGAGGGCTTCAGGTATGCCCGAGCATAAAGTCCTTCAAGTCATTGTCGACCCCGAGCGATGTCAGGGACACAACCGATGCAAGGCGATAGCACCGAGCTTGTTCGAGCTCGATGAACTCGGCCACGCGCGCGTAGTCGGCGATGGCATGGTCCCTCCCGGCCTTGAGGATAAGGCGCGGCTTGCGGAAGCCAACTGCCCCGAATTCGCGATCAAGGTGGCGCAGGCTTAACTAAAGGAGTTCACCATGACCGATCGCCCGCCTGTCTCAGATTGGGCCAAAGACTTCGATCACCTGGACCCACGTTGGGTCACCGAACCCTATCAGATCTGGGATGAGTTGCGTCGGCAATGCCCTGTCGCGCATACTGAACGATACAACGGCGTCTATTTTCCCAGCCGCTACGCCGATATCCGGGCGATCGCATATGATACGGAGCACTTCTCTTCACGCCGTGTGGTCGTTCGTGAAATGCCACCTCGTGTGCCAACGGATTCCGCGAAGCCGAAATCCCCGCCTGGCGCATCGACATTGGCTTCGCCACCGATCACCTCGGATCCACCGTATCATCGGCCGGCGCGAATGCTCCTGCTGCCCGCGTTCACCCCGGATGCAATTGGCCGCCTGGAGGCAAAAACGCGAGCGATATGTGGCGACTTGATTGATCGCTTCGCATCGAATGACCGTTGCGACGCAGCAACCGACTATGCCCAGCATGTTCCCGTTGCTGTCATTGCACATATGCTCGGATTGCCGGAGGGAGACGGCGAGAAGTTCCGGCGTTGGATTCACCTGCTTCTGCACGAAGGAATCGCGGAAAACGCCTCCTTCGCCCAAGCTCTCGCGGAGATGGACGATTATTTCAGGGTGCAGATTGCAAGTCGTCGTTCGGTTCCCGGAGAGGACCTGATCACTTTCTTGCTTGGCGCACAAATGGAGGATCAGCCCCTTTCCGACGAGCACATAATCGGTACGCTTCGTCTTTTGCTGATTGCAGGCATCGATACGACTTGGAGTGCCATCGGCTCCTGCCTATGGCATCTGGCCCAGCACCGCGATGACCGTCGTCGGCTGGTCACTGAGCCTGCACTCATGCCGCTTGCGGTAGAAGAGTTTCTGCGGGCCTATGCCCCGGTGACGATGGCTCGCCAAGTCGCCAAGGAGACAACAGTCGGCGGCTGCCCGTTCAAGGAACGCGAAATGGTGTTGCTGTCCTTTCCGGCGGCCAACCGTGATCCGGAGGTCTTTCCACAAGCTGATCGTGTTCTGATCGATCGGGCCGAAAACCGACATGCTGCCTTCGGATTGGGAATCCATCGGTGCATCGGCTCAAATCTCGCCCGCATGGAGATTACGGTAGCGCTGGAGGAATGGCTGACGCGTATTCCTGACTTTGACCTCGCCGACCCCGCCTCCGTGACCTGGTCGCACGGCCCGGTACGCGGTCCTCGGAAACTTCCTGTGGTCTTCCGATGACAGCATTGTTGGTCTCACACGTCCCTTGACGTCTGCGCTTTGTGCGACACCGCACGCTCCTCACCGGATTGGATCTGCCCGAAGGTTTCTGGTGCGGGGTTGCGTTCGCCTCTCCGCATGCGCACCCCTTGCGATAACGGCTCGAGGCACCGGTGGCGTGCGCCATCACAGATGGTAAAGGGCGCGCGACGGGAGTGGGCCATCGCAGTTGGGCGGTGACGCAGGATTGGCTGCATACTTCCAAGATTCTGATGGGAACAATCGGCGAGGTCTCCTGAGGCGTTTTGTCTGTCGCCGCGGCAATTTGAAACTGAAAGGAAAGGCCAAATGGTCACGCGCATTGAGATGCTGTCAGTCGAGCAAGCCAAGGCTGCCGCCAAGGAGTGTGGCATTCGAGAGTCGATGGCCGGCCTCAGTGTTTATCGGGCGCTGTTGCGTCATCCGCAGCTCGCGTCTGCGGTCAATCACTTGCTGACCACGCTGCTCTTCACTGGAAACAAGCTCGATGTCCGTCTACGCGAGCTCCTGATCATGCGTATCGGATGGACGACGGGCGCCAAGTACGAATGGACGCAACACTGGCATTTCGCGGAACGCGTCGGGCTGCCGCCTGAGGACGTCATCGCTGTCCGCGACTGGCGTTCGTCGACGCGTCTCGGTGCCGCGGACCGGGCGGTGCTGGCCGCGGTCGACGATACGCTGGAGCGCGGCAAGATCTCGGATTCCGTGTGGGCTGAGTGCGTGCGTCATGTCGGCAGCCCGGAGCAGTTGCTGGAGATGGTCATCGCGATTGGAAACTGGAACATGTTCTCACAGCTTCTTCGAAGCGTCGAAATCCCTTTGGAGGACGGCGTCAAGGACTGGCCGCCCGACGGCAGGATCCCCCAAGGGGGCGATGCTTGAGGCAAGCATGCGTATGGCCTAGCCACTGCGTACGTATGCCTCTGCCTCAGCATGTCGCTCTGGCGTTGAACTGGTTTCGTGTGTGCAGGAGACGTCAATGCATGAATTGAGTTTGGTCGGCGCTGATGGAAATCGGCTTGCCGCCAGTGTTGCTGGGAATATTGACCAGCGGACGATCCTGCTTGCGCACGGTGGTGGCCAGACGCGACATGCTTGGGGCAACACTATGAAAACGTTGGGCGCCCGAGGCTATCGCGCTATCGCTGTTGACCTGCGCGGACATGGTGACAGCGATTGGTCGGAACATGGACGCTACGAATTAGACGCATTTGCCGCCGATTTAATCGCAGTTGCTCGACATCTCGGTCAGCCGCCGGCGGTAGTCGGCGCCTCCCTCGGCGGGCTCGCCGCTCTTATTGCTGAAGGCGAAAAAGCGCCGGGGACCTTTTCCAGTCTGACGTTGGTTGATGTCACGCCAAGAATGGAGATGGCGGGGATAAATCGTGTCGTGGGCTTCATGACCGCTCACGCTCAGAAGGGTTTCGAATCAATCGATGAAGCGGCCGACGTCATTGCCGCCTATCTGCCCAATCGCCGGCGACGCCGAAACCTGAACGGTCTCGCCAAGAACCTACGGCTCGGACCCGACGGTCGCTACCGATGGCATTGGGATCCACGTTTCATCACGAATGTGCAGCCTCCAGAGCAAGAGCGGCGATTTGACCGACTGGAAAACGCAGCTCGGCGCATTGGCTGCCCGGTCCACCTAATCCGAGGGGGTATGAGCGACCTCGTAAGCGAAGAGGTTACCAAAGCATTTCTGGAGCTTGTTCCACATGCAAGCTATTCAAATGTTGTAGATGCGGGGCATATGGTGGTCGGTGATCAGAACGATCTTTTCTCAGAAGCGGTTCTTGGATTCTTGGAAACCCACTACCAGTCAAAGTAACAAATTCTGGATTACGCCCACAAGGTCATGATCGAAAGGCCGCTTCAGCGCACGCGCTGCCTCAGAATTCGATGACTGTCCGCGCCACTTTGCCGGTTTTGAGCTGCATGAATGCCTCATTGATGCCGGCGATCCGGATGCGTCCCGAGATGAGCTTGTCGAGCTTCAGATCGCCACGCAAATAGAAATCGACCAGCCGCGGCATATCGATACGAAACTTGTTGGATCCCATTGCGGAGCCCTGGATACGCTTCTCGCCAAGCAGCTCCGCACCGGAGACCTCAAACCGGGTGCCGAGCGGCATCATGCCGATAACCGTCGCGGTGCCCCCGCGCCGCAACATGCGGAACGCCTGCTCAACAGTCGTCTTCGAGCCAACACACTCGAACGAGTATTCCACGCCGCCACCGGTCATCTCGCGAATGGCCTTGATGGGATCAGTAGCGGTTGCATCCAGGACATCTGTGGCGCCGAATTCCTTCGCCAAGTCGAACTTGGAGGCGACCTTGTCGATCGCGATTATGCGTCCAGCGCCAGCTATCGCGGCACCATTGACGGCCGACAGGCCGATGCCTCCCAGACCGATCACCGCGACCGTCGATCCGGGTTCGACCTTTGCGGTTCGAAACACCGCCCCTGCGCCGGTCATCACTGCACATCCAATTACCGCTGCCCGGTCCAGCGGCATGTCGGTGCGGATTTTCACGACTGAACGTTCGTGCACCAGCATATATTCGGCGAACGACGAAAGATTGCTGGTGTGCTGTAGCGGCGTCCCCTTCAGCATCATTCGCTGTGGCCCCCTCGGATCGCGGCGCGTGCTAGGGCTGAGGCAGAGGGACAACCGACCGGTCATGCAGTACTCGCACTCGCCGCAGAACGTCGAGATGCAGGTGATCACGTGATCACCCGGCCTCACGTAACTCACGTCCTCGCCGACCGCCTCCACGACACCGGCCGATTCGTGGCCCAGAACACACGGGCACGGACGTGTATAGAGCCCCTCGATGTAGTGCAGGTCACTATGACAGACGCCTGCAAAGGCGGTGCGAATCAGCACCTCGCCGCGCGCCGGCTCGTCGAGGAGTATTTCTTCGATCCTTAGCGGTTCATTGACGGCGTACATGATGGCAGCCTGGGCTTTCATTTCGCTCCTCCATAAACGCTTGTCTTTGTTCCGTGCGCGTCGTCGACGATCACCGCCCGTGCATCGAAGCTTCGTTACTCTGGTGCTTGGCTCATGACATTGCGCGCAATGATATTGCGCTGGATCTGGTTCGTACCCTCGACGATTTGCAAAACCTTTGCGTCTCTAAAGTAACGGTTGATTGGAAACTCGTTGGAAATACCGGCGGCGCCGAAGAGTTGTACGGCATCGGTGGCAACACGCATCGCCGTGTCACTGGCGTGGCACTTCGCGATTGCCGCCATGGTCGCCATCGCACTGCCGCCCAAGCCGGAATCGACGGCAGACGCTGCCCGGTATACCAACTGGCGCGACGCCTCGATCTGTATCGCCATGTCGGCAATCATCCAGCGCACGCCCTGAAACTCACCAACTTGCTGGCCGAACGCGCGGCGATCTCGGATAAAAGTGATAGCATGATCCATGGCACCTTGAGCCAAGCCAACGCCGCGGGCACCGATGATCGGCCGGGAGTGGTTAAAGGTCTCCATTACAATCTTGAAGCCTTTGCCTTCCATGCCGAGCCGGTTTTCTTCCGGAACGTAGGCGTCCTCAAAGTACAACGCATAGGAAGGGACACCGCGCGCGCCGAGCTTGTCCTCCTGGCGGCCGACCGTAAAGCCGGGTGTGCCTTTCGGCACGATGAACAGGTTGATGCTGCCGGGTGCATCCAACTCACCTGTCTTCGCAGCGACAACCACGAAGTCTGCAACACCGGCGTTTGTGCACCAGATCTTGGAGCCGGTCAGCCGATACCCTGCCCCGTCGCGCTTCGCCCGCGTCCTGATACCAGCGACATCGGAGCCACTCTGAGATTCGGTGACCGAGATCGCACCGCGGAGTTCTCCCGTCGCCAGGCCCGGTAGATATCGCTGCTTCTGCGCGTCGTCGCCACCCGCTAGGATTGCACCAAACGGCACCCATTGAACCAACAATAAATAGGCAGTGTTGTAGCAGACGCGGCCGAGTTCCTCGATGGCCAAGCAAGCAGCCAGTACGCTATTCATGCCACCGTAGTCCACCGGAAACGGCAACGTGAACAAGCCGAGTTCACGTAGCAGATCAAACATGTCCTGCGGGTACTCGCCTTTGGCGTCGATCTCTTGGGCGCGCTCCGCGACTCGCTCACGCGCCACGCGTCGCACAAGTTCCTGCACTTGGCGCTGTTCGTCTGTCAGGCAATAAACCATACGATCGACGTCACAATTGTCGACCAAGCGGGCAGCCCGGTCGCAAGATCGTCCCCCGACGCTCCCCAATGAACTCGCGTTCGCGAGGGCGCCATGAAGGCGAGACGCTATCCAGGGACGCCGGGAACGCGGTGCTGCATGGTACCCTTCCCTGTGTCGCGCTACTCCGCAGCAAGTCTCGCTTCCCCGAACGCCGGCATGACATCGCGCGCGAACCAACGCAGCTGGTCCTTGAACTCGGCCGGCGACAATCCTTCAGCCCAGTGGATCATGAAGTCATCGAGCCCGGGGTACTTGGCCTCGATCGACTTGATCCCCTCGATGACTTCGGCCGGCGTGCCGCAGAACCACGCCTTCTGCTTCACGCCGTCGCGGATCGACGGGATCGACGCCGGCGCACCGGGCGTGCCCCAGGTGCGGCCCTGATCATCGGCATAGCGCACGAAGCCGAACGGCGCGAACCACTTGTAGCGCTCGTCATGCGCCGGCTCGACACGGCGGATCGCCTCCTCCTGGCTGGCGGCAAGATACAGGCCGGCGCCCCAGATCATATCTTCGCCGAGTTGTTTGGGCCGACCGTGGCGGGCGCAGGCGGCGTGATACTCGCGCACGACCTCGTCGAGTATCTTCTCGCCGTTGAGCGTCACCATGGCCTTGAGGCCATAGCGGGCCATCATGTCGATAGTCCTGCCGCTGGCGATCGGCATCCAAATATCGACGGGCAAGTGCTTGGGTCGTGGCACCACCGTGATGTCCTTCAGGCGATAGCCTCTGTAGTCGACGGGCGGCGGACACTCGAAGTACTTTCCCTTGAAATGGAAGGCCTCCTCGTTGAAGCACTTCAGCAGGAGCTGGAGCTGTTCCTCGAAGTATTCGCGGTTGGCCTCGGCATCGATCAGCGGCGCCCCGAAGGTCTCGACCTCACGGCTGTGGTATCCACGGCCGACGCCCATGATCACGCGACCGTCCGTCACGATGTCGGCCATGGCGTAATCTTCAGCCAATCGAATGGGATGCCACATCGGCAGAACGTTGAAGGCGCAGCCGAACTTCAGGCGCTTGGTCTGCGTGGCGAGCCACAGGCCGAGCTGCACCAGATTGGGCAGGCATTCGTAGCCCTCGCGCTGGAAGTGGTGCTCCGCCGTCCACAGTGCATGGTAACCAAGCTCATCCATGGTCCGAGCCATGTCGCGTGCGGTCGCAAAAACCTCGCTCAGGCGCTGGCTAGAATAGCGACGGTCATTGGCTGGGGTCCCATTGAGACCGACATTGTCGAGATCGATCTGTCCGACATAAAGAACATGGAAACGTTTGATCATGTAGGTCGATTCCTCACTTGAAAGACGCTTGTACCTCGAGGATCTACGCAGCTTGAGATACGCGGAGTCGAAATCCAGGGAGTGCGCTAATTTCGAATGATCATTAGGAACGCTAGGCACGCCATATCGGCGAGTCAAGAGCAGGACGTCTTAATTGTGCTGCCAACGTTTTGTACCATCGCGACAATGGCGGTCTTATCATTTAGGCCGCGCATGGGTATTATGACGTTTCCAAAATGGCGCATCGCCAGCCTAATCCGGCGGCAAATGCCGCAGTCTTGTTGCGTTTGAGCCAATCCATGCTGGCTCCAAATGGGGGGTTTTGGTGAGTCAAGGAGTGTCGGCCCGGTCTCGTCGTGCGTCCCATCCGAAATCGGCGATCACCAAGCAGCGCATCCTTGATGCAGCAGCACGTGCATTCAGCCTCAACGGGTATGCTGGGACGACCATTAACGACATTGCGATGACTGCCGGAATGCAAGGCGGTAGCATCTACTATTACTTTGAGTCAAAGGACGACATCCTGCAGGAAGTGCTCGATGTAGGTATAACTCGAGTGTTTTCCGCTGCCCGTCTCGCCATCGGGTCCTTGCCCGCTTCCTCTGCATTCAGCGAAAAGCTTGAGGCCGCAGTGACGGCTCACCTTACGATGCTTTTGCAGCAAGGCGACTATACATCGGCGAACATACGCGTGTTCGAGCAGGCGCCCCCGGCTGTGAAACGCCAGAATCGGAAGCTTCGTGCTGCCTATGGCGAATACTGGGGGCAGCTTCTTTCTGAAGGACAGCGCTCAGGAGAGATTCGCAAGAATGTGGACCTGACCATTCTGCGTTTGATGCTTCTCGGTTCAATGAACTGGGCGGTTACATGGTATCGATCAGACCGTATGCCTATTCCCGAGCTAGCTCGGAAATTCTGCGAAGTCGTCCTAAAGGGTGTTGGATTGAGCGATGATCAGCCCGAAAGCTCCTCGAGAGGGCGGCGCGCTCGTTCCTGAGCGATTGGGCCCACGGTACCTTGCATTGACCTGGCAGTTCGCGTTGAAGGCTCGCGTTGTACGCTGTCCAAGACTTTCACAACGCGCAACAGAATGTCACGACAGCCAGCGCTTGCGCCTCTTGTAGTGCTTGGTGTCGCGGTAGGACTTGCGCGCCCCACCTTCGTTCAGCCCGAGGTAGAATTCCTTGATGTCGGAATTGTCGCGCAGCTTGGCGGCCGGCCCTTCCAGCACGATGCGGCCGTTCTCCATGACATAGCCGTGGTCGCCCACGGCGAGCGCCATGGTGGCGTTCTGCTCGACCAGCAGGACCGAAAGCTTCTCCTGCTTCACCAGGCGGCTGACGATGCCGAAGATCTCCTCGACCAGCATGGGGGCGAGGCCGAGCGACGGCTCATCGAGCAGCACCACCTTGGGCTGGCTCATGAGCGCCCGGCCGATCGCCAGCATCTGCTGCTCGCCGCCCGACAGGTACCCCGAGACCTGGGATCGCCGCTCCTTGAGCCGGGGGAAATAGGAATAGACGAGGTCGATGCCCTGCTTCACCACGCCGGCCGTCTGGACGTGGCCGCCGGCGATCAGGTTCTCTTCGGTGGTGAGGTTCTCGAACACGCGCCGGCCTTCGAACACCTGGACCAGGCCAAGACGCGTGACGTCGTGCGCCCGCATGCCGTCGATGCGCCGGTCGCCGAGCTGCACCGTTCCCTTGGTGACTTCACCGCGCTCGCTGCGCAGCACCCCGGAAATGGCCTTGAGCGTCGTCGTCTTGCCGGCGCCGTTGGCGCCCAGCAGGGTCGTGATCGCACCCTCGCCCACGTCGATCGACACGCCCTTGAGGACGAGGATGACGCGGTCGTAGACGACTTCAATGTTGTTGATGGTGAGCATCGGAAGTCGGGCGGCGATTGCTCGCCGCCCACCCGTTGGTTCGATCAAGATTTCTTGGCTTCCGCCTCGAGATGCTTCTGGATTACGGGCCGGAAGCCTTGGAACCAGTCTTTGGACTTCACGAGCTTGCCACCCTTGACTGTCCAGATCTGCACCCAGCCGCCGCCCTCGTGATCGGCGGGAGTAATCTCCATTGGCGGCACCAGGCCGCCAAGCGTGAAGCCCTTGACCTGCTCCATGCCCTTCTTGACCTCTTCCGAGGTCGGCGCTGCGCCATTCTTGGCATTGATGGCATTGCGAGCCGCTTCGACATGCAGCGCCGCGATGAAGACGCCGCGATTGTAGTAGACGGTCGAGTCCATCTCCTTCGGTACAGGCTTGCCCTGCGCCTTGTACATGGCCTCGATGTCCTTGATCACCTGGAAGTCCTTGCCGACGCCAGCAAACTGGATGCCGCTGTAACCTTCGGCCACGGCCATGCCGCCGGCCGCGATGATGTCGGCCTCGGCGCTGCCCCAGACGAAGGCCACCACCTTGCTGAGCGGGAAGCCCTTGCCCTTCAGCTCCTTGATGGAAACCGATGGCGATCGCCCGAACAGGTGGGTGATGATGAAGTCTGGCTTGAAGCGGCCGGTGATGTCGAGGACCTGGGCGCCCATCTCGACGCCTGGCGCCGGCACCGCGAAGGTGCGCATCTCGAAGCCCTCGGACTTGGCGAGATCCTCGAGGATGGCAAGCGGCTCCTTGCCCGCCGGGTTGTCGTAAAAGAGGTAGGCGATCTTCTTGCCCTTCAGGTTGCCACCCAGCTTCTCCTTGGCAAACGCCACCGCAGCGCCCGCCTGTGACCAGTAGCTGGCCGCGATCGGGAAGGTATACGGAAAGCGCTTACCATCTGCCGCCGCGGCCGTGCCGAAGCCGGGTGACGTGCCGAGGATCTTGTCCTCTTCCAACTTCTTGGTCAGCGCCATGGTCGAGGCGGTGCCGAAAAGACCCTCGAGGACCGCACCCTCCTTCTTGAAGCGTTCGTGCGCTTCCATCGCGGGCGGCACCTTGTATTCGTTGTCGATCTCGAGGACTTTGATCTTGAAGCCCTCGACACCGCCCTTGCTGTTCACCAGGGCGATGTAGTCATGATAACCGGGGCACAAGTTTATACCCACGGTGGCCGTCGGACCGGTCCGGTCGCACTGCAACCCGAACACGAGTTCTTTCTGCGCTAAGGCCGGGCCTCCACCGAACGCCAGGGTCGCAGTCGTCGCCGCGATCCCCAGCCAACTCCTAACAAACCTTGTCATGGGTTCCTCCTTTCGTTTCGCCGTAACGCCCCGCTCTAGTAGGAGAAGGGCCAGACTCGGAAGTAGCTCCGGATGTTCCGCCACAATCGGTTGAGCCCCTCGGGCTCGACGATCAGGAAGAAGATGATCAGGCCGCCGAATACGCCCAGCCGCAAGCCGGAGATGACATTGGCCATCTCGGCCGAGGTGAAAAACAGCGACCCGACATTCTCCATGAGAATGCGGATCACGATCGGCAACAGGGTGACGAAGATCGCCCCTAAAATCGAACCCAGCACGGAGCCCAGCCCGCCGATGATGATCATGGCGAGATAGTCGATCGAGACGATCAGCTGGAACTGCTCGTAGTTGGCGATGCCGAAATAGTAGGTGTAGAGCACGCCGCACACGCCGGCATAGAAGGACGAGATCGCAAAGGCCAGAAGCTTGTAGCGGTAGATGTTGATGCCGATGATCTCGGCCGCGATGTCCTGGTCGCGCACCGCCACGAAGGCGCGGCCGATGCGGCTGCGCACCAGGTTCAGGGTGGCCACGATGGCGATCACGGCGAAGAACAGCAGGAAGAAATAGAGGCTGCCCTGGGTGTTGAAGGTGAAGCCGAACAGGCTCGGCCGGCCGACCTCGATGGAGGCTTGCGCGCCACCCGATATCGCCGGCACGCGATTGATGGTCCATTCGATGATGAGCTGGCCGGCCAGCGTGGCGATCGCGAGATAGAGGCCTTTTATGCGCAGGCTCGGCATGCCGACAATGACGCCGATCAGCGCCGCCATCAGCCCGCCTGCCGGCAGGGTGAGCCAGAACGGTAGGTCGAGCTTCACCGCCAGGTTGGCGGCGGTGTAGGCGCCGACCGACATGAAGGCGCCGTGGCCGAGCGAGATCTGGCCGGTATAGCCCACCAGGATGTTGAGCCCGAGCGCGCCCACGATGGCGATGAAGATCAGGTTCAGGATCGACAGGTAATATTCGTGGACGGTGAACGGGATGATCATCACAAAGATCGCGGCCAGCGCCAGCACTGTCCACTTGGCGATCGGCAACGGGTAGAGCGCCATGTCGGCACGGTAGGTCGTCTTGAAAACTCCGGACTCGCGATGGAACATCGGTCTACACGCGCTCGATCTTGCGTTTGCCGAAGATGCCGTATGGCCGAATCATGAGGACGAGGATCATCAGGACGTAAGGCGCGAAGTCCTTGGTGCCGCCGCCGACATAGGGATCGAGGTATCCCGCCGCCAGGCTCTCGACGATACCGATGATCAATCCGCCGACCAGCGCGCCGCCGATCGAATCGAGGCCGCCCAGGATCACCACCGGGAACACTTTCAGGCCGACCAGCGCCAGATGCACGTCGACACCCAGCATGCTGCCCCAGACGATGCCGCCCAGCGCCGATACGACGCCAGCCATCGCCCAGGCGAGCGCGAAATAGCGTTCGACGTTGATGCCCATCGCCTGCGCCACCTGCTGGTTGTCAGCCACCGCGCGCATGGCAACGCCCATGCGGCTCTTCTTGAAGAACCAACTGAAAGCCAGGAAGAAGATGATCGCCACGATCGCGCCCGCGACCTGGATGGGCGGCAGGCTGGCCGGTCCGAGGACGATCGGTTCGTCGCCGATGGGGAGCGACACCGCCCGGGTCTCGCTGCCGAATATCACCGGCCCGAGTCCACGCAGGATGGCGGCGAGACCGATCGTCGCCATGATCACGGCGACGACGGGGCGACCGAGCAGCGGCCGCAGGACGACGCGCTCCAGCCCGAAACCGAAGGCGATCATCACGGCGAGTGTCACGACGACCGCCACGGCGAGCGGCATGACCTCGAAGGAAAGCATCATCGCCACGATCAGGCCCGCGAGCATGACGAATTCGCCTTGCGCGAAGTTGATGGCGTCGGTCGCCTTGTAGACCAGCACGAATCCCAGCGCGATCAGCGAATACATCAGCCCGATCGACACGCCGTTCAGCAGCAACGCGAAGAGAAAGCCCAGATCTTCCGACATCGCCTTTCCTCAAGCCGCCCGCCGCACCGGCGGGGCCGATACGAGGTCGTGGATCGCGATGATGGATGTCATGGTCGACTTGCGACCATCCTCGAAGGTGATCTCCACGGTGACCTCGGCGCTGTTCTTGCCGCCATAGAAGGCGTCGATGACGTTGGCGTACTTTTCGGCTACGAACTTGCGGCGCACCTTGCGGGTCCGTGTCATCTCGGCATCGTCGGCCTCGAGTTCCTTGTTGAGAAGCAGGTAACGCTTGGCCTGCTGCATGTCCGGCAGCGTGGCATTGGCCTTGGCGATCTCCTCGCCGATCAGCGTCGCCACCTCGCCCTTGCGGCTGAGGTCCATGAAGCTGGTGTAGGCAATGCCGCGCTTCTCGGCCCAGGTCCCGACAGTCTGCATGTCGATGGCGATCATCGCGGCCACGAAAGGCCGCTGGTCACCGAAGGCGACGGCTTCGCGGATGAAGGGGCTGAACTTCAGCTTGTTCTCGATGAACTGCGGCGCGAAAGCGGAGCCATCGGTGAGCTTTCCGACATCTTTGGCGCGATCGATGATCACGAGGTGGCCCTGCTTGTCGAAGAAGCCGGCGTCGCCCGTCTTCAGCCAGCCGTCGGGGGTCACGGTGTCGCGCGTCACCTCCTCCTGCTTGAAGTAGCCCTTGAAAACGTTGGGCCCTTTCAGCATGACCTCGCCGCGATCGTCGATCTTGACCTCGACCCTCGGGATCGGCCGGCCGACCGTGTTGGGGTTGGCCTCGGCATCGGCCTGGCAAGCGATCATCGCCGTGGCCTCGGTGGCTCCGTAGATCTGCTTGAGGTTGATGCCGAAGGAGCGGAAGAAACGATAGGTATCGGGTCCGAGTGGAGCACCGCCGGTGTAGCACCAGCGGGCATTGCGCAGCCCCAATTGATCACGGACGGGGCCGTAGACCAGGATCTGGCCTACCGCCAAGCCCAGCCGCTCCACGATCGACAGTGCATTGCCGTCAGAGCGCTTCAGCTCGCAGCGCTCGGCTAATGCACGAAAATGCTCGAAGGTACGGCGTTTGAGCGGCGAGGCGTCGTCTGTCTTCACCTGCATCGTGGTCAGCATGTTTTCCCAGATGCGCGGCGGCGCCAGCACCGCGTCGGGGCCAAGCTCGCGCAGGTCGCGCTGCACGGTCTCTGGATTCTCCGGACAGTTCGCCGTGGCCTTCGCGACCAACGCCATACCGAGCGAGAAGGCTGCGTCGCCGACCCACGCCATCGGCAGGTAGGACAGCCAATCGTCGCCCGCCTTGATCTCGTTCACCTCGACGAAGGCCTCGGCCGTCGCGATCATGTTGCGGTGGCTCAGCATCGCGCCCTTGGGCGCGCCGGTCGTGCCTGATGTGTAGGCGATCATCGCCGTATCGCCAGCCGCACCCTTGGCGACTTCCTTGGCGTAAAAATCCGGGTTCGCTTTTCCGAACGCTCTGCCCGCCTCCATCACGCTCTCGAACGAGCACAGGATCGGATCGTCGTAGGCCCACATGCCGCGTGGATCGTCGAACACAATCGAACGCAATCTGGGCAGCTGGTCCTTGAGCGACAGGGCCTTGTCAACCTGCTCCTGATCCTCGGCCACGATCACTGAGGTTTCCGCGTGGTTGAGCACGTAAACCAACTCCGACGCGATCGAATCCTGATAGACCGGCACCGAAACACCACCCAGGGCCTGGGCCGAGACCTGGGCGAAATAGAGCTGCGGCCGGTTGTCGCCCACGACCGAGAGCTTGTCGCCGCGCTTGAAGCCCATCGAAGCCAGGCCGTGGGCGAAATCGCGCACATGGTCCTGATAATCGGCCCAGGTATAGGTCTGCCAGACGCCGCGCGTCTTTTCGCGCATGCCCGCGCCGCCCGGATCGGCGGCGGCGTTACGCGCCACAAGCTTGGGCAATGTGTCGGTCTTCGGGGAGTCGACGAGACTCATACACGGCCTCCGCTTTTGGACGTGCCGAGATAGGCCTCAATCACCTTGGGGTGGCGCTGCATCTCATCGGGCGTGCCCGTGGCGATGCACCGGCCGCGGTCGAGAACCACGACCCTGTCGGAAATATCCATGACCACGCCCATGTCGTGCTCGATCAGGACGACCGTGACGCCACGCTCCTGGTTCACGTCGAGGACGTAGCGCGCCATGTCTTCCTTCTCGTCCTGGTTCATGCCGCCCATCGGCTCGTCGAGCAGCAGCACTTTCGGCTCCGACGCCAGCGCCCGTCCCAGCTCGACGCGCTTGCGCAGACCGTAGGCCAGCGCCGAGGTCGGCTGCTTGCGCAGATCCTGCAACTTCAGGAACTCGATGATTTCCTCGATCGCCTCGCGATGGGCGATGTCTTCTTTCTGGGCCATGCCCCAATAGATGACGCTCGACAGCACACCCGACTTCATGCGCACGTGGCGGCCGAGCATCAGGTTGTCGAGGACGGTGAGCCCGCTGAACAGGGCGATGTTCTGGAAGGTGCGCGCGATCCCCATCGCCGCGATGTCGCTCGGCTTCTTCTGGGTGATGTCACGACCTTCGAGCACGACGCGACCGGTGTCAGGCTTGTAGAAACCCGAAATCATGTTCAGGAGCGAAGTTTTGCCGGCGCCGTTGGGACCGATGATCGACAGGATACCGCCGCGCGGCACGTCGACCGAGACATCCTGCACAGCAGTGACGCCGCCGAACTTCTTGGACAAGGTGGCGACGCCGAGAATCGAAACTTCATCCAACTTCAACTGCCTTTCAACGCCTCAGCTGCACGTCTGATTATCTGCTGATTCGTGCGATCATAGTTATGCTAGGCAGCTGCAGGCCAGGCAACACGACCGAGCAAGCCTGATACAAACACGCTCTAGAGAAATGATTGCTCACATCCAGCGCCCCACCCGTCGAGGTTTTTTCTTATACTTATTTGGTTTTGCGTCACCCTATTGGTGATCAGTCGGAGCCGTCAAGAAGAATGAACTGCATTCGAGACCTGAAACGGTTCCGCCACTCGAACTAAGTGAGAGACTTAGCGAGCGATTCCTTCAACCTTTACGCGTCTGCTCGACCACGCCGCAATAGACGTCCCGGCATTACCGATGTCGAGTGGTTCAAGAGGTCTCGATTGGATTGCCTCACCAAGGTGCCATTCACAACTACGGCCTCAATGCCCGCTGCGTCGGAAACAAGACGGTCGGCGCCGCTCGGAAGGTCAAAGACCCGGCGAACCTTGCCACTACCGACTGTCCCCGGATCAAACACCACAAGGTCCGCGGGCATGCCCAAGGCAATCAAGCCGCGATCTGAAAGCCCAAATACTTCGGCCGGACGGCTGGTTAGCATTCGCACGGCCTCTTCCAGCGAAAATGCCGCTTTCTCACGAACCCAGTGGCCAAGGAGATAGGTCGGCAGGCAGGCATCGCAAAGTTGGCTTGCATGGGCGCCAGCGTCCGACAAGCCGATCACTGTGCACGAACTCTTCAACAACCCTTCAACTTCGGCCTCGTCATGATTTGCTACCGGCATACGAAAACGTGCGTCCAAATTAGTGGCCAGCGAGAGATCGAGCAGCAAGTCAGTTGGTTTGACTTTTCGTTCTCGTGAAACCTCTACCAACAGCCGTTCCTCCAACTTGGGGTCGGGGCTGAACTGCGAAATGACCGTCTTTGCGAACGCTGACCGGAAGGACTCTCTTGCGCCCCGCTCCATCAAGTCGGCGAATGCATTTCGAAAGCCGGGATCGGCATAGATGCGCCGCTTGCCTTCTTGATCTGCCGCAGCAACTGGCTTGAACAAGGACATCGGCTCGAAGAGAAAGGGTTGCTTGAGCTGGTAATCAAACATAAGCGCGCGAGGCGTTACTTGCGGGAAGATTGGCAATCCCTCCGCCGCCAACTCCTCAGATCGACGAAGCTGTTCTCGGTGATCGCCCGCTCCGAGTGACAGCCCTGTGAGCAATGCCGTCCAGGTGACAGGACGACCGGTCGCCCGCGCAATTTCCGCGAATTCTTCCAAGAACAGCTCTTTACCGACGGTCGCTTGGAAAATTCCGCTGCCTACCTCACCTAACACCTTGGCTAGTGAAATTATCTCCGATACTTCGGCAGCCCGGCTCGGAACCGGCTTTCCGCCGTAGCCTACGTGGGTTGAAGCCTTCGAAGTGGCGAACCCGACTGCCCCGGCGACAAGCGCTTCCCGAACCAGTTCACGCATACGCGCTAGTTCGTCGGGCCGCGCCGGCCGTTCGACAGCTTCCTCCCCCATGACGTAAAAACGCACGGGCGTATGACCGATGAGAACGCCGACATTGATCGCACTGCCTCGGCGCTCAATCGCGTCGAGGTACTGAGGAAACGATTCAAAGGGCCAAGTCGGCCCAAGCCCAGCCTCCAACGCGTCGACGCTCATGCCCTCGACTTTTTCCAAGGTTCGAAGAATCAGATTGCGATGATCCGGCCGCGTCGGCGCAACGCCAAAGCCGCAGTTCCCCATCACGACGGTGGTAACGCCATGCCAAGGCGAAATGCTAAGCATCCGGTCCCACATGATCTGAGCATCATAGTGGGTGTGAATGTCCACGAAGCCAGGCGCCACGATCAACCCGCTAGCGTCGACCGTTTGTCCACCTTTGCCAGATATCTCGCCGATAGCGACAATTCGGCCATCTTTTACGCCGATGTCGCCGCGGAATCGCTCCCGCCCCGTGCCATCTACAATACTGCCGCCGACAATCTTCAGATCGTAGGTCATACCGCGCACCCCTCGCCGTACTCGCCGTAGCTGAAACGCCCGATCGAGAAGCGCAAGGCGGTCGGCACTCAAACCGCTGCCGAAAGATTCACCCTGTTCCCGTCGAAGAAAGATCTCGGCGGTTGCGCTTCACACATAAGGCAATTGCCATCTGCTTCCAGATTGGCATTGCACACGGCACAAATTCTAATTAATGCTAGAAATAGTCAAGTATCAAATCAGCGTCTTCTCGCCTCTTCCAGAGTGAACTTCCGATGGCGCTGCGGAGGATGAAATTTTTTTTCGTTGACCTATTGCCTCCCACATCTGAGGAAACGCCGCGATGCATGTCGGAATGAGCACATTCTTTCAGAACCTGTCGGGTCTGACAGACCGTGAGGTTTACCGTCATGAAGTCGCGATGGCAGATCTCGCTGAACCCCTTGGCTTCGATTCGATCTGGGCTGCCGAGCATCACTTCGACCACTACACAATGTGCCCCAACGTTGCGCAGTTCCTGACCTATATGGCCGGCCGCACCAAGCGCGTTAAACTTGGATCTATGGTCATGGTGCTTCCCTGGCATGATCCGGTTCGTCTGGCCGAAGAAGTCTCCGTCCTCGATCACGTTTCCGACGGCAGGGCAATTCTGGGCATCGGGCGGGGACTTGGGCGCATCGAATTCGATGGCTTTCGTGCGCCTATGGGCGAGTCCCGTCAGCGATTTGTGGAATACTCTGAGGCGATTCTAAACGCCTTGGAGACGGGTTGGATCGAGAGCGCAGGCCAGCTTTACCGCCAACCAAGGACAGCGATTCGGCCAACTCCGCACTGCAGCTTCAAGGGACGCGTTTACGCTTCAGCGGTATCTCCGGAGTCGGCCCGTATCATGGCCCGGCTAGGCGTCGGTCTTTTGATCATCGCGCAGAAACCTTGGGACAAGACAGTCGCTGAGCTCAACGCCTATCGTGAAATCTATCGCGAAATTCACAACAACGCAGAACCGCCAAAGCCGATAGTAGCGTGCTTCATCTGTTGCAACGAGGATGCGGCAGCAGCGAACGCAATGCACGATAAGTACACCCGTGGCTACAGCCGCTCAGCGCTTGATCACTATGAGTTTCACAATGAAGGTCTCGCCGACATCAAAGGATACGAGTACTACGGCGCTTTAGCGCACAACATACGAAAGCACGGCGTCGATGCCTTTGTGAATTTCCTTGCGGACCTGCAGGTACGCGGGACGCCACAGCAGGTCTACGACCAGATGCTGCAATATCAACATCTCACCGATTGCGCCGGTTTCATTGGGATTTTCAGTTTTGGCGGAATGCCACACGAGATGGCTCAAGCGAATATGCGCCTGTTCGCAAGAGAGGTTCTTCCCCGGCTCCAGGGGTTGGAGGTGGGCGCATCGGTTGGAACGCCCCTGGCGATCGCAGCTGAGTAGCCAATGGTCGACATCGGTCTCGGCGGCAAGTCCGTACTGGTCACGGGCGGCGCGTCCAACATTGGGCGCGCCATCGTGTTTGCCTTGGCCCGGGAAGACGCCAATATCGTCTTTGCCGACATCGACGAAGAGCAGGCACAGCGAACTCTGAAGGACGCCACCAAGCAAGGCAAGGGGCGGATCAGCTTCCAAGCAGCGGATGTGACAAAGGAAGAAGATGTAGACGCGCTCATCGGGCGCACGATGACCGAACACGGACGCCTCGATGTCCTGGTCAATAACGTCGGATGGGACCGGCCGTCAGCGTTCGCTAGACAGTCGACGATGCACTGGCGGCGACTGATCGAGATCAATCTAGTTTCGACGATCTTGTGTACCCAAGCTGCATTGCCCCGGCTTATCGACGCCGGTGGGGGCGCGATTGTCTCTGTCAGCTCGGATGCCAGCTTTGGCGAGCCTCGCGAAACAGTCTATGGGGCCGCGAAAGCCGGCGTAAATACTTTCATGAAGGCGATTGCAAAGGAGTACGGCCGCCACGGCATCCGGTGCAATGTTGTAGCTCCAGGCCTGATCTTGCCGACGGCCGCAGATGAGATTGGCGCCAGCAGCCTATGGATCGGCCGTGATGCCTTCTTTTCCGATGAACAAGTGGAGAAAGCCAGAAAAGTAATTCCTCTCGGCAAGGTTGGCCGAGCCGCCGATATTGCCAATGCGGTGCTGTTCTTCGCCTCGCCCGGCATGGCTGGACATATCTCCGGGCAAGTGTTGAGCGTGAGCGGCGGTTATGCGACCCCAGGCTGAACGAAAGGCGGCAGCGTGAGCAAGCGTTTTGCGATCATCGGTGCGGGCATGTCGGGCATCCTGACGGCCATCAAGCTCAAGCAGCGCGGCATCCGGGACTTCGCGATCTACGAGAAGGCCGGCGGGTTGGGCGGTACCTGGCGGGACAACACCTATCCCGGCCTGTCCTGCGACGTGCCGAGCCACGTCTATGCCTATTCCTTCGAGCTGAAGGCCGACTGGTCGCACCGCTTCTCCCCAGGCGCAGAGATCCGGGGATATTTCGAGGGTGTGGCGAAGAAGTACGAACTCGACAGCCACTTCCGCTTCAACAGCGAGATCGTACGCGCGGAGTATCGCGACGGGCGCTGGCATCTCTCGATCAAGGGTGGTGCCACCGATGTCGTGGATTTCGTCATCTGTGCCACCGGGGTGCTGCATCACCCGGCCTATCCCGACATCCCGGGACTCGGCGACTTTGAGGGTGCCTGCTTCCATTCCGCGCGCTGGGATCATTCCGTGCCGCTCGAGGGCAAGCGGATCGGGATCATCGGTACCGGCTCGACGGCGATCCAGATCGTACCGGCTCTGGCGGATACCGTGTCGAAGCTGACGCTCTTTCAGCGCACCGCGCAGTGGATTCTACCGCTCGCCAACCCCGCCTATAGCGAGGCCGAGAAGGCGATGTACAACACCTCCCCGGAGCGGCTGCAGCAATCTTACGATTTCTGGTCGGCGCGCTTCGTTGATACCTTCGCGCGCGCCGTCATCGGCGACCAGGACGAGCTGCGGAAGATCGAGGATGCCTGCCGCACCAACCTTGAGGAGAACGTGGCAGATCCTGACCTGCGGCGGCGACTGACGCCCAACTATCGCGCCGCCTGCAAGCGGCTGATCATGTCGGACACGTTCTATTCGGCGATACAGAAACCCAGTGTCGCGCTGGTGACCGACGGCATCGACCGGATCGAGGCGGGTGGCGTGCGGACCAAGGACGGTGTCCTGCATGAGCTGGACGTGCTCGTGCTGGCGACCGGCTTCGACGGACATGCCTTCCTGCGGCCGATGGATGTGGTGGGCGAGAGTGGTCGGCGCCTCGCCGACGCCTGGGCGCAGGCCAATGAGGCCTACCGCTCGGTGGCGGTGCCAGGCTTCCCCAACTTCTTTATGCTGGTCGGTCCCAACAGCCCGATCGGCAATTTCTCGGTAGTCCTGATCTCCGAGATTCAGCTGGCCTATATACTGCAGCTCGCCGATTTGGTGCTTGGCGGGAAATGCCGCTCGGTGGCACCGAAGGAGGAAGCGACCCGCCGCTTCAACGTCGCTCTGCGCGAGGCCATGAAGAACACGGTCTGGGTGACCGGCTGCCGGAGCTGGTACCTCGACCGCAATGGCAATCCCGCGCTGTGGCCCTGGGGCTTCGACCGCTTCCGCGAGGAGATGAACTCGCCCGACCTCGCGGACTTCGATTTCGCCGCCTGAATTCAACCATTTGCTCGAAGTAGCCCAGGCGCAGAAGGCGCGCCGATCCGCACCCAAACCTCTCAAGAAGGCCAGCGATGGATGATCTGACAGCATTGATGTCGTTCCTTCGCAAGCAACCGTCAATGTCTAGCGCGACAGTGGCGGAACGGCGCGCGGCCTACGACCGCGCCGAACGAGCCTTTACCCTGCCGGCTGGCGCGACGGTTCGACTCTGGGAACGCAATGGATTGATCGGAGAGCTGGTCGACCCGGAGCACCCAGTCGACGGTCGCACAGTCCTATATCTACACGGCGGCGGATATGTGATCGGATCTCCTCGATCGCATAGACATCTGGCCGCCGCGATTGCGATTGCGGCAAGTGCCAATGTACTGTTGCTCGATTATCGCCTCGCCCCGGAGCATCCGTTCCCCGCCGCAGTCGACGACGCCGTCGCCACGTATCGCCTACTTCTCCAGGATACCGGATCTCAGCGATTGGCCGTTGTGGGCGACTCGGCCGGAGGCGGCCTCACTGTGGCGACATTAGTCGCCGCCCTTAGTGCCGGTGATGCCATGCCTGCGGCCGCGGTCTGTTTATCTCCTTGGGTCGATTTGACGTGCGACACCACTGCACCGCCCCCCGCTACAATTGACGATCCACTCGTAAAGACTGAAGACATCTTAGCCTACGCTTCGTCCTATCTTGGAGCCATTCCGGCAACCCATCCCTTGGCATCACCACGGTTCGCGGATCTTCGCGGCCTGCCTCCAATGTTGATACACGCAAGCACTTCCGAAATGCTGGCGCCTGACTCGATGCGGTTGGCCGAAGCAGCGCGAGTCGCAGGCGTAGACGTCACTTTGGAAATGTTTGAGGGTGTCCCTCACGTTTGGCATTGGTTCTGGCCACGCCTTGAAACGGCAAAAGTTGCTATTGCAAAGGTCGGCACGTTTCTCGACGACCATTTGGATGGAGGCAATAGGCAGCAACGCAAACTGAAATAAGAGGAGGACGTCATGACGATGCCGGCGGAGACCGACACAACAAGTCCGAAATATCTGCGCGACAAGTACGCCATCGTTGGCGTCGGCGAGACGACCTACATGCGCGGCTCGGGCATGACGACGCGCGCGCTGGGCACCTGGGCGGTGCGCAACGCCGTCGAGGACGCCGGGCTCAAGCCGTCCGACGTCGACGGCATGCTGTCATACCAGTCGGGCGATTCGACCTTCTCGAACTTCATCGCCGGCGACCTCGGCATCCGGCCCAACTTCTACATGGACGTGTTCGGCGGCGGCTCCTCGACCGAGGCGCTGGTCGGCATGGCGATGGGCCTGATCGAAGCCGGCATGTGCAAGGTGGTCGTGATCTTCCGCGCCATGAACGGCTTCTCGCAGGTGCGCATCGGCGGCACCGGCGCGCGGGCGGTGGCGCCTGTTTCGGGCGACGCCCTGCACGGGCGCGCCTATGGCTGGCAGAGCGCCGGCCAGATGTTCGCGCCCACCTTCATGCGCCACATGTACGACTACGGCACGCGACCCGAGCAGGTGGCCACCGTCAAGGCAATCCACAGCGAGCATGCCTCGAACAATCCCAAGGCCTTCTACAAGGAGCGCGTCACCGTCACAGACGTGCTCGCGAGCCGCATCATCTGCAAGCCGCTGCACTTGCTGGATTGTTGCGTCGAGACCGACAACGGCACGGCGCTCGTCGTGACCAGTGCGGAGCGGGCGCGCGACTGCCGCCATCCGCGCGCGCTGATCCGCGGCGTCGTCGGCCGCTGCAGCAAGCCGCGCCTCGACATGCACTACCAGCACGGACCCATCTCGACGGTCGCCGGCCGCTATGCCCGCGAGATCCTGTGGCCCAACGCCGGAGTCGGACCGGAGGACGTCGACGTCACCGGCTCCTACGACGCCTTCACCTTCACCACCATGCTGCAGCTCGAGGATTACGGCTTCTGCAAGAAGGGCGAGGGCGGCGCCTATGTCAGCGACGGCACGATCCGCCTCGGTGGGCGGCGGCCCAACAACACCAGCGGCGGCCATCTGTGCGAGGGCTACACGCACGGGCTCAACATGGTGATCGAGAATGTGCGCCAGCTGCGCCACGATGCCGACGATTCGTGTCCGGTGGGGCCCGACGGCAAGCGCCAGCATACCTACGACTATCGCGAGGGCGGTTGCCGGCAGGTCAAGAAGTGCGAAGTGACGGCCAATATGGGCTGGGCGAACCCCGGCACCGGCTCGGCCATGGTCATGCGGCGTGACTGAGGAAGGAACGGACCATGGCACTGCAAGCGACCTATCTCGGCATGCCGCTCGACGTGAACGATCTCGACGTCGAGAACCTGGTGTATTTCAAGCATTGCGCGGCGCACAACTTTCATCTGCAGAAGTGCGCGGCCTGCGGCCTGCTGCGCTATCCGCCGACTACCGCCTGTCCGTGGTGCGCCGGCCCCAAGTCGGAATGGGTGCCGGTCGATGCGCGCGGCGCCGCCCACTCCTACACCGAGGTCCATCACGCCATTCAGCCGGCCTTCAAGGCGCACACGCCCTATCTCATCCTGCTGGTCGACCTCGATACGCAGAACGGCAATCCCAGCGGGCACGAGGCGCTGCGCGTCGTCGGCAACCTCGCGACGCCGGACGGCACGCTGGCGCCGCCAGAGATGGTGCGCCGCGTCGGCATCGGCACGCGTGTTCGTATGGTCTTTACCGACGTCGCACCGGGGTTCGCCCTGCCGCAATGGACCATCGACGAGGGCGCACCCCAGCCTGCCCAGCCGTGGCGTTATCCGCAGGAGTGACGATAGGCAGAAATGGGACAGGAAGTTATGGTCTGCCATCGCTGGGGTGATCTGGAGGTCTTGGAGGTCGAGGATCTACTCGAGCCGCTTTTGCCGTCGGGGCACGTACGGATCGCCGTCCGCGCCGCTGGCATCGCCTTCCAGGACACGTGGCAGATCGGGGGCAAGTACCAGACGAAACCACCGTTTTCGATCTGCCCGACAGCAAAATCTGCGGCATTGTTGCCGAGGTTGGCCAAGGCGACACGGATCTCAGGTCTGGCGAAAAGGTCATCGCGCTGCTGCGCTACGGTGGCTACGCCGAGCAAGCGGAGGTCCCGCAGGGGCAGCCACAGAGTGCCGACCGACACCAACGAGCACGACGACGCCGTCCTCGGTATGGCCAACGACACGGCCTACCAAGGGCTCGTCGATCGAGCCGGACTGAAGCCCGGCGAGATCGTCCTGGTGCGCGCGCAGGAGGCGGCGTGAGGGTCGCTGCCGTTCAACTCGCGGCAACTCTGAGGGCGACCGTGGCAGCCGCCTGCACGCCTAAGGTTCCTGTTCCCATCTGACATGCACCAGATTTTTCAGAACTTCATTGACAGTCTTGCGGAGAGTTCCGATGAACAAGCGCTCCGCCTCACCATGGAAGTGGCTGCTGCGGCCCTCGACTTGGCGTGTTTTGCCTATCTGGCACTGCCGCGCGCAGCGGGCGGCGGCGCGCGGCTCATTTCGAATTATCCGACACAATGGACAACGCACTACCTCCAAAGCCACTACGAGCGCCTAGACCCGGTCGTTGCTCAAGCGCTTGGTGATTCTGAGCCGTTCGAGTGGGGGCCAGGGATGAGCCCGTCGACCTTGTCTCCTCAGCAATTTGAGCTTCTCGAGGACGCGGCCTTCTTCGGGATCCGTTACGGGTTTACGATTCCCATCCATGACGGCCGCGGGCCGATAGCCGCCGTCACCTACGCATCCGAAGAGAGGGGCCCCATGTTTCAGCGGTGCATCGAGCGGAACGGACGCGTCCTCCAGCTCATGGCTCTCTACTTCCACGCGCATGCGCGCCGAAAAATTGTCACCGATCGGTTGGTGAACGGCGTCGCCCTTTCGCCACGAGAGCTCGAGTGCTTGGAATGGGCGGCGCGCGGCAAGAGCACTTGGGACATCGGCCAAATCCTCGGCATCACCCGCCGCACTGCCGCTTTTCATCTAGATAATGCCAAGGCAAAGCTGGGCGTTCATTCGATCTGCCAAGCTGTCGCGCAGCTGGCCATGTCCCGGCCGCACGTGGAGTAAGAGACGAGGTATAGTCAACCTGTGCACTCGCACAGGATGTATCGTGGTCAATTCCCGCCTCTACTCGATGGCATTCCGCATCGGACGGAGGCGACACATGATACAGCTGATAACGTTCGATCAATACGGCGAATTCTTGGACCAGCTTGCCGACATGCACCGGCTGCGCTACCGCGTGTTCAAGAAACGGCTCGACTGGGACGTCCAGGCCAGCGGCGACATGGAAGTCGACGAGTTCGACGCGCTGGGTCCCTGCTACCTGTTGCAGCGGAGCGCCGACGGCACTGTCACCGGTTGCGTCCGCTTGCTGCCGACCACCGGTCCCACCATGCTGCGCGACACGTTCGCCGCGCTGCTGGACGGCGGCGCAGCACCCGCCAGCCCGCTCATCTGGGAAAGCAGCCGATTCGGCCTCGATCCAGATCATGCGGGCCCGCTGGCGAGCCAGGGGATCGCCAAGGCGACCTACGAGCTGTTCGCCGGAATGATCGAGTTCGGCCTGTCCCGAGGATTGACCGATATCGTCACCGTCACAGACGTGCGCATGGAGCGCATCCTGCGCCGCGGCTCATGGTCGCTGCGTCGGTTAGGCCAGCCCAAGGCGTTCGGCCGCACGCTCGCTGTGGCCGGATACCTCGAGGTCTCAACCGACAGTCTCGGCCGGGTCCGCGCCGCGGGTCAACTCAAGGGGCCCGCGCTTTGGAGTCCGGTGATCGCGCTGGCGGCGTAGTCACCCTCACCCAGCCCCACATCCAGTGCCGCGCCCCGGGCCGGAGAGGCCGACGTCTGCGGCGACCGTCCCGACGTCGCTATCCGGAGGTCATCCGATGACCATCGAGCCGGGGCCTCTCCGCACCGTCATCGCAGCGGCCGAATACGGAAGCTTCCGGCGGGCGGCGGCGGCCCTTGACGTCAAGCAATCGACGCTCAGCCGCCGGGTCCGCCAGCTCGAAGAATACCTCGGGGTCAAGCTGTTCGAGCGCTCCAGCGGCGGCGTGCGCGTCACGGCGGCCGGTGGAGATGTCGTGCGCACGGCCCGGCGCCTGCTTGAGCAGATGGATCGCATGGTCTCCACCGCGCGCGCCGCCGGCCGCGGCGAAGGCGGCGAGATCACAATAGGCGTCTGCATATCACTGTCCGCCAGCAAGCTGCGCGCCGTCTTGGCCGGCTATGTGCAGGCGTCACCGCATATCGAGATCAACATCGTCGAAAGCTCTCGGGGCCGACTGCTCGACGGTCTTCGAACGGGCGACATGGACATCGTCATTGTCGTGGGCGAGGCCAGGGACCATGGCGGACCGTCGATGCTGCTGTGGTCCGAACGGATCATCGCCGCCCTGCCCGCGGGGCATCGCCTGACAAGCAACGACATGATCTATTGGACCGACCTAAAGGGGGAATTCTTCCTGCTGAGCCGGCGCGACCCGGGGCCCGACCTGCGCAACATCATCGTGCAGAAACTGTCGGCACCCGGCGAGGCGCCCGACATCGCGAGCTGGGACGTCAGCAGCGAGAGCATCCTGGCCATGCTGGAAACAGGTCACAGGATCAGCGTTCACTGCGAATCGTGTGCTGGGCTGACTTACCCTGGTGTTGTCTATCGCGAGGTGCGCGACGCGTCCGGTCCCAGCTACATCCCTTTCAAAGCGTGCTGGGAAGACACCAACAAGAACCCCACGCTGGCGCGCTTCGTCGATCTGCTCCAGAAGCTTCACCAGCCGACTTTGATCACTTAGCGTCTCGGCTTGGGCCGCTCGAACCAGCGCCACGAACGGCTTTGCGTGCCTTGGCAAAGGCCCGGTCTGTCGCCATGAATCGGCCCAGCATCGGCGCCACGAGCTTGGCCGGATCTATCGCCTGTCCGGTCTCGCGGCCGAGCACCTCGGCGTAAGCCAAGAGATCGCGATGGATCGCCGCCGACAGGTCGACCGTCAGCTTCACCGGCTTCTCGTCCAGGATGGCACCCAATCGCAGCTTGGACATCGCCGCCTCCTATTCGCGATAAGGCTGAAGCACGAGATCGCGAGTCACGATCACCCGCACAGGATAGCCGGGACGAATGGTCAGCGTTGGCTGGACGTTGAGATTGCGCCGTACGACCTGCTGGCCGGCCTGATTCAGGGTGTCGCCGGTGCCTCGGCGCAACGCGCGGACGATGTCGCTGTCGTTCTGATCGGATCCCAGCTCGGTGCCGATGGCGAGGATGGTCGAGAGTAGTGCCGCCTTGAACAGAGATCCCCAATGATGGTCGACGCCGTCTTCCAAGCCAGCCTGGCCGGTTGCGTCCGCACCGGGTTGGCGCTCAAGCACGACTGAATAGCCGTTGGGCAGAAGGAGCCGCGTCCAGACCAGAAGGAGGCGCGACTGCCCGAAGGAAACCTGACTATCATAAACTCCGATCAGCCTGGCGCCTTGGGGAATCAGCAGCGATCCGCCAGTGGGCGTGTCATAGACATTCTCCGTCACCTGCGCCGTGATCTGGCCCGGCAGATCAGACCGGAGGCCAGTGACGAGGGCCGCAGGAATAACCGTGCCGGCTTGCAAGACATAGGGCGATGCGGGCCGCGCCAGGCGATCGGGGCTCGTGGTGCGACGATCGACGGGCGCGTTCACGAAGGCGAGCTTGCGGTCCTGGGCGTTCTGGATGGACGCTTCATCGGCTGGTGGCGCAGTCCCGGATATTGCTGCGTGAGTAGGACTCAAACCTGCGCCAATGGGCTGTTGCTGGCGATTGCCTGGAGCAAACAGCCGGCTGACGCGGGCCGCTTCCGTCTCCTGCGCGCGGCGCTGCTGCTCGGCATCGGGCGCCGACGGGCCGGGTTGGCCTTGAGCTGCCACGATCGGCCGGCCGAGATCGCCGGGCAGCGGCGGCCCGAGCGGCGGGACATCGCGAGGGACTCCGGTGTAATCGCGCGGCAAGCCGGCGAGGCCATCGGCCTTGCGCGGCCGGTCGGTGGAGTAGAGTTCCTGAGGTGCGGCCCCGCGCAGCCGGTCGCCCTGCAAGGCCCACAGCACGGCGCCGCAGATCAGGATCAAGGCCAGCGCCGTGCCGCCGACCAGGACATTGCGCGACAGGCGCATGACGCGCGGTCCGTCCGACCGCAGCCTGAAGGGACGCGCAGTCGTCGAGGTTGGCGAGTCGGACAGCGACTGATCCGTCATCGCTGCGGCCTGCCGTCCGTTCGCACGATCCGTACTTTCTGCTGGCTCTCACCGCCCAGCCGCAGCTCGGCCGCGGCGAACAACCGGTCGACAATCAGCACGTTTACGTAAGTGCGGTAGTTGACGATCTCCGGCTTGCCGTCCGGACCGACGATGAAGAGCGGCGGCATCTCGCCCTGCACGATGCCCGGCGAGAACTCGATGTAGACCTTGCGCCCATCGTCATAGGCGTTGGTGGGGCGCCAAGGCGGACTGTCACCATCGATTGCATACCGGTAACGCCGCTGCGCCATCTCGGGAACGACCGGCGCCGACGGCACGGCGCGAATGCTCTTGCCTCGGCTTTCGGGATAGAACCAGGCGACCGACGGCATGTAGGGCCGCTCGTGGGCGCGCAGTTCTATCAGATAGGTACGGCGGTCGGTGTTGACCACGAGATTGGTCTCGATGGCGGGACGGGTCGGCTTGACCAGGATGTGGACGCGACGTGTATCGCCGTTGCCGCTTTCGGTGTCGCCGATGATCCAGCGCACGGTATCGCCGGCCGCCACCGGCCCGGACCCGGTGAGCTGCTCGCCCGGCTCGAGGGCGATATCGGTGACCTGTCCCGGCGCGACATAGACCTGATAGAGCGCGCCCGGGCTATAGGGGAAGACCTGCACGGCGTTGAAATACCCATCGCGGCGCGGCTCGATCCGGGCGGCGCCGTTGGCAGCTTCGACACGGACGATCGGCTCCTTCGCTTCCGACATGCCGGCCCCGCCACCCCGCGCCGGCGTCCAAGACGGCGGAACATACAACGGCCGCGGTCGATCCTCGGCGGGCACCACCGACACCGGAAGCGGCGGCACGCTCTCGTCGTAGCTGATCTGCGGTGGCTTGGTCGACGCGCACCCCGCAATCGAGATCAAGGAGATCAGCATGGCGGGCCGCGCGGCATCCCGGCAGGCTGCAACGACAGACGTCATTCGGGTCGGCGGCACGGTACGTCTTGGCTGCATCATTGTGCGAGCTCCTTCGACCAGTTGATGGCGTTGACGAAGACGCCCAGCGGGTTCTTGCGCAGGCGATCGGCATCGCGCGGCGTCTCGATCACGATGGTGAGAATGGCGGTCCAGCGCTCGGTACTGGAGAGCTGGCCGCTCTCATACCGGCGTTCGGTCCACGCCACGCGGAAACTCTCCGGCGATGCTCGAATGACGCTCGAGACTTCGACGGCAATCTGCATCTTGCCGAGCTTGGCGAAGGGATCGTTGCGACGGGCATAGTCGTTCAGCGCCGCGGCGCCGCGATCGGTGGTGAACTCGTAGGCGCGCAGCCAACCCTGGCGCAGCACGACGGCGTCGGCCGACAGGCCGCGCACATCCTCGATGAAGCGCGCCAGGTGGAAGGCGATCTGCGGATCTGACGGCCGGTAAGAGGCATCGGCCGGAGCGACAGCCTGGGCCTGGCCGAACTTGTCGACTTGTACGACCCAGGGCGTGATCGTGCCGCGTGCCGCCTGCCAGACGAGACCGCCGGCCAAGCCGGTCGCCAGGACCAGGCAACCGAATGCCATCAACCGCCAGTTCCTCGCCTGCACCCGCGCGGAGCCGATGCGGTCATCCCAGACCTGCGCAGCCTTCTGATAAGGCGTTTCCGCTACCGGCGTGTGGCCGTAGCGCAGGGAAGAACGCTTGAACATCACCGGGTCCCTTCGGAGAGATCGATGGAAGATCCGCCGCCGCCATGATCGCCCGAGCGGACGGCATGAATGGCGGCCGAAGCGCCGTGACTCGCGGCCTGGCTTCGCCGCATGCGCCGCGCCCAGGCGGGCGGCGCATCGCGCGGTGCAGGCGC
>JAEWIV010000017.1 GCA_023386865.1 Pseudomonadota bacterium
CTCTACGACATGATCTCCAAGGCCGCGGCCGGCGGTGGAGCCGCGGCGCTCACGGCCTTCGCCATCGGCGTGTCGCTGCGGCACGGCATCTTCGTCGCCGGCCTCGCCTTCGTCGGCGGCTTCGCCAGCCCCGCCATCATCGGCAGCGAGACGCCCAACACGCCCGTCCTGTTCGGCTACCTGCTGGCAATCGCCGCCGGCACCCTTTGGGTCATCCGGCTGCGCGGGTGGTGGCCGCTCGGGTGGGGCGTTCTGGCGGGCTCGGCGATCTGGACCCTGCTCTGGATGCTGTCGCTAGCCTCCGGTCTGCACTGGGTCGGGCTATTCCTGGTCGCGGTCGCCGGCCTGTTCGCCTGGGCGACCTGGCGACGGCTCGGCGAAGGCGACCAGGCGATCGACGTCGCGGCCCTGGTCTGGGCGGCGCTCGCCGCCACAGGTGTGCTGCTCGTAGCGGTGATCGTGCAGGATGGTGGCAAGCAGACCGCCGGCTGGCTCGCGCTGGCGGCGCACGGCGTTGGGCTCTTTGCGCTCGCGCGATGGACGCCGCGCTTCCAGTACGTCGCTGCGCTGGCGCCGCTCGTGTCGCTGGCGGCGCTCGCCTTGTGGCGCGACACCGGCGACTTCGGCTGGATGGCGACTTGGTTCGGCGGCCTCTATGCCGCGGCGTCCTTCGCCCTGCTGTGGAACGCTCCGCGGCCCGGCTTCTGGGCGGCACTGTCCGTCGCCACCGCGCTCGCACACTTCCTGCTCGCCTGGTACGTGCTGCGCGGCGTCGCCGACGGCACGCCATGGGGCCTTTTGAGCATCGCGCTCGCGCTGCCGTTCCTGGTCGGCGCCGAGCGGCTGGCGCGCTGGCGCGACAGCATGCCGGGCGCCACCGAGGCCCTGGGCTACTGCGCCGCCGGCGTCGCCTTCTTCATCGCCGTCGCCATCGCCCTGGAGCTGCGCCGCGAGTGGATCACGGTGGCCTATGCCGTCGAGTTCGCCGTGATCGCGGGCATCTCGGCCTATCTCGGGCTGCATGCCATGCGCCGGCTGTGCTGGCTCCTGCTCGCGGCCGTGGTCGTGCGCTTCGTGCTCAATCCCGAGGCGCTGAAATACCCGCTGGGCGATGCCCCGGTCTTCAACTGGATCCTGTGGGGCTATGGGCTCTCCATTGCTGCCTTCATCGTCGGTTTGCGCTTCCTGCGGCCGACTGGCGATCTGCGGCTGATACGCGCGACCGAGGCGGCGATCGCGCTGCTCGCTTTTGTGCTCCTGACCCTCGAGGTGCGGAGCGTCTTCCGCCACGACGCCATGATGGCGCCCGACGCACGCTTCATGGAGCGCGCGTTCTACGTCCTGGTATGGGGTGCCTTTGCGCTGGCGGCACTGTGGCTGGCGCGCACGCGCGGCGATGTCGTCGCCTTGTGGGCCTGGCGCCTGAGCGGTGGCCTCGCCGTGGCGCTGGTGCTGGTCGTGCAAGTCCTGTTGGCGAACCCGATCTTCGACAAGGCCGACGTCGGCTCTCTGCCGATCGCCAACGGCCTGTCCCTGGCCTATGCGCTGCCGGCGGTGATGGCGGGGCTGGCACGGCGCTGGATCGACGGCGAGCCCAATCGCAACGCCGCCCTGCTTGCCGAAGTGGCAGCCTCTATCCTGGCTTTCGCTTACGTGTCGTTCGAGGTCCGGCACCTGTTCGATCCCGGCTTCGAGCGAGCCGGGTTCGGCGCTTCCGGACTGGAGCTTTACGTCTACTCGGCAGTCTGGCTGCTGTTCGGCGTGGCCCTGCTGGCATTGGGCTTCCTGCGTAACGCCGCGGCGCTGCGCCACGCCGGCATGGTGCTGGTCTGCGTCGTGGTTGCCAAGGTCTTCCTGATCGACATGGCGGGACTGCAGGGCCTGTTGCGCGTCTTTTCGTTCCTCGGCCTCGGTGCGGCGCTGATCGGGCTGGGCTATGCCTATCGCCGCTTTGGGTTCAGGTGAGCATGTTTTCTGAAACCGCCGTCTCTCTCGACGCCCTGCGGGCGCTGCAGTTCGAACGTCTGCGCGCGGCGGTCCGTCATGCCTACGACAACCAGGCGCCGTACCGCGCCAAGTGCGTGGGCGTGGGCGTCCATCCCGACGATCTGGGACGGCTCGAGGATCTGCGGCGCTTTCCCTTCACCGCCAAGGCGGACCTGCGCGATGCCTATCCCTACGGCATGCTCGCCATCCCTCGGGAAAAGTGTGTGCGCGTTCACGCCTCGAGCGGCACGACGGGACGGCCGACCGTGGTCGGCTACTCGGCGCGCGACATCGATCTGTGGGCCGACCTGATGGCGCGCTCGCTGTACGCCGGCGGCGCCCGCCCGGGCGACATCATCCACAACGCCTATGGCTACGGCCTGTTCACCGGAGGCCTCGGCGCGCATTACGGCGGCGAGCGGCTGGGCTGCACGGTGGTGCCGATGTCGGGTGGCTTCGGCGAGCGGCAGGTCCAGCTGATCCGCGAGTTCGGCGCGCGGGTGGTGCTGATGACTCCCAGCTACATGCTGGCGATCGCCGACGAGTTCGAGCGCCAGGGCGTCGATCCCCGCGAGACCGCCATGCGCGTCGGCATCTTCGGCGCCGAGCCGTGGACCGAGGGCATGCGCGCCGAGATCGAGCGGCGGCTGGGCATCGACGCCGTCGATATCTATGGCCTGAGCGAGGTGATGGGACCGGGCGTCGCCTGTGAGTTCGTCGAGAGCAAGGATGGGCCGACCATCTGGGAGGACCATTTCTATCCCGAGATCGTCGACCCCGAGACCGGCACGCCGGTCGACGACGGCGGGCCCGGCGAGCTGGTCTTCACCTCGCTCACCAAGGAGGCGATGCCGGTCATCCGCTACCGCACCCGCGACCTGACGCGCCTGCTGCCGGGCTCGGTCACGGCCATGCGGCGCATGGCCAAGATCACCGGCCGCAGCGACGACATGCTGATCGTGCGCGGCGTGAACCTGTTCCCGAGCCAGGTCGAGGAGCAGATCCTGCGCGACCCGGTGCTGACCGGGCATTACGTCATCGAGCTGACGCGCAGCGGCGCCCTGGACGATCTTCTGGTCCGGGTCGAGGCGAGGGCTGTGCTGGAAAGCGAGGCTGCCGGCCGCTCTGCGGGTGGGCTGGTGCGGCGGCTGAAGGGAATGTGCGGCCTCTCGGCCACAGTGGAGATCGCAGTACCCGGCGCCGTCGAGCGCTCGATGGGAAAGGCGCGGCGGGTGATCGACCGGCGTTAGTTCCAGGGGCCGCCGTGGGCCAATCTTATTCTTGCCTTGATCAAGCCGGCATCTGATTGGTTGTGCCCCATTTCTGTCGAAAAGGTCGGCGGATCGTTGTAGTCCGATGCCTTGGCATGACTAATGGTGGTGCTGGCGATCACCGCGAACGTCAGGACGATGGCGGCGATGACCAGGAAGTCGATCCAGGTGAGGGCGTCCGGTCGGAAGGGACGGGCAGTGGTCCGCGGATTGCGTTTCACGATCGCCTCTCGATGCGCTGCTACTTCTGAAAATCCTTACGTGCGCAACGTCGGCTCCATCCCCGATCTTTTGAGGGTCACACTGGGGCGATTCCAAGGACATTCGCCGCTCTTGGTATCGTCCGTGTCGCGTTGCTCCAGTGCAACAGTGCCAAACCACCGCACGGCACCACCAGCGCGTGCAGGTGCGGTCAGGCGTGAGCGATGCGCAGGATGTTCGTCGCGCCTGGCGTGCCGAACGGCACCCCGGCGGTGATCACCAGCCGTTCCCCTGGCTTGGCGATCTTCTGCTGCCGCGCCACACGCACGGCGCGCGCCACCATGTCGCCGAAGTTGTGCGCGTCGTCGGTCTGGATGGGATGCACGCCCCAGGTCAGCGTCATGCGCCGGGCCGTATCCAGCACCGGCGTCAGGCAGAGGATGCGCACGTCCGGCCGCTCGCGCGCAGCACGCAGCGTCGTGGAGCCTGTGGTCGTGTAGGTCACGATGGCGGCGGCCGACAGCGTGTGCGCGCACTGACGGGCGGCGGCGCTGATCGCATCGGCGGTGGTCGCGTCGGGCTCGCGACGGCTGGCATCCATCAGTCGGCGATAGAGGGGATCGCCCTCGACGCTCCTCAGGATGCGATTCATGATCGCCACCGCTTCGATCGGGTAGTCGCCGGAGGCGGACTCCGCCGACAGCATCACGGCGTCGGTGCCGTCGTAGACGGCGGTCGCGACGTCGGATGCCTCGGCCCGCGTCGGCGTCGGCGAATGCACCATCGAGTCGAGCATCTGGGTGGCGACGATGGCGGGCTTGCCGGCGACCCGGCAGGCCGCGAGGATGCGCTTTTGCAGCGGCGGCACGGCTTCGGGAGGCATCTCGACGCCGAGATCGCCCCGGGCCACCATGATGCCGTCGCTCTGCTCGATGATCTCGTCGAGATGGTCGATGGCCAGCGGCTTCTCGAGCTTGGCCATCACGGCGGCGCGGCCCGCCACCAGCTTCTTGAGCTCGGCGATATCCATGGCGTGCTGCACGAAGGAGAGCGCCACCCAGTCGACGCCGAGCGACAGGCCGTAGGTGAGGTCGCGATGGTCCTTGGTCGTCATCGGCGACAGCGGGATCGCGAGGTTGGGGAGGTTCACTCCTTTGCGATCGCTGATCTGACCGGGCACCTCGACCGTGGCTTCGATCGTGGCCTGGTCGTGCGCGGTGATGCGCAGACGCACCTTGCCGTCGTCGATCAGCAGGATGCCGTCGGGCTTGGCGGCCTTGAAGATCTCGGGATGGGGCAGGGGGACGCGCCCGGCGGTGCCCGGCGCCTCGTCCATGTCGAAGCGGATCTTCTGGCCCTTCTTCAATTCCAGCGGGCCGTCGGCCATGGCGCCGAGCCGCAGCTTGGGGCCCTGCAGGTCCATCAGGATGGCGATGGGATGCCTGTATTCCTTCTCCAGCGCGCGGAGAAGCTCGACGCGCTGGCGATGGTCGTCCTGCGTGCCATGGCTGAAGTTGAGGCGAAAGACGTCGGCGCCGGCCTCGAACAGCGCGCGCAGGCGCTCGCGGCTGGAGGAGGCGGGACCGAGCGTGGCGACGATCTTGGTGAAGCGGTCGCGATGCATCCCGAAGTCTACTTCCTCGGCGACGACACTTTGAAGTCGCCCGCCTGCTCGTAGACCTTGACGACCGCTGCGTCATCGAGCCGCCCCCAGCCGGCGCCGGCTGCGGCGAGGAAAAGCTGGTGTGCCGCGGCGGCCATGGGCAGCGGCAGCCGGTGCTCGTGACCGGTGGTCAGCACCAGCCCGAGGTCCTTCACGAAGATCTCGACCGCCGAGAGCGGCGTGTAGTCGTCGTCGAGCATGTGCGGCACACGATTGCCGAACATCCAGGAATTGCCGGCGCTGGCCGATATCACGTCATAGACTTCCCGGGTATTGGCGCCTGCCTTGGCGGCGAGCGCCATTGCCTCGGCCGCCGTCGCGATGTGCACGCCGGCCAGAAGCTGGTTCACCGTCTTGACCAGCGAGCCGATGCCCGGCGTGTCACCCAGCCGAAAGACCTTGGCGGAAGTCGCCGACAGGATCGATTCGGCCGACGCGAATGCTTTGGTCGACCCCGAGGCCATGAAGGTGAGCTCGCCCGATTCTGCGCGGGCGCGCCCGCCCGACATCGGCGCGTCCAAAAGGTCATGCCCCGATTTCGCGAGACGCTCGCCCAGGGACTTCGCGAACGCGGCCGGCACGGTGGCGCACTGCATCACCAGCCCGCCCTTGCGCAGCGTGGCGACAGCGCCGCTCTCGCCATACAGCACGGCGTCGACCTGCTGGGCGTTGACCACGGCCACGATCACCGCGTCGGCGCCAGCGGCAGCCTCCCCGGGGTTGGCCGCGATCTTGCCGCCGGCGGCCGCGAAGGCCTCGCGCGCCGGCGCGCTGGGATCGACGCCGATCACCTTGTGCCCGTGTTTGAGCAGGTTCTTCGCCATGCCGAGCCCCATCGAGCCCAGGCCGACGAAGGCGACAACGGGAGTATTCTTGTTCGCCATGGTTCCTATGCCTTGATGCCGTACTTGGCGGCCCAGCCGAGGCCCGCGCCGGTCGTGGTCTTGGGCTTGTATTCGAGACCGACGTAACCCTGGTAGCCCAGCCGATCGAGCACATCGAGTAGATAGAGGTGGTTGGCCTCGCCGATGTCGGGCTCGTTGCGGTCGGGGTTGCCCGCGATCTGCACGTGCGCGGTGATCGGGAACAGCCGCTCGGTCCGCTTGGTCAGGTCGCCTTCCGTGACCTGCAGGTGATAGAGGTCGAGCTGCAGCTTGAGATGCGGTGCACCGACTTCCTTCATGATCTGCTCGACCTGACCCGTGGTGTTGGTGAAGTAGCCGGGAATGTCGCGATGGTTGATGGGCTCCAGCACCAGCGTGATGCCGCTCTTGGCGGTGCGGTCGGCTGCCCTCTTGAGGTTGGCGATGAAGGTCCGGTGCATCGCCTTCACGTCGGCGCCGGGCGCGATCATGCCCGACATGATGTGCAGCGTACGGCACTCCAGGACCTTGGCGTAGTCCAATGCCTTGTCGAGGGCAGCGGCAAAGTCGGCTTCGCGGCCAGGCAGGGCGGCAAAGCCGCGCTCGCCCTTGCTGGCGTCGCCAGCCGGCACGTTGAACAGCGCCTGTGTGAGCTTGTGCTTCTTCAGCTCGACCGCGATGTCGGCGGCAGGCGCCTCGTAGGGGAACAGGATCTCGACCGCCTTGAAGCCGTGCGCAGCGGCGGCGCCGAAGCGCTGCAGGAACGGCACTTCTTGATAGATCCAGGAGAGATTGGCGGCGAGCTTGGGCATGGCTTATCCCTGATTTTCCTCCCCAGCTTCGCTGGGGAGGTGGCCCGTGGGGCCGGAGGGGTCATGGGCAACGGTACTGGTGCCTATGACCCCTCCGTCCGCTTCGCGGACACCTCCCCACTGCGTGGGGAGGAAGGTGATTGTCGTAATCACGACGGAAACGCTTCTTCGACTTCGCGCACCTGCGCATCGTTCAGCAGCCGCACCCTGAACCCCTGCAGCAGCAGATGAAGCTTGGCGGTCTCCTCCAGCTCCTCGATCGAGGCCGACGCCGCCGACAGCGAGGTGCCGGCGACGACCGGGCCGTGATTGGCCAGCAGCACGGCGCGGTGGCCCTTGGCGTACTCGCGGATGGCGTCGGCCAGCTTGGGGTCGCCGGGCTTGAAGTAGGGCACGAGCGGCAGCTTGCCGACGCGCATCACGAAGTAGGGCGTGATGGGCGGCAGCGTCGTCCCCTTGTTGTGGTGGCACGACGGATCGAGGCACGAGATCGCCACGGCGTGCGTGCAATGCAGGTGCACGATGGCGCCGTCCTTGGGCCGCACGTCGTAGACCGAGCGGTGCAGCAGCGCCTCCTTGGTCGGCGGGTCGCCGCCGACGTGCTTGCCTGAAAGGTCGAGCTTGGAGAGCTGGCCGGGCTCGAGCTCGCCGAGCGAGGAATTGGTCGGCGTCATCAACCAACCGTCGTCGATGCGCGCGCTGATGTTGCCTGACGTGCCAGGGCAGAGGCCGCGCGCGGCGAGCTTGGCG
>JAEWIV010000144.1 GCA_023386865.1 Pseudomonadota bacterium
GTTTGGACCCGCGGCGCGTCGAGGACGGCTGCGGCTACTGACAGCTAAGACACTCTTCGTAGTCGGTCGATTGATTGGGTGCCGCCGGCGTACCGAACGGCACCGTCGAGGGAGCGTCGATCAGGCTTCCATTAACTCGGGGGGTTGAAAGGGCATGATCGCCGAGCGGCAGGGCGAGCGCCTCGCCGGCGACCGTCTCCGCCCGCTGGATCGACAGCGAGCGGCAGTAGTAGAGGCTCTTCACGCCGCGCTTCCAGGCCATCATGTGGATCTGGTGCAGGTCGCGCTTGTGCACGTCGGCCGGCAGGAAGAGGTTGAGCGACTGGCTCTGGCAGATGAAGGGGGCGCGGTCGGCGGCATGCTCGACCAGCCAGCGCTGGTCGATCTCGAACGCCGTCTTGAACACCGCCTTCTCGTGGTCGTCGAGGCAGTCGAGATGCTGCACCGAGCCCTGGCTGACGGTGATCGAGGTCCAGGTGTCCTCGTCGTTCTTGCCCTTCTGCTCGAGCATCTTCTCGAGGTACGGGTTGCGCACCACGAACGAGCCCGACAGGGTCTTGTGGTTGTAGACGTTGGCCGCCGATGGCTCGATGCCGGGCGAGGCGCCGCCGCAGATGATCGAGATCGAGGCGGTGGGCGCGATGGCGAGCTTGTTGGAGAAGCGCTCCTCGACACCGAAATCGGCCGCATCCGGGCAGGCACCGCGCTCCTTGGCGAGCGCCTTCGACGCCTCGTCGCACTGGCCGCGGATGTGCTTGAACATCTTCTTGTTCCACACCTTGGCCATCACCGATTCGAGCGGAACGTTGTTGGCCTGCAGGAAGGAGTGGAAGCCCATGACGCCGAGGCCGACCGAGCGCTCGCGCATGGCGGCATAGGTGGCGCGGGCGAAGTCGGAGCCGGCGTTGTCGATGAAGCCCTGCAGGACGTTGTCGAGGAAGCGCATCACGTCCTCGATGAAGGTCGGATGCTCGTGCCACTCGAGATAGGTCTCGAGGTTCAGCGAGGAGAGGCAGCACACGGCGGTGCGCTGCTTGCCGTGATGGTCGACGCCGGTCGGCAGCGTGATCTCGCTGCACAGGTTCGAGGTCTTGACCTCGAGGCCGGCCATCTTGTGGTGCTCGGGGCGCGCGCTGTTCACATGGTCGACGAACACCAGGTACGGCTCGCCGGTCTCGATGCGGGCGGTCAGGATGCGGATCCAGAGGTGGCGCGCCGAGATCTTGCGCTGGACGGCGCCGTCCTTGGGGCTGACCAGCGCCCATTCCTCGTCGGCCTCGACGGCGCGCATGAAGGCGTCGGAGATCAGCAGGCCGTGGTGCAGGTTCAGCGCCTTGCGATTGGGATCGCCGCCGGTCGGCCGGCGGATCTCGATGAATTCCTCGATCTCGGGATGGTTCACCGGCAGGTAGACCGCCGCCGAGCCGCGGCGCAGCGAGCCCTGGCTGATGGCGAGCGTGAGGGAGTCCATGACGCGGATGAAGGGCACGACACCGGAGGTCTTGCCGTTCATGCCGACCTTCTCGCCGATCGAACGGAGGTTGCCCCAGTACGAGCCGATGCCGCCGCCGCGCGCGGCCAGCCAGACGTTCTCGTTCCACAGGCCGACGATGCCTTCCAGCGAATCGTTGGCTTCGTTCAGGAAGCACGAGATCGGCAGACCACGGCTGGTGCCGCCGTTGCTCAGCACCGGCGTCGCCGGCATGAACCACAGATTGCTGATGTAGTCGTAGAGCCGCTGGGCATGGCCGTCGTCGTCGGCATAGGCCGAAGCGACACGCGCGAACATCTCCTGATAGCTCTCATTGGGCATCAGGTAGCGGTCGGAGAGGGTGGCTTTGCCGAAGGCGGTGAGCCGGGCGTCCCGGGAGGGATCGGTAACAACCCGTGCACCAGAGCGAACTTGAACGACATCAAACACTTGCGGCCCCCATTCTTGCTTTTGTCCACAGTTGTGGATGGAACACTCTGTGGAAGGACACCTAGATATTGGGAGGGCTATTGGGTGAGCCCCCTATTCCTTGATGATACGCCCCGCAAAAGCCGTGTCATTGCCAAATTTTTACCCCGGCTGTGAATCTGAAGAATGGACACCTAAAACACTGAAATATATAGATAAAATGTCCTTTCAAATTTTATGAATTTGGCCATCGCCAGGCCTTCGCAAGCGCAGCAAGGGAGGAGAACAAAACGCGCTTTCCCGCGGATTCCTAGGCCGTGGAACAGAAACCGCAGCGAATCGGCTATCCTGCGTCGGGGCACCCTCCAAAACACAAGATGTGGTGGGCACTTTCGGCCACGGCGATCTCCGTCGTCAGAATGTCATGGTCGGACGTAACATCGGGTCCAGCGTACATCGATCGGCAAACGCTCCGACACCAACGCCGACTGGGAGGGCGTCCCCCATGGCCACTGTCCTGGCCCCGCGTGTCTACGGTCTCGATGCCATCTGCGCCGCGGCTTTGGCGATCGCCGGCGAGGAAGCAGCCCAATTCGCCCGCCGCCTGTATGGCCGGGTCGCCGACAAGGACCTCGCCGCGGCATCCGCCGACCAGCGTGCCGCCGGCGCCGTCTCCCTGCTCGCCTTCGCCCGCCGTCGCCTGCCCGGCGTTGCCAAGGTGCGGGTGTTCAACACTGACGCCGATCACGGCTTCGAAAGCCGCCACACCATCGTTCAGATCGTGAACGACGACATGCCGTTCCTGGTCGATTCGATCGTCGGCGAGTTCAATCGGCGCGAGATCAACGTCCACCTGCTCGCCCATCCGGTGCTGGCGGTGCGGCGTGACCTAGACGGCGACGTTTCGGGCTTCGCCATCGAGGCCGGCGAGCGCGCCAAGCCGGAATCGATGATGCACATCGAGATCGACCGCCAGGCCGATCCCGCCCTGCTCGACGAGCTGGCCGCCGCCCTGACCCGCGTGCTGGCCGAGGTGCGGCTGGCGGTCGAGGACTGGCGGCCGATGGGCCGCGCCTGTCTCGACGCCGTCGCCGATCTCGCCCCCAGCCGCTCGCCCAACCTCGCGGAATACGACGACTTCCTGCGCTGGCTGGAGGCCGATCATTTCACCTTCCTGGGCCACCGCCGCTATCGCTACGCCGAGGACGCAGCGCAGCCAGGCGGCCTGCGGTACGAGATCGTGCCGGGGTCGCCGCTCGGCATCCTGCGCCGCGACGAGGTGCGGCTGTTCGAGGCCGGGCTGGGCGGCGGCGAGGCGATGTCGCGTTTTGCCCGCGGCCCGCACAACATCCTGATCATCAAGACCGACCGACAATCGCTGGTCCATCGCAGCGGACCGATGGATTGCGTGATCGTGAAGACATACGACGCCGACGGCCGCGTCACCGGCGAGCGGCGCCTGGTCGGCCTGTTCACGTCGGCGGCCTATCACGCCATGGTGCAAGACGTGCCGCTGCTGCGCGGCCGCGTCGACACCATCCTGAGGCGGTCCGGGCTCGACATCCACAGTCACGACGGCAAGGCGCTGCTCGCCATCCTCGAGGCGTATCCGCGCGACGAGCTGTTCCAGATCGACGAGGACATGCTCTACGACCACGTGCTGGGCATCCTGCAGTTGCAGGAGCGGCGGCGTGTGGCCCTGTTCGCCCGCCGCGACGCCGTCGGCCGCTTCGCAACCTGTCTGGTGTTCGCGCCGCGCGAGCGCTTCGACGCGGCTCTCAGCGACCATTTCGCGGCCCTCCTCGAGCGCGCCTGGCGCGGCAAGGTGCAATCGGCCGACGTCTCGGTCAGCAGCGACTCGGCGTTGGCCCAGGTCCTTTACACGCTCAAGCTCGATTCCAACGACACACCGACACCCGATCTCGCCGAGCTCGAGCGCGCGCTCGCCGAAGCCGCAACCTCGTGGAACGACCGTTTCCGCGCCGCCCTGCAGGACAAGCTGGGCGAGGTCGAAGGCCGCGCCGCCGCCCGCCATTGGCGCGACTGGTTTCCAGTCATCTATCGCGACAGCTTCGATGCCGGCCAGGCGGTGGCCGACATCGAGCTGGTTCAGGCCGCCCTCGCGGGCCGGCCGTTCGGCGTGCGGCTGCATCGCGCTCCCGGTCTGCCGGCGCATCGCCTCACGCTCCGACTGTTCCATCCCGAGGCGCCGCTCGCGCTGTCCGACATCCTGCCGCTGGCCGAGAATCTCGGTCTGCGGGTGCTGAGCGAAGCGCCGTTTCTGCTGAAGGGCGCCGATGGGGCCGTGGCGCTGCAGGTGCTGAGCGTGGAAACCGCGGACAAGTCGCCGGTCGACCTCGAGCGGGCGGGTCCGCGCTTCGCCGAGGCCCTCGACAAGGTGTGGGCCGGGGCGCTCGAAAGCGATGGCCTCAATCGCCTGGTGCTGGCCGCCGGCCTGGCCTGGCGCGAGGTCGCGATCCTGCGCACCTACGCCAAATACCTGCGCCAGGCGGGCATCGCCTTCAGCCAGGACTACATGGAGCGCGTGCTGTCGTCGTTTCCGGCGATCGCACGGCTGGTGGTCGACCTGTTCCTGGCGCGGTTCGATCCGGCGCTGGGCGGCGCTGCATCCGATGCCCGCAAGCAGCAGCTCGACCGGCTGGAAGGCGAGATCGCCGGCGCGCTCGAGGGCGTGGCGACCCTCGACGAGGATCGCATCCTGCGGCGCTTCCTCAATGCCGTGCGCTGCACCTTGCGCACCAACTACTGGCAGTCCGGCAAGGACTGGATCTCCATCAAGATCGACAGCCGCGCGATCGACGAGCTGCTGGCGCCGCGGCCGCTGGTCGAGATCTTCGTCTACAGCCCGCGCATGGAGGGCATCCATCTGCGCGGCGGCCGCGTGGCCCGCGGCGGCATCCGGTGGTCCGACCGGCGCGAGGACTTCCGCACCGAGATTCTGGGCCTGATGAAGACCCAGATGGTCAAGAACGCGGTGATCGTCCCGCTGGGCTCCAAGGGCGGCTTCTACGTCAAGCGGCCACCGACCAACGCACAAGGCGGCGCCGGCACGCGCGAGCAGATCCAGGCCGAGGGCATCGCCTGCTACCAGACGCTGATCCGCGGCTTGCTCGACCTCACGGACAACTACGCCGCCGGTGGCATCGAGCCGCCGGCCGACGTGGTACGGCACGACCCCGACGATCCCTATCTCGTGGTCGCCGCCGACAAGGGCACCGCGACCTTTTCCGACATCGCCATCGCGCTCGCCCGGGAATACGGCTTCTGGCTCGACGACGCCTTCGCCTCGGGCGGCTCGGCGGGCTACGACCACAAGAAGATGGGCATCACCGCCCGTGGCGCCTGGGAATCGGTCAAGCGCCACTTCCGCGAGCTCGGCCACGACATCCAGACCACGCCCTTCACTGTGGCCGGCGTCGGCGACATGTCGGGCGACGTGTTCGGCAACGGCATGCTGCTGTCCAGGCACATCAAGCTGGTCGCCGCCTTCGACCATCGCCACATCTTCATCGATCCCGCGCCCAACCCGGCGACGAGCTGGGACGAGCGCAAGCGGCTGTTCGACCTGCCGCGCTCGTCGTGGATGGACTACGACAAGGCGCTCTTGTCGGCGGGCGGCGGCATCTACGACCGTGCCGCCAAGTCGATCGCGCTGTCGGCCGAGGCGCGCGCCGTGCTGGGCGTCGAGGCGCCGACCATGACGCCGATCGACCTGATGCGCGCGATCCTCGCCGCACCGGTCGACCTGCTCTATTTCGGCGGCATCGGCACGTATGTGAAGGCTTCGAGCGAAAGCCAGGCCGACGCCGGCGATCGCGCCAACGATCACTTGCGTATCGACGGCGACCAGGTGCGCGCGCGCGTGGTCGGCGAAGGCGCCAATCTCGGCTTCACCCAGCGCGGCCGCATCGAGACGGCGCTGGCCGGGCGCAAGATCAACACCGATGCGCTCGACAACTCGGCCGGCGTCGACACTTCCGACCACGAGGTCAACATCAAGATCGTCACCGGAGAGGCGATCCGGCGCGGCGCGCTCGAACGCGCGGATCGCGACGCGCTGCTGTTCTCCATGACCGACGAGGTGGCGAGCCTGGTGCTGCGACACAACTACCAGCAGAGCCAGGCGATCAGCGTCGCCGAGGAGCAGGCGGGCGAGGAGCACGACCGGCTCGAGCGCTTCATGCGCGCACTCGAGCGTAGCGGCCGGCTCGATCGCGCCGTCGAGTTCCTGCCCGATTCGGCCGCCATGCGCACACGCAGCCAGAACCGGCAGTTCCTGACCCGGCCGGAGCTCTGCACGCTCCTGTCCTACGCCAATATCGATCTCCACGACGAGATCCTCGACTCCGACCTGCCCGACGACCCGCTGCTCGAGGGCGAGCTGCTGCGGTACTTCCCGACAGCGCTCAGCGTGAAGCACGAGCCCTCGATCCGCGCCCACCGCCTGCGCCGCGAGATCACGGCGCTTCAGGTCGTGAACTCCCTGGTCAACCGCTGTGGGCCGACTTTCGTGCGCAACATGGCCGGCCGTACCGGTGCGCCGGCCGCGGCGATCGCCCGCGCCTTCGCCGTGGTGCGCGATGCCTGGAAGCTGCGTGACCTGTGGGGCGACATCGAGGCCCTCGATCCCGCGCTCAAGGCCGAGGCGCAGATCCGCATGCTGGTGGCCTCCCAACGTTTCCTGACGCGAACCGTGCAGTGGGCGCTGCGCCGCCTGCCGCAGCCCATCGACGCCATGGCCGCGACGGAGCAGCTCGCCGCATCGGTGGCATCCTTGGGCGACCTCCCGGTCGAGCTGATCGGCGAGGCGGAAGGCGCGGCGCTCGGCGAGCGCGCGGCCGCCTTCGAGGCGATGGGCGCGCCGACCGGCGTCGCGCGGCGCGCGGCCGCTCTCGAAACCCTGGCGGCAGCCGGCGACCTGATGCTGGCGGCGCATGCCCATGGCGTGAGCATCGAAACGGCGACCCGTCTCTACTTCCGACTGGGCGAGCGACTGTCGCTGGCCCGGCTGGCGATCGCGGCACAGAAGCTGCCGCGTGAAGGGCAGTGGCCGGCGCAGGCGGCACTGGCCGTACAGGACGAGCTCGTCACCTTGCATGCCGACCTCCTGGCGTCGGCGCTCGGCGCCGCGCGGCCGCACGCAGCCGGCGATGCCGACGCCGCGATCGCGCGCTGGAGCGAGCCGCGCAAGCTCGCGCTCGATCGCGTCGATCGACTGCTGAAGGAGGAGCTGGCGACGGCCGGCATGCTCGATCTCGCCATGCTCTCGGTCGCCACAGCCGAGCTGCGAACGCTGGTATAGGAGGGAACCATGGCCGCTGACTATTCCGTCAAGAAGAGCGACGCCGAGTGGAAGAAGGAGCTCGACCCGCTGCGGCATCACGTGCTGCGCGACCACGGCACCGAGCGTCCGTTCACCAGTCCGCTCAACAACGAAAAGCGCAGCGGCACCTTCCGTTGCGCCGGCTGCGGCGAACCGTTGTTCGATTCGAGCACGAAGTACGAAAGCGGCTCGGGCTGGCCGTCCTTCTGGGCGCCGATCGCCGACGCCGTCGGCACCTCGACCGACACCAGCCACTTCATGACGCGCACCGAGGTGCATTGCGCCAAGTGCGGCGGCCATCTCGGCCACGTCTTTCCCGATGGGCCTAAGCCCACCGGCCAGCGCTACTGCATGAACGGCGCGGCGCTGAGATTCGACGAAAAGAAGTAGTCAGCGCCCGGGTAGCGCATAGAGCTCCTGGACGAGCTGCTGCAGGTTGGCGCGCACGGCGCGCTGCTCGGCGATGCGCAGCCGATTGTTGTTGTCGACGGCGTCGTCGAGCGTTGCCGCGCCCAGCCCCTGCAGCGCCCTGTCGTAGACCATGGTGCCGCTGGTGACGTCGGTCAGGCGCCAGGCGATCGCGGCCGTCACCGTCATGGCAAAGCCGGCATAGGGCCGGCTGAGCGTCAGCAACTGGCCGTCGAGGCGGAAGCGACCGCCGGCGGGCCGCCCCAGGCCGGCGCCAGCCAGTGTCTGGAGCAGCGCCTGCTGCACCTGATCGGGACCGGCCGCGGCGCTCCACGGCGTACCCACGTCGCGGCCGAGCGTAACCGATCCGACGGTGATGGCATTGCGATAGACCGGCGCCGGACCAAGGCCCGGCGGCACGCCGGCCACCATGGCCGAATAGTTCGCGGGCGACGCACAGGCGCCCACGCACGCAAGCGACAGCGCCGCCAGCAGCCGGCGGCGGGACGCGAGCGGCATGTCAGGTCGTGGGCTGGTCGCCCTGCGGCGGCGGCGGCGGCGGAGCATCGTCGCACTGCGCCCAGGATGGCGCGGCAACGGCAAGCAGAGCGGCGAGTGCCAAGCTGAGAAGACGGATCATCGGCGCCTCCAATGGCTCGAGTGGATCACAGGCCCTTCAGGAAGTCGATCAACAGTTTGTTGACCTCGGCCGGCCGCTCCTGCTGCACCCAGTGGCCGGCACCCTCGAGGATATAGCTGCCTCGCAGGCCGGGCAGGGTCTTGGGGAAGGCGCCGAGCTGCGCCTGGGCGGCCGGAAATCGCAGGACGCCGTCGCGGCTGCCGGCGATGAACAGCGACGGCTGCCGGATCGGCTGGCCGCGCCAGGGGCCGCCGAGCTCCCAGTTGCGCCTGAGGTTGCGGTACCAGTTCAGGCCGCCGCGAAAGCCGGTGCGGGAGAACTCCTGAGCGTAGTAGTCGAGGTCGGCCTCGCTCAGCCATGCCGGCAGCGTCTCGGGATCGACGGTGTTGGTGAGCAGCGTGCCGTCGCCCAGGCGGGCGAAGCCCTTGCCTTTCTCGGTGAAGTCGCCCGCAGCGGTGAAATAGATGCGGCGCAGCGCGCCGCGGATGTCCTGCTGCAGCTCGGCCTCGGGCACGCCTGGCTTCTGGAAGTATTGCAGGTAGAAGTCGTTGATGCCGAGCTTCTCCAGCGCCGTCAGCACGTCGACGTAGCCGGGCGGCGCGTAGGGCACGCTCATCGCGCAGACCGCGGGAAAGAGATCGGGGCGCCACAGAGCGGCGTGCCAGGCGACCGGCGCGCCCCAGTCGTGGCCGACGATGATCGCCTTCGTCTCGCCTAGCGCCTTGATCAGCTCGGCCATGTCGCCGACCAGGTGATGGAGCGTGTACTGATCGATCGGCTCGGGCGCCTGGGTGCCGCCATAGCCGCGCATGTCGGGAGCGACGCAGCGGAAACCCGCGGCGCTCACCGCCGTGAGCTGGTGACGCCACGAGTACCAGCTCTCCGGCCAGCCGTGGCAGAACAGCACCAGCGGGCCGCTGCCGATCTCGGCATAGCGGATGCCGATGTTGTTGGCCGTGGTGTTCTTGAGCGTGACGCCGGGAACCGGCGAAGATGTGTCTGCCATCGCGGTACTCTAACCGCGAAGGTGAACCGGATGCGAGAGCCTGGCGCGCCCGGCGGCGCGCGAGCCGAGGAGCAGCGAAGCCAGGAAAAACAGGCTGGCAAACAGCACGATCACTGGGCCCGACGGCAGGCCGGCATGGAACGACACCAGCAGGCCGATGAGGGCGGAAGCGAAGGCCATCGGCGCGGCGACCAAAGTCATCGACCACACTTCGCGCGCCCAGAACGAGGCGGCGACGGCGGGCAGCAGGATCAGGCCGAGCGCCATCAACGTTCCCAAGGCCTGGAAGCCCGCCACCATGTTCAACACGGCGAGCGCCAGGAACAGGTAGTGATAGACCGAGCCCCGGATGCCCATGGCGGCGAGGAAGCCCGGATTGAAGCATTCGACGACCAGCGGCCGGTAGATTGCGGCAAGGCCGGCCAATGTCAGCGTCGCGGTCGAGACCACCAGTACAAGCGCGGTATCGTCGACGGCGAGGATGGCGCCGAACAGGATATTCATCAGATCGACCGCCGAGCCGCGCAACGACACGATCAGCACGCCGAGCGCAATGGCCGTCAGATAGGCTGCGGCGAAGCTCGCGTCCTCGCGCAGGCTCGAGAATCGGGCGATCACGCCCGAGGCCAGCGCGGTGGCAACGCCGGCCAGGAAGCCGCCCAGGCTCATCGCCGGCAGCGACAGGCCGCCCAGCAGGAAGCCCAGCGCCGCACCGGGCAACAGCGCATGCGCGAGCGCATCGCCCATCAGGCTCATGCGCCGCAGGATCAGGAACACGCCGATCGCCGAGCCGCCGACCGACAAGGCGAGGCTCGCCACGAGGGCGCGCCGCATGAAACCGAAGTCGGCGAACGGCGCGATGAGATATTCGTAGAGCATTGCGCTAGGCTAGACGGCGGGCTTCGATCACGCGCTCAGCTTCATCGGTACTTCGCAGGCGCCGGCGTGCTCGTCCCAGGCCTCGGCCATGGCGCGGGCGCGCAGCAGGTTGTCGGCCGACAACACCCTGGCGGTCGGACCGGCATCGACCAGCTCGCGCGCCATCAGCAACGTGTTGGGGAAGTCGCGACGCACCTGGTCGAGATCGTGAAGCACGGCGACCACCGTGCGCTGCTCGGCGCGCCAACGCTGGATCACGGCCATGAGGTCGTTGACGGTCTTGGAATCGATGGCCGCGAACGGCTCGTCCAGCAGCACGAGATCGGCGTCCTGCAGCAGCAGGCGGGCGAACAGCACGCGCTGGAACTGGCCGACCGACAGCGTGTCGATCGGCCGGCGCTCGAAGCCCGCCAAGCCAACTGCCGCGATGGCGTGCTGCGCGTCGTGGATGTCGACAGGCTTGGCCGAGCCGAAACCGCCGAAGCGCGACCAGCGGCCGAGCAGCACGGTGTCGAACACCGAGATCGGGAAGGACCGATCGATCTCGGCCTGCTGTGGCAGATAGGCGATGCGCTTGGCCGTCGATTCGATGCGACCCTCGATATGCGGCGCCAGACCCAACAGGGCCTTGAGCAGCGTGCTCTTGCCGGCGCCGTTGGGGCCGACGATGGCCGTCATCTCGGCTGCGGGAATCTCCGCCGACACGTGATGCACCGCCGGATGACGGTCGTAGCTGACCGTCAGGTTCACCAAGCGAAGAGCGGCGGTCACAGCGCCCACCAGGCTGCGAGCCACAGCAGTGCCGCCACACCGAGCGCAGCCGCAATGCGGGTGGGGGCGCTCATGGCGAGCAATGCCGTGCCGGGGGAAATGCGCTCATGCATAGTGATTTGTTATAATATTACCCCACCGGATGTCCAGCCAGCGTGATCCTCGTCTAACCGTTTGTTG
>JAEWIV010000211.1 GCA_023386865.1 Pseudomonadota bacterium
GCCGACCGGTCGAAATCTCACCTCGATCGATCCGCGCGCCATCCCGACGCGCACCGCGGCCGCGATCGGCGTACGCGCCGCCGACGAGGTGGTGCGCCGCTATCTGCAGGATCACGGCGAGCCGCCGCGCGCCCTGGTGATCGATCTCTGGGCCTCGGCCTCGTTGCGCACCGGCGGCGACGATCTTGCGCAGGCCTTGTGGTATCTAGGCGTGAAGCCCGTCTGGGACAAGGCTTCGAGCCGGGTCACGGGGATCGAGATCCTGCCGCTGGCCGTGCTCGACCGGCCGCGCATCGACGTGACGCTGCGCATCTCCGGCCTGTTCCGCGACATCTTCGAGACGCAGATCGCCCTGTTCGACATGGCGGTGCGCCGGGTCGCCGCCCTCGACGAGCCGGCCGACGACAATCCGCTGGCCGAAGCCCGCCGCCGTGGTGGCGACCTCGCGCGCGTCTTCGGCGGCGCGCCCGGCAGCTACGGCGCGCAGGCGGCCGACACGGCGCTCGACGGCACATGGCGCGACCGCGCCGAGCTGGGCGAGGTCTATCTCGCCGCCGTGACCCACGCCTATGGTGGCCCGGAATCGGTGCGCGAGAGCGCGGGATTCCGCAGCCGTGTCTCCGAGGCCGACGTGCTGGTCCATCCCCAGGACGATCGCGAGCGCGACCTTCTGGACGGCGACGGCGTCGCCGATTTCGCCGGTGGCTTCGCCGCGGCCGCGGCGCAGCTCGGCAAAGAGCCCGAGCACTACCACCTCGACACGAGCCAGACGCAGAGCCCCAAGGCCCGGCGCATCGCCGAGGAGATCGCCCGCGTGGTGCGCGGCCGCCTCACCAATCCGCGCTGGCTTCGGGGCATGCTGGACCACGACCACCGCGGCGTGGCCGAGATCGCCCAGACGGTCGATGCGCTCTACGCCTTCGCCGCCACCGCGGGCGTGCCCGGCCATCTGTTCGATGCCATGCATGCCGCGTTGATCGCCGACGATGCCGTGCGTACGGCCATGGTGCAGAAGAATCCGGCAGCGGCCGCCGCCATCGCCTCGCGCCTGCACGACGCGTTGGCGCGCGGTCTATGGACGACGCGACGCAATGCCGTCGACCACGAGCTGCGCCGGCTGATGGCCGAGGCCGGCCGGTGAACGCCGCGAACGACGTCAAGGGCTGGTGCCCCGGCATCCTGCGGCCGATGGCCAGCGGCGATGGGCTGATCGTGCGCGTTCGCCCGCGCTGCGGCGCCTTCGGCCTCGAGACGGCGACGGCGCTTGCCGATCTCGCCGAGCGATGGGGCAACGGCCATATCGATTTGACGCGGCGCGCCAACCTGCAGCTCCGTGGCGTGACCGAAGCTCGCCTGGGCGACCTGCAGATCGAGCTGGCGAAGCTCGGCCTGCTCGATCCCGATGTCGAGACCGAAGCGGTACGCAACGTCATGGTGGCGCCGCTGGCCGGCGTCGATTCGGCACAGGCCTTCGATGTCAGGCCGATCGCGCTCGCGATCGAGGACGGACTGACGTCCGACAGGCGGCTGCATGCCTTGCCGGGCAAGTTCGGCATGCTGGTCGATGGCGGTGGCGTGATCTCGATCGCCGGCGAGCGCGCCGACATCTGCCTTGCCGCAGTCGGAGAATCGCTTGGCTTTGGCCTGGACAGGATGGGCGGGACCATCTGGCTTGGCACCTTGCCGCCGGCGGATGCCGCTGAAACCGCCATCGTGGCCGCCCGTGCCTTCCTCGCCGTCACGAGCGGTGTCCGCCTGCGCGGCTTGAACGAGACGGCGTTCGCCGAGGTGGCAGCAGCCGTCGCCCCGCGACTTTCGCCCATGGCCAAAGTGCCGGCCGCCAGCGGACGCCGGCTCGGTCTGCTGGGTGGTGCGGTCGGCGTCGCAGCACCGTTCGGCCGACTGGAAGCCCGCCAGCTTCGCCGACTCGTGAAGCTCGCGGTCGATGCCGGGGCCGGCGACCTCAGGCTCTCGCCCTGGCGCACCGTCTATTTTGCCGTGCGCGAACACGCGGGCGTGCTCGTGCTGGAAGAAGCTCGGGATGCCGGGCTGATCGTCGAGGAGAACGATCCGGTGCTGCAGGTCGAGGCCTGCCCCGGCGCGCCCGACTGCACGTCGAGCAGCGTCGATGCCCGCGGCGACGCCCGGCGGCTCGCGACCATCGCGGCGGTCCGCGGCTGGAAGGGCAGCATCCACGTTTCCGGCTGCGCCAAGGGCTGCGCACGCTCGCTGCCGTCGGACCTGGTGCTGGCCGGCGAGGCCGGCGCCTACCGCCTGATCCGCAATGCCACGACCCGCGGCGCGGTCGAGCGCGTGATCGGTGTCGAGGAATTCGAGGCTTTGTTCGACGGGATGCGAGATGGTTGAGCGTGCCTATGTGCGCGACGGGGCGGAAATCTATCGCCGGTCCTTCGCCATCATCCGCGCCGAGTCCGACCTCGCGCGCTTCAATGCGGCCGAGGAGCCGGTCGCGGTGCGCATCATCCATGCCTGCGGCATGCCCGAGATCGCGCGCGACATCGTCATGTCAGCGGGCTTCGCCGAGCGCGCGCGCCGGGCGCTGAAGGAAGGTGCGCCGATCTTCTGCGATTCCAAGATGGTCGCCAACGGCGTCACCCGCGCACGCCTGCCCGCGGGCAACGACGTCTTGTGCACCCTGGACGATCCGTCGGTGCCGGCCATCGCCAGCCGCCTCGGCAACACGCGTAGCGCAGCGGCGCTCGACCTGTGGCGCGACCGGCTGGCCGGCTCGCTGATCGCCATCGGCAACGCGCCGACCGCCTTGTTCCGGCTGCTGGACATGCTCGACGACGGCGCGCCGCCGCCCGCAGCGGTGATCGGCCTGCCGGTCGGCTTCGTCGGCGCGATGGAATCCAAGGAGGCGCTGGCGGCGCATGGCGGCGTGCCGTTCCTGATCGTGCGCGGCCGCAAGGGCGGCAGCGCCATGGCGGCGGCGGCGATCAACGCGCTGGCGAGCGAGCGCGAATGAGCGTGCTCGACTCCCTGGCTGGAACGGCGACGGCGGGAACGCTCTACGGCATCGGCGTGGGTCCGGGCGATGCGCGCTATCTCACGTTGCGGGCTGCAGGCCTGGTGCAGGCGGTCGACGTCGTGGCCTACTTCGCCAAGATCGGTTCGCCCGGCAATGCGCGGCGCATCGTGGCGCCGCTTCTGGCCGAGGGCCGGACCGAGATGCGCCTGGATTATCCGGTGACCGATGAGGTGCCGGCGGACAGCCTCGACTATCAGCAGAAGATCGGCGCGTTCTATCGCCACACGGCGGCCGCCCTGGCCGCCCTGCTGCGACAAGGCAAGTCGGTCGGCCTGCTGGCCGAGGGCGATCCCTTCTTCTATGGCTCCTTCATGCACATGTGGCGCCGGCTCAGCGCTGATTTCCCGGTCGAAGTCGTGCCGGGAGTGACCGGCATGTCGGGCTGCTGGACACGCGCCAACCTGCCCATGACCTGGGGCAACGATGCGCTTGCCGTGCTGCCCGGCACCCTGGGCGAGAACGAGCTGGTCGAGCGCCTGCGACTCGCCGATGCGGCCGTGATCATGAAGGTCGGCCGCAATCTCGCGAAGGTGCGGCGCGCGGTCGAGACGGCAGGCCTGCTGTCGCGCGCCGTCTATGTCGAGCGCGGCACCATGGCCGACGAGCGCATCCTGCCGCTCGCCCAGTGCGGCACGACGGGCGCCTACTTCGCCATGGTGCTGATCCCGGGCGAGGGGAGACGATTGTGAGCGGCTCCCTCGTCGTGGTCGGCACCGGCCCGGGCAAGGCCGAGCTCATGACGCCGGCGACCGCGGCGGCGCTCGCCCGCGCCACCGATCTCGTCGGCTACGGTCCCTACCTCGACCGGGTGCCGCAGCGTTCCGGCCAATGCCGCCACGCCTCCGACAATCGCGTCGAGCTGGATCGCGCGCGGCACGCTCTGACGCTCGCCGCCGCGGGTCGCCAGGTCGTCGTCGTCTCCGGCGGCGATCCCGGCGTGTTCGCCATGGCAGC
>JAEWIV010000214.1 GCA_023386865.1 Pseudomonadota bacterium
TATCGCCCATCGTGAAGCCAGAGTAGGAAGGAAGAAGACATGACCGATCGCCTTGCAGGCAAGGTGGCGCTGATCACTGGCGGCGCGTCCGGCCTGGGCGCCAATGCCGCCGCCCTGATGGCGCAGGAAGGTGCCAAGGTCGTGGTCGCCGACATCGCCGCCGACCGCGGCAAGGCGGTGGCCGACAAGCTGGGCTCGGCCGGACATTTCGTGAAGCTCGACGTCACCAGCGAGGACAACTGGAAGGCCGCGATCCAAGAGGCCGTCGACAAGTTCGGCGCCCTGCACGTGCTGGTGAATTCAGCCGGCATCGGACTCGGCAAGACGGTCGAGGAGATCACGCTGGAGGAGTGGCGCAAGGTCCATGCCATCGACCTCGACGGCGTGTTCCTCGGCTGCAAGCATGGCGTGGCCGAGATCAAGAAGCATACCCGTCGGCTGGGCGGCTCGGTCATCAACATCTCGTCGATCTCCGGCATCATCGCCGGCGCCAACATGGCGGCCTACAACTCGGCCAAGGCGGGCGTGCGCCTGCTCAGCAAGTCGGTGGCACTGCACTGCGCCAAGTCGGGCTACAACATCCGCTGCAACTCGGTGCATCCGACCTTCATCGACACGCCCATCCTCGACCGCTATCGCGACCGCTTCGGCAACGAGGTGATGCAGCAGAAGCTCGGCCGCCAGGTGCCGATCGGCCGCCTGGGACGGCCCGAGGAAGTGGGCTGGGCGCTGGTCTTTCTCGCCTCCGACGAATCGAGCTTCATGACCGGCTCCGAGGTCGTGATCGACGGCGGGATCAGTGCGATGTGATTTCATGTCGTCCCGAGCGCAGCGAAGGACCTCATCCCGCTTGCAACCGGCATGAGATCCTTCGCTTCGCTCAGGATGACTGAGGAGGAGGAATTTCAATGCTGCTCTCTCTCGACGGACGACGCGTCTATTTCGATCTCGCTGGCCCGCAGGCCGCGCCGACAGTGTGCTTCAGCCATTCGCTGAACGCCGACGGAGGCATGTGGGTCGAGCAGATGGTGCCGTTGCTGGCCGCCGGCTACCGCGTGCTGCGGCTGGACATGCGCGGCCACGGCGGCAGCGCCCCGGTCGATGGCGACTACACGATGGACGCGCTGGCGGCTGACGTTAAGGGCGCGCTCGACGTGCTCGACATCAAGAAGGTGCACTACATCGGCCTGTCGATCGGCGGCATGATCGGCCAGGGCTTCGCGCTGGCGAACCCGACCTACCTGCTGTCGCTGACGCTCTGCGACACCCAGCCGTCGACGCCGCCCGGCTCGGCGGGGACCTGGGAAGAGCGCAAGGCGACCGTCCGCAGCAAGGGCCTGGCGGCGCTGGCCGACAGCACGATGGAGCGCTGGTTCACCGACGAGTTCAAGAAAGTGAACCCGGTGCGCTGGCGCGAGGTCCGCGACACGATCAGCGGCACCACGCCGCAAGGTTCGGCGGGCTGCATGTCGGCGATCCAGAACTTCGACTACCTCGAACGGCTGCCGACCATCAAGACCCCCACCCTGGTGATCTGCGGCGACGAGGACCAGGGCACGCCGCCCGACCGCAACCAGCTCATCGCTTCGAAGATCCCGGGCGGTCGTTACGAAGGCATCGCTGCTGCGCGTCACCTGCCCAATGTCGAGCGGCCCGACCAGTTCAACCGCATCATGCTGTCGTGGCTGGCAGCCAATCGCTAAGGCATCACCATGGATTTCGCGTTCACCGAGGATCAACTCGCCATCAAGGACAGCGTCGCCAAGCTCTGCGCGCAGTTCGACGACCGGTACTGGCTCAAGAAGGACAAGGAAGGCGGCTTTCCCGACGACTTCTACCGCACCATGGCCGAGGCGGGCTGGCTCGGCATCGCCATGCCCGAGGAGTATGGCGGCGCGGGCCTCGGCATCACCGAGGCCGCGCTGCTGATGCAGACCGTCGCGGAGTCGGGCGCCGCGCTGCAGGGCGCCTCGGCGATCCATCTCAACATCTTCGGACCGAACCCGATCGTGGTGTTCGGCACCGAGGAGCAGAAGAAGCGCATCCTGCCCGACATCATCAAGGGCAAGGTCAAGGGTTGCTTCGCCGTCACCGAGCCCGATGCCGGGCTGAACACCACGGCGCTCGACACCAAGGCCGAGCGCGACGGCAACGGCTACATCGTGCACGGCAAGAAGACCTTCACCACGACGGCCTCGGTCGCCGACAAGATGCTGTTGATCGCCCGCACGACGCCCAAGGAGAAGTGCAAGCGGCCGACCGATGGCCTGTCGCTGTTCTACACCGACTTCGACCGCTCCAAGATCGAGGTGACCGAGATCGACAAGATGGGCCGCAAGGCGATCGACACCAACCAGGTGTTCATCGACGGCCTGAAGGTGCCGCTCGAGGACCGCATCGGCGAGGAAGGCAAGGGCTTCCATTACCTGCTGCACGGGCTCAACCCCGAGCGCGTCCTGATCGCGGCCGAGGCGATCGGCATCGGCCGGGCCGCGCTCAACCGCGCGACGCAATACGCCAAGGAGCGCATCGTGTTCGGCCGGCCGATCGGCAAGAACCAGGCGATCCAGCATCCGCTGGCGGAGAGCTGGATGGCGCTCGAGGCGGCCAACCTGATGGCCTTCAAGGCGGCCTGGCTCTACGACAACGGCAAGGAATGCGGGGCGGAGGCCAACTCGTCGAAGTATCTCGGAGCGCGCGCTGCCTACGATGCCTGCGAGCGTGCGGTCCTCACCCATGGCGGCTACGGCTACGCCAAGGAGTTTCACGTGGAACGCTTCCTGCGCGAGGTCATGATCGCGCGCATCGCGCCGGTGAGCGAGCAACTGATCCTGTGCTACGTCGCCGAGCGCGTCCTGGGGTTGCCGAAGAGCTATTAGAGGCGACAGTCGTATAGCCCTTCCGGCGCAAATTGCGGCTGCAGTCGGGCAAGTCGGGGTCGAGAAGGGCAACCTCCGCCCTCGGCAAGGCGTTGGTCAGGCAACGGATATTTGGAGTCGCCGCCATGACCAACAGCCGGGTGCATGCCGCCGTCGCGCTCGGAGGCGCCCTGATCGTCGGCGCTTTCGCCGCTTTCGTGCCGCCCGTTCCGCCAGCCTCCGCGCAGAGCCAGGCCCAGCGCATCTGCCGCGAACAGGGCATATCGCCCCGCAGCGAGGGCTACGAATACTGCCTTTCGCAAGCGACGCGGGCTCTCTATTGGGGCGAGCCCGGACTTGCGCGCAGCTTCGCGCGCGTGACCGTGAGCGCGCGAGAGGCCTGCCTTGGCTACGGCCTGCAGCCGCAGACCGAGGGCTTCCAGGCCTGCATCGATCGTGAGACCTATGCCCGCGGCTTGATGGTGCATGCGGACGAGCTCCCGAAGTACGGACCGCAGGTCGCGGATCATCCGTAGAGCGAGCGCCGACCAATCACGTCACTTGCCAAAGCGACCGGCATTGATGACGTCTTTCTCAAAGGCCTCTTTGAGACGTTGGCCGTCGCCCGAACCGGAGAACTCACGGATCTGTACGTGAATCTCGATGGTGGCGGCGTTCTTTTCGGCCACCTTCTTGATCTCGAGATCGGCGCCGTCCGCTTCGTAGTGCACCCTCGAAAGGCGCAGCTCACTCAGCGGCTGGAGAAAACCCATGTTGTAGTCGACCAGACCGTGCTGGATCGCGAACCTGTCGGCTGCCTGGACGAGCCTCGACCAGTCGTTTCGATCAATGCTTCGACTGATCGTCAAAGTCGAGGTAACCGGCTTGACCGGGAGGCGGGTGAAGGTGGGATGCATCATTCCCCAAAACATCAGGAGAACGATCGGCGCAGTGAGGAGCAGAAGCCCGCATATAGTGAGGATCACCGTTCTCCGTGCCCTCACTCCAGTGCGCGATGGTCCGTCGTCCCATCCCGGGGGCAGGTTCGGCTTCAACGCGGCCACTTTTCGCCAGCCGTCGGCAGTACCGGTGGACGAAGGGCCGACCGGATTCTCGCAGTGGCGTCTTCAAAGGCTGGTCGTACCATCATGTTGTTGACGGCGGCCCTGTCGCCGGAGACGTTGTTGCCCTCGCCGAATGTCCTGACGTAGATCTTGCCGTTCTCCTCGACAATCTGGCGTTGCAAGTAGCCATGTCGGAACAGGTGATCATCCATGGTGTGATGAATGACCGAGCCGCTGTCGCGATCCAAGAAGGTCTGAACCTGGCCGCCGGGCACCAAGCCTTTCAGAGATACCCGCGACACCTGTTTGTCCTCGATAGGCAGCCCGGCGCGTCGCCGCCTGGCAATGCATGCCGGAGCAAGGCGTTATAAGCCGCCTCGATCGAACATCCGGGAGTACCCACATCGCAGAGGGCATCCCTGAATTCAAAGCGATGATAGTTGGGACGATGCGGCCCATAGCCCTTGTCTTCGCGCAGCTGTCTTACGACTGCCGAGCCATTGCCGGGATCATCCGGCGGCTTCGGATAGGCGCGCTGCTTCAGTTTTTTCGAAGGGATCGGATTGATTCGGCTGTTCTTCGGGAACCAGGATATCGCGCCCGGTCTCATCGACGCCCACTCTCAAGCCGCCTATCGCAGGAGGTCGTCGGTACTGTACGTATTGCTGCCCGTGGCGCAGGCCGTCGTCGGAGGTCGCATCGGACATCACCTCCGTGGCTTGACAGACGGGGCCTAGCCAGCGGGACGGCCGCTGGCTGCAGTGACCCTCTCTGCGCGTCAAAGAAGGAGGAGTTTTGCGGCACTAGCGCGTCGGCTGGCGCCGCAAATCCGGTACGGTCGCCGACGAGTTGGCCGGCGGGCAACCGTGGCGCACCATCGGCGGGCCTCAACGGGTCAACGTCCGTCGTCTGCGGATCGCGGGGGCTGAAGGTAAGTCCATAAATCCTCGCAAGCTGATCGAATGCTTCTTGCGAGGGGTATCGTGAAGGCAACAGAGAGGCGGCCGGGTCGTAGCTGGGGGAGCTCACGGGATAGATCGGCGCGCTACGGACAGCGTTCTCCTGTCCGAAAGACCCAAGGCCAGTGTTGTCGACCGAAGCACCTCGACCTGGCTCGGTCGCAACGTGAAAACCCGGCGGGCTTTCCGCGAATTGGTCGGGTCGGACGTGGATCCAAGGTACGTCAGGTCGAACGTTGAACATGCGTTGGCTCCCGGAAGAAAGCATCCACTTCGACGCCGGCGCCGATGTCTGGCCGCGAGGAACGATGGTGACATACACTATCCCTGCCTGTCCTTTATCCAGGAGACGTAGCCACCAGACGCTGCGTTACACCGCGCCCGCGATGCCGCCGCCTGTCATTGGGGCGGTCAAACGGGGCGCCAGCCGCAGAACCGCCATCTTTGCCCAGGAACCGGCCTTTACGATGTCGCGTTCTGCCTTGGATTGAGGTCAGAAAGGAGGATGGCCATGCTCCGCTACAACCTGATCGTGCTGGCGGTTGGCGGCTTGACGATGGCCGCTATCGCCTCTGGTGATCGAGTCGATGCCCAGTCCGGCCAGGCCTTGGCCTTCGCCGAGCATGCCTGTCTCGAATATGGCGTCACGCCGGGGACGCGGACATTCGAGCAATGCGTCGTGAGCGCCGCCAAGGCATTCGACCGCGGCGAGCCTGACGTCGCCTATGCCGAGGCGCGTGTTGCGCGGGCTCCCCGGGCGGCGTGCACCTTGTTCGACAAATCGCCGGACGCGAAGGATGGCAGCGCGTGCGCCGACGGGTTGACCAGGCACTAGACCGCCGTGACGTGGGGACTGCCCTTCGCCCTGTGCCTCGCGTAGGCTCGGGTTATGGAACCGCTTCCCTCCTCCGTCCTGCCCGAAGGGGTCCGCGCCCGCATCCTGCCGGGCATTAACGGCCTCGACGTTCATGTGCTGGAGGCCGGGTACGAGACGCCCGATCGGCCCGCCGTGCTCCTGCTGCATGGTTTTCCCGAGATCGCCTACAGCTGGCGCAAGATCCTGCCGGCCCTTGCCGCAGCGGGCTACCACGCCTTCGCCCCTGACCAGCGCGGCTATGGCCGCACGACGGGCTGGGATGCCAGCTACGACGGTGACCTCTCCTCGTTCCGGGTCCTGAACTCGGTGCGCGATGCCATGGGCGTCGTGACCGCCCTGGGCCATCGCTCGGTCGAGGCCGTGGTCGGCCACGATTTTGGCGTCACGCCGGCCTCCTACGGCGCCTTGCTTCGGCCCGATGTCTTCAAGCGCATGGTGCTGATGAGCGGCCCGTTTGCCGGCGCCCCGCCGCTCGTGCCCGCGAAGCGCCCGGCCGGACCCGATATCCATGAGGCGCTCGCCGCTCTGCCGCGGCCGCGCAAGCATTACCAATGGTACTACTCGACTCGCCCCGCCAACGACGACATGTGGAAGGCGCCGCAGGGCGTGCACGCCTTCCTGCGCGCCTACTATCACCACAAGAGCGCCGACTGGAAGAACAATAAGCCGTTCGAGCTCAAGGGCTGGACGGCCGAGGAACTCGCCAAGATGCCGACCTACTACATCATGGATCTCGCCGAGGGCATGGCAGCGACCGTTGCCAAGGAGATGCCGTCGGCGAGTGAGATCGCGGCCAATCGCTGGCTTACCGAGGACGAGTTGCGCGTTTACAGCGGCGAGTACGAGCGCAACGGCTTCCAGGGTGGGCTGCAGTGGTATCGCGTGCGAACCGGCGGCCTCTTCAACGGTGAATTGGAGATCTTTGCCGGGCGCACCATCGACGTGCCGGCGACCTTCATCTCGGGCCGCAGCGACTGGGGCATTCACCAGTCACCGGGCGCGCTGGAGCGGATGCAGAAGACGGCATGCACCAACATGAAGGAGGTCCATCTCATCGAGGGCGCCGGCCACTGGGTGCAACAGGAACAACCCGACGAGGTGAACCGACTGCTGCTAAGGTTCCTGGAATCGACCTGAGCATGCCGGCCACAAAATGGATCGCACTTCCGACGACGAACTCTTCACCTCGCCCACGACCTTCATGGGCGTGCCGTACGGCCGGCCGGGTCCGGCCAACAAGGCTGCAATCCTCGGCATCCCGTTCGATTGCGGCACCAACATGCGCATCGGCGCGCGCGGCGGGCCCGATTCGGTGCGTCAGCAGTCGGCTTTGATGCGCCGTTTCGGCATCCACGCCGACTTCGATGCTCCAGCCGCTCTCGGCCTGGTCGATTGCGGCAATGTCCGGTTGACGCCGAGCAAGATCGAGGACGCTTTCGACCGCACCGAACAGGCGGTCAGCCGCATCGTCGCGGCGGGGGCCGTCCCGGTCACGATCGGCGGCGACGGCTCGGTGACCGTGCCGGTGGCGCGCGCGGTCGGCAGGAAGCACGGCAGGATGGCGGCCCTGCATATCGATGCGCACACCGATGCCTATCCGTACGACGCTTCGGAGAAATACAATTCCGCCACCCAGTTCACCCACGTCGCCGAGGAAGGCCTGGTCGATCCGGCCTTCTCCTGGCATGTCGGCATCCGCGGCACGACCTACGCGCAGGGCGTCGTCCCGCGCGCGATGAGCCTCGGCTACAAGGTGGTGACGCTCGATGAGCTGGTGCGCGGCGGTTTCGCCCAGCGCATGGCCGAGTTCCGCGACCGGGTCGGCAAGCGGCCGGTCTATCTCTGCTTCGACATGGATGTCTTCGATCCCTCGGTCGCACCGGGCGTCTGCACACCGACCTGGGGCGGGCTGTCGGCACGCGAGGGCATCGACCTGCTGCGCTGCCTCACCGATCTCAACATCGTGGCCGTCGACGTCAACACGGTGAGCCCGCCGCAGGACGTGAACGGCATGGCGGCGCACCTCTGCGCTCACGTCATCTACGAGACGCTGGTCCTGCTCTGCCGCCAGATGGGCCTGCCGGACCAACCGGCCGGCTCATGAGACCTCAGCGCAGGTACTTCGCAAAGAAGGCCTTGGTGCGCGCCTCAGCGTCGGGTCCGGCAACGGGGTCGTAGGCGAGACGGTGGCTCTTGCCGTTGGCCACGGTGACCGTGCGATCAGCCGCCTTGCTGTCGAAGCTGTGATAGGCGTTGGGATAGTAGACGACCTCGACCAGGTCTGGCCGCGTGAAACCGGCGGCCTGCAGCTTGCGGCAGTCGTCGGCGGGGGTCCAGTCGTCCTTGTCGCCGATCAGGGTCAGCAGCGGCAGGGCGACGTCTCGGTCGAAGCGTTGCGCGCAGGACGGATAGTAGGCGACCGCGGCCTTCAGTCCGCGGGCGGCGAGGTCATAGCTTTTCTGCACCGCTCGCATCACCGTCCATCCGCCGTGGCTGTGCCCGATCAGGCCGATGGCGCCTCCGCGTATGAACGGCTGCGCATTGAGGAAGTCGATCGCACCGGCCACATCGGCCACGCGCATGTTGCCGTTCACGACATTGCCGCGTCCGCATACCGCCTTCTCGCCGCGCGGCGCGAAGGAGTCGGGGGCGACGACGACATAGCCCCAGCTTGCCAGAAGCTTTCCCCAGATATCGGTGTGCTGACTGACACCGGCACACGAATGGGCGAGCACGATCCCCGGGAATGGACCAGCACCGGAGGGCTTGTACATCCAGCCGGAGATTTCCGGACCGGCGGCGCTGCCGCCGACTGCGACGCTGGGGAAGCGCACGGTCTGCGCGGAAGCGCCCCCGGCGACCAGCAGCAGGATCAAGGCAATCGCAGGCGCACGCATCATGCGCCATAGTAGGCACAAATCCGGAGAGGCGCCTACATGATCAAGACGATCGGGCTTTTGACACGCAAGGATGGCTGGACCCACGAGCAGTTCATGAAGCACTGGTTCGAAGTGCATGCGCCGCTCGCCCACGCCGTGCCCGGCCTGCGCCGCTACGTGCAGAATCACATCGAGGGCGAGCGCACGCGCACCGACATACCCGCCACCGACGTCGCGATCGACGGCATCGCCGAACTGTGGTTCGACGACCGGGCAGCTCTCGAGGCGGCGGCGAAGACGCCGGAGATGAAGGCGCTGCACGCCGACGGCGCGAAGTTCATCGGTCGGATCAGGAGCTATGTGATCGACGAGAAGGTCGTGATCGGGTGAGGCCTTCGCTGGAGCGCGCCGCTCCGCGGCCCGCTGCCAGAGTTGATCATTCCGGCTCGATACCGGCGGCCTTCGCCGTGTCGCCCCAGATGACGAGCTCCTCGGTGATGCGCTTGGTGAAGGCTTCCGGCGGTTCGCCGCCGGGCTCGCTCGCGAGGTCGCGGATCTTGGCCTGCATCTCGGAATCGGCGAGCACCGCCACGACGTCGTCGCGGATGCGCTGCGCCAGATCGGCCGGCATCTTGCCCGGACCGAACATGGCGAACCAGGCGGATCGGTCGACACCGTGCACGCCGGCCTCGGCCATGGTCGGCACTTCGGGGAGCACTTCCAGCCGCTTTTCGGTGGTGACCGCGAGCATCTTCAGGGTGCCGCTGCGATGGTGCGACATCACGGTGAGCGGACTGGTGAACCCAACGGGGATGTGGCCGCCGGCAAGTTCCTGCATCATCGGCGCCGCTCCCTTGTAGGCGACATTCTCGATCTTCAAGCCACTCTTCAGCCTGAACAGCTCGCCGATCATGCGCGTGGTGTTCTCCGTGCTGCCGAACTGATACTTGCCCGGGTTGGCGCGTGCGGCGGCGAGGAACTTGTCCATGCTGTCGAAGCCAGCCTTGGGTGAGCCGACCAGGGCGATCGCGCCCTTGATCAGCACCGTGACCGGCGTGAAGTCCTTCTCGGTGTCGTAGGGCAGCGTCTTGGTCGTGAAGGGATTGATGGTGTGGGCGCTGGTCGTCACCAGCAGCGTGTAGCCGTCAGGGGCTGCCTTGGCGACGTTCTCGCTGCCCAGGATGCCGCTGGCGCCGCCCTTGTTGTCGATGACGACGGTCTGCTTCCAGCGCTCGGCGAGCTTGGGGACGATCAGCCGGGCCACCAGATCGGTACCTCCGCCGGCCGGATAGGGCACCACGACACGCACCTGCCTCGACGGGAAATCCTGCGCCCGCAGCACCGTCGGCGCCGCGCTCCACGCCACGGCGGCCGCCACGAAACCACGCCGGCCGAACCTCGCCATGTGTCCTCCCTGGTGTGTTGTTGGTGGAACCCTAGAGTGCCGCCGTCTCCGACACCAGCACCTCCAGGTGCGCAAGCGCCACGGCATGCGCCCCCGTCCCGAGATCGGCGTAGATGGCCGAGACGCGGGCGGCGAAGTCCGATGGCCGGCGGGCAAAGCCGCTGACGGCCGCGACGGCGCCCTTCTCGTTCAGGAGATAGACGCCGTTCACGGCGAACAATGTCTGGCAGAGACAGGCGACCGAGCGGAAGACGCAGCCGGCCAAGTACGAGACGTCTCCGCGATCGAGGCTCTTGCGGCCGTTGGCCAGGGCAAAGCCCGCCTCCCATTCGAAGCGCCCGCGCAACGCCGCCGCGAGAGCCGGTGGATAGGGCGTCGTGCGGGCCTGCAGCGCGGCAAGCGATCCCACGGGATCGTGCAGCGCCCGTGCATGGGCGACCTCGCCGACATGGATGGTGGACAGGAACGCGTGCGGGTGGCCGGGCTGGTAGTGCGGCTCGACCTTGCCGGCATGGGCGTCGTCTATTGCCGCGGCGACACGCTCGAGGTCGCGATAGAGCAGGTCGACATGGACGCCACCGATCAGCAGCCAGCCGCCGCCATCGATCCACGGTCCCCATCCGCCGAGGGGCGTGACCTCGGCTTCGGTACCGCGGTCGTCGAGCGAAGCCACGGCCCGGCTCAAGGCGGCAATGTCGATCGGCCGGCCGCCGCGATAGTAGAGCCCGATATCGTAGTCCGAACCGACGGTCGCCGCGCCGCGGGCGCGCGAGCCACCCAGCGCGATCGCCTCGATCCCCGGCACCGCAGCCAGGGCCACGACCAGGCGTCGCAGCAGGGCTTCGTCGTTTGCATCGGTCATGGCTTTGTTTAGCGCCAAAGGAACTGGAAAAGGTTGCCGGCCCGTCACACCATGACGGAAATCCGGAGGTGCTGCCGATGTTCGACCTGGTCATCAAGGATGCCGAGATCCACGACGGGGCCGGCAGTGCGCCAGCACGCGGCGACCTCGGCGTGACCGGCGGCAGGATCGCGGCCATCGGCAGCAAGCTCGGCGCGGCCAAGGAGACGGTGAAGGCTGATGGGCTGGCACTGGCGCCCGGCATCATCGACGGCCACACCCACTACGACGCCCAGATCACCTGGGATCCCTTCGTCGATCCTTCGCCGGCGCTCGGCGTGACCACGGCCGTTCTGGGCAATTGCGGCTTCACCATCGCGCCCTGCAAGCCGGCCGATCGCGACCTCACCATGCGCCACCTCACCCACGTCGAAGGCATGTCGCTCGACGCGCTGCGCGCCGGCATCCGCTGGGAGTTCGAGAGCTTCCCGCAGTATCTCGACATGCTGCAGCGCCACGGCGTCGGCCCCAACGTCGCCTGCTTTGCCGGTCATTCGGCCATCCGCACCTTCGTCATGGGCGAGGAGGCCACGGAGCGCACGGCGACCGACGACGAGATCGCGGCGATGAAAGCGCTGGTGCGCGAGGCGATGGCAGCGGGTGCCGTCGGCTTCGCGACCTCGACCGCCGAGGCGCACAACGGCGAAGGCGGCACGCCGATGCCGTCACGCCTGGCGGACGATCGCGAGCTGCGGACCCTGGTGCGGACCATGGGCGAGAGCGGTCGCGGCGTCTACATGCTGACCAAGGGCAGCAAGACCTCGATCCCGTATCTCGAGGAACTCGCCATCGAAGCCAAGCCGCCGGTGGTGATCGCCGCCCTCTTCCATTCCAACACAAACCCGACGGCGGCCTTCACGACGCTCGACCAGATCAATGCCGCCCGCTCGCGCGGCCATCAGCTGGTGGCGCAGACCTCGTGCTGTCCGCTCAGCATGGATTTCACCTTCAAGAGCCCCTACCTGTTCGAGAGCATGCAGTCGTGGAAGCCCGCCATGGCGGCGCACGATGGCGAAGCGCTGAAGAAGGTCTATCGCGACCGGTCGTGGCGCGATGCCGTGCGCAAGGAGATCGAAGCCGCGCGCGGCCGGCTGGTCTTCAATGGCGAATGGGACAAGCTTTTCGTCGTCGAGACGGCGAAGGCGGAAAACCGCGCTCTCGAAGGCGCCACGCTGGCGGACCTGGCGAGGAAGGCCAACAAGGACCCGCTCGACTGCATCCTCGATTTTGCGCTGTCGGAAGAGCTCGACACCATGTTCGTGGCCCAGCTGCTGCACAACGACGAAAAGGCGGTTGGCCGGATCCTGGCCGATCCCGAGACCCACATTTCCCTGTCGGATGCCGGCGCCCATCTCACCTTCTTCTGCGACGCCGGCTTCGGCCTGCACCTGATGGGCCATTGGAGCCGCGACCTCGGCGTGCTCGACCTGCCGCAGGCCGTGCATCGCCTGACCGGCCAGCCGGCCAAGCTGTTCGGCCTCAAGAACCGCGGCTTGCTGCGCGAAGGCTACGCTGCCGACCTGATGCTGTTCGATCCCACGACGGTGGCGCGCGGGCCCAAGCGGCGCGCCCATGACCTGCCGGCGGGCGCGGCCCGGCTCACCGCCTCGGCGGTGGGCCTGCATGGTGTGTGGATCAACGGCGCCAAGGTCGCCGGCGACAAGGGCTTCTGCGCCGATCCCAAGGCGCGGCCGGGTGAGGTGATCCGCGACTTCGCAGCTTAGTTCATGGCCGCATGAGTCCGTCTCGTTCGCACGCTCGCGACGGCCGGGCTACGGTCGGGACATGCCGAAAGCCCGCCTGCCCGCCTTCGATCCGGCCGACCTCCCCGAGAGCAATGCCACCAGCTATCCGGCGGTCTTCCGCGCCGACAACAGCGCGCGCTGGAACCGGCGCCTGGGCGACCATGTCGGGCTCACGAACTTCGGCGTGAACCTGACGCGCATCGTGCCCGGCGGCCAATCCTCGGCGCGGCATGCGCATTCCAAGCAGGACGAGTTCATCTGGGTCGTGTCGGGCGAAATCGTACTGGAGACCGACGAGGGCCAGCAGACGCTGCAGGCCGGCATGTGCGCGGGCTTCCCGGCCGGCTGCGGCAACGCCCATCGCTTCGTCAACACGTCGGACGCCGACGCAGTCCTGCTCGTGGTCGGCGACCGCACGCCATTCGACCAAATCACCTATCCCGACATCGACAACCACGCCGCGGCCGGCGCCGACGGCAAGTACGTCCACACGCGCAAGGACGGCTCGCCTCACGACGCTTGAGCTACGGCCAGCGCCTGACCGCTTCGGCAGCTCCGCCCAACGCCTGGTCGAGCTTGCCCTCGCCGCCGCCCTTGCCCAGCCCGGGCGCGACGTGCACGACCATGTTGGTGTCGATGGCGCCCAGGCGCACGGCGAAGGCCGAGTAGGAAGCGTTCAGATTGCCGTCGTAGGCGCCGCGCAGGTGGTAGGTCCAGGCGCCCCAGTGCCAGAAATTGCCGCCGCCGGCCGGCGTCGGCCGCACGAAGGTACCCAGCCCGTAGTGCACGCCGCCGCCGACACGCTTGCCCTCGGGCGACATCATCCAGGCACGCGCTTGCGGGCCGATCGCCGGGTTGCCGGGCGCAAAGGCCTGATAGAAGCGGCCATAGTCGGCCGTCGACATGCGCCAGCCGCCATAGCTCGACATGATGCGCCACGCCGGATCGAGCTCGGCACCGCGCGCGCCCAGCGGCAGCAGCACGGTCTCACGGCAGTAGCTTTCATAATCCCGTCCGCTCGCTTCCTCGATCACGGCGCCGAGGATCAGGTAGCCGGCGTTCGAGTAGACGTAGCGCGTGCCCGGCTGGGAGGCGAGACGATGACGGAATATCCAGCCGAGCTGGACGTCGAAGGCCGTGCGCCGCGCGCTGTGGGTGCGCAGATAGTCACCAAGCGGCGCGTTGGCGACGTCCTGCTTGGCGATGCCGGCCCGATGCACCAGCAACTGGCTGATGGTCACTGCCGACAGCCGCGGATCGACAGGCTGGCCAACCCGCGCGATCGTCGTGGCGAGCGCCTGTGACAGCGGGGTGTCGAAGGAAAGCCGTCCGCGGTCGATCAGGCCGGCGATGCACACGCCTGTGACCGCCTTGGAAAGGCTGGCGACCGGCACGGCCTCGCCTACCCTTTCTCGCCCCATGGCCGCCTCTCTCGCCGCGCGGCCGCCATGCATCACGGAAAGTCCGCCGGTCTTGCGGCCATGTTGCGCCATCCATGCCCGCCAGGCTTGCTCGACGCCATCGACCGTCTGGGCGCTCGCCGGACCGATCGCCGCAGCGAGCAAAGCCAGCATCAGGACGGTGAGGGATCGAAGCGGACACATGATTGGCAGGAGCCACATTTGACACAGAGCATGGGCCGGCACAGCCGGGAAAATACCGGCCTCCCGCATGACAGGACCATGACGGGGGAGTGGCATGAGGCAGAGTTGGGTGTAGCCGCTGGCGACGCATGCTAGAACGCCGCTGAAGTTTCACCGGAGGAAAGCATCATGGTCGCCGAGATCGGCCACTACATCGACGGCAAGCGCGCGGCGGGCAAGAGCGGCCGCGCCGGCGACGTCACCAACCCGGCGACCGGCGAGGTCACCGGCAAGGTCGCCTTTGCCTCTGAAGCGGAAATCGATGCCGCGGTGCAGATCGCCAAGAAGGCCCAACTGGCCTGGGCGGCGACGCCGCCGCTGCGCCGCCAACGCGTGATGTTCAATCTCAAGGGGCTGATGGAGAAGCGCCTCGACGATCTCGCACGCCTGATGTCGCTCGAGCACGGCAAGACCTTCGACGATGCCAAGGGCGAGGTCGGCCGCGGGCTGGAGGTCGTGGAGTTCGCCTGCGGCATCGCCCATCACATGAAGGGCGACTTCACCGAGCAGGTCGCGACCGACATGGATTCGTGGTCGATCCGCCAGCCGCTCGGCGTCGTGGCCGGCATCACGCCCTTCAACTTCCCGATCATGATCCCGTGCTGGATGGGCGCCATGGCAGTGGCCTGCGGCAACGCCTTCATCCTGAAGCCGTCGGAGAAGGATCCCAGCGCGCCCATGCTGCTGGCCGAGCTGTTCAGCGAGGCCGGCCTGCCGGCCGGCATCTTCCAGGTGCTGAACGGCGACAAGGTCGCGGTCGATGCGCTCCTGAAGCATCCCGACGTTCCGGCGATCTCATTCGTCGGCTCCACCGCGATCGGCGAGTACGTCTATCACCAGGGCACCGAGCGCAATAAGCGCGTGCAGGCGCTGTGCGGCGCCAAGAACCACATGGTGATCATGCCCGACGCCGATCTCGACCAGGCAACCGACGCGCTGATCGGTGCGGGCTACGGCGCCGCAGGCGAGCGCTGCATGGCGATCTCCGTCGCTGTCGCGGTCGGCGATGTCGGCGACAAGCTCCTGGCCAAGCTGGCGCCGCGCGTGCAGGCGCTCAAGGTCGGGCCGGGCCTCGATCCGCAGTCGGAGATGGGCCCGCTGGTGACCCGCCAGCACCGCGACAAGGTGATCGGCTATGTCGACCAGGGCGTGAAGGAAGGCGCCAAGCTCGAGGTCGACGGCCGCGGACTGAAGCTGCAAGGCTACGAGAACGGCAATTTCATGGGCGGCTGCCTGTTCGACAACGTCACGCCGGACATGACGATCTACAAGGACGAGATCTTCGGGCCGGTGCTGTCGATGGTGCGGTCGAAGAGCTTCGACGAGGCGATCGGCCTGGTGAACGACCACGCCTACGGCAACGGCACGGCGATCTTCACCCGCGACGGCGACGCCGCGCGCGCCTTCGCCAACA
>JAEWIV010000219.1 GCA_023386865.1 Pseudomonadota bacterium
GGCCCGGCTGGCGGCCGACGTCCCGACAGACCAAGGCTTCGATGGCGGCAATGCGCTCGGCGTCACTTTTCGTGGGCGACATACACTCCCGTCCAGTCGGGCGGCGAGTCGTCGATCAGGCCGTCAACGCGCGCACGCATGATCTCGTAGTATCCCTGGTTCCAGCCGAGGGCATCGGCGGCCGCCTGGCAGCCCGGGATGAGCTCCAACGCCTCGGCGAAGCCCCCCGCCCGGTACTGCGCCAGGAACTCCCCCTGCCGCCGCACCAGCTCCTGATAGGCGGCGGTCCCGGCCATGGCAACTCCGCCCAGCAGCGCATGAGCGCGCTCGGGCTCGGTCTTGCCCTTCAGCATGATCAGGTCGAGTTCGAGCGTGGCGTAGCCCGGCACCTGCCGGCAGGTGCGGTCGCCGATGATGATGCCGACCCGGTAGGTCTTGCATTGCCCCTCCAGGCGCGAGGCGAGATTCACGTCGTTGCCCAGGCAGGAATAGGTGAAACGCTGCGTGGAGCCGAAATTGCCCACCGAGGCGTTGCCGGTATTGAGGCCTACGCCGATCGCGATCGGGATATGCTCGCGGCCAGCCGCCGCCGCCTCCGTGCGCAGCTCCTCGTTGAGCGCGCGCAACTGCTCGTGCATGGCGAGCGCCGTGTCGCAGGCGCGCGCCGCATGGCCTTCGACGGCAAGCGGCGCATTCCAGAAGGCCATGATCGCGTCACCCATGTACTTGTCGATCGTGCCGCGGTTGCTCAGCACGACGTCGGTCATCGGCGTCAGGAAGCGGTTCATGAAGCGTGTCAGGCCGTGCGGATCGAACTGCTCGGAAATGCGCGTGAAGCCGCGCACGTCGGTGAACATCACGGTGATCTCGCGCTGCTCGCCGCCGAGCTGCAGCAGCTCGGGATGGCGGGCCAGCTGCTCGACCACGTCGGGCGACAGGTAGAGACCGAACGCGCCGCGGATCGCCGCGCGTTCGCGCTCGGTCCGCATGAAGGCGAGCGCCGTGCCGCTGACGTAGATCGCGGCCAGGGTCGCCGGCGGATAGATCGGATCGAACAGCAGGTCGTATTGCGAGAAGGCGAGCCAGGGCACGACGAACCCGACGCCGATGAAGATCGCGGCCACGATGGCCATCCGGCCGGCCGATAGTCGCGGCAGCAGCAGCACGAACAGGATGCCGATCAGGGCGAGGTAGAGGAATTCGGCGCCGTCGGCGAAGTCCGGCCTGGCGAGAAAGGTCTGTGTCAGCATCTGCTCGGCGAGCTGGGCGTGGACCTCGACTCCGGGCACGGCATCGTCGACCGGCGTGCTGCGCATGTCCTTCAGCCCGATCGCGCTGGTGCCGATGAACACGACGTGGCCCTCGATCTTGCCGGCCGGCGCCGTCCCCTTCAAAACGGCCGCCGCCGAGACGTAGCGCTCGTCGCGATGGCCGGTGTCGTAGAGGATCATGCGGCCGCGCGCGTCCGTGTGGACCTCGAGATTGCCGGTCTTGACGGCGACGATGCCGCTCTTGATGCCGAACGCCTCCTCGAGGTTGGCGCCGGACGACTTGATGACGTAGCTGTTGGCGCCTTGCGCCACCCTCAAGGCTTCCAGCGACAGCGTGGGGAACACGCCGTCCGTGTCGGCCAGGCGGAACAGCGTCGGCACGCGGCGGATCACCACGGTCTCGAGGTCGGTGTTGACGCTGCCGTTGCCCTTGGCGGCCGCCTCCAGGAGCGGGATGGCCTTCACCGTGCCCTGCTGTACCGGCAGGAACTGCAGCGGATTGTCGCCGGCGAAGGCCATGCCGTGATGGCGCCTGGGTGGCGTGCGGCCGCCCTTGACGTCGAAGCCGAAGCCCAGGACGACGCGCGACTGGGCCATGGCGTCGGCCAGGACCTGATCGTTGTCCTGCACCGCGGCGGCGAGCTTCTGCACCGTCTCGGGATCGGTATAGGCCACCAGATCGCGCACCATTCGGCTGATCGAGGAGCGGTCGGGCTCGGCGAACACCACGTCGAAGGCGATCACCGCGGCCCCCTGCTCGGCGAGCTTGTCGACGAGACGGGCCACGATGGTGCGCGGCCACGGCCATTGGCCGTATTCGGTCAGCGCCTCCTCGTCGATGTCGACGATGCGCACCGGCACCGCGGGATCGTAGACGCGCGGCTTCAGCCGCTGATAGCTGTCGAAGGCGAGATCGCGCAGGCGCGTCAGCCCGGGCGGGTCGATGGCGCGTATCAAGAGCGCGTTGACCAGCACGAGGATGGCGACGACCCACGGCGCGCGGACATTGCCCCGCCCAAACAACCATCTCATGCGCATTCGGCAGTGGTCCCCCTGCGTCCGTCACTTTACTAAGGATGCCGCCCGAGCCAAATAGCGCACCTTGTCGATCGTCCCCAAACACGCCGCATTGCTCGGCATCTACCTCAAGCTGGGATCGCTGGTGCTGTTCTGCACCATGGATGCCATGGTGAAGGCGCTGGGCAGCACCTACGACGCCTTCCAGCTCATCCTCTTCAGGAGCGCCATCGCCATGGCGCCGGTGGCGATCATCATCTGGCGCGCCGGCGGCCTGAAGTCGGTGCGCCCCAACCGTCCCTGGCTGCAGGCGCTGCGCATCGCCGTGGCATTCGGCAGCACCCTGGGATTCTTCTATGTCTTCCCCCGCATGCCGCTGGTGGACGCATACGCGATCTCCTTCGCCGCTCCGTTGTTCATGGTGGCGCTGTCGGTGCCGCTGCTCGGCGAGCCGGTGGGCTGGCGGCGTTGGACCGCCGTCGTGGTGGGCTTCGTCGGCGTGCTGATCATGCTCGATCCCTTCGGCATGGAGATCCATGCCATGTCGATCGTCGTGCTCGGCGCCACCTTCTGCTACGCCCTCTCGACCGTTATGCTGCGGCTGCTGAGCCGCCATGATTCCGACGTCGTCGCGCTCTTCTGGTTGTCGCTGGCGACCAGCGCCGCCTCGCTGGTCGGCGCCGTCCCCGCCTGGGTCTGGCCGACGCCCACCGACTGGGCCTGGCTGATCGTCATGGGCCTACTGGGCGGCATCGCCCAGATCCTGAACACGCGGGCGTGGCGGCTGGCACCGACGGCCGTCCTCGCGCCGTTCGACTACACCTCGATCGTGCTGGCCGTCCTTTTCGGGTACCTGTGGTTCAAGGAGGAGCCGTCCTGGACGGTCTGGTTCGGGCTGCCGCTGGTAATTGGATCGGGCCTCTACATCCTGCATCGCGAGCGCGTCAGGTCTCGCGAGCGGGCCCTGGTTTCCCTGCCGTGACGGCCGCTAAGACCTTGCCGGTCGGGGATAATTGTCCGCAGGCCCTTTACGGGCATTCGTGTGCTGGAGCATTGACGAACCCGCTCTTCAACCACATCTTGTAGGCATGACCGAGACCACCTTTTCCGTGACCGAGAATGCGGCCAAGCGGATCGCTTTCCTGGCCTCCAGGGAAGCCAAGCCCGTGATGATGCGGGTGGCGGTGCTGGGCGGCGGCTGCTCGGGCTTCCAGTACAATTTCTCGTTCGAGGATCAGCGCAACGACGACGACCTGGTGATCGAGCGCAACGGCGCCGCGGTGCTGGTCGACAGCACCTCGCTGGAGCTGCTCAAGGGCAGCGAGCTCGACTATGTCGAGGAGATGGTCGGCTCGTCCTTCCAGGTGAAGAACCCCAACGCCACCTCGTCCTGCGGCTGCGGCAACTCCTTCAGCGTCTGATCGGCGGCGATGAAGATCGCGACCTGGAACGTCAATTCCGTCCGCAAGCGGACGGGAAACCTCCTGGCATGGCTGCAGCAGGCCAAGCCCGACGTCGTCGTGCTGCAGGAGATCAAGGCGCAGGAGGCGCAGTTCCCGCGGCTCGAGGTCGAGGCTGCCGGCTACAAGGTGGAGATCGTCGGCCAGAAGGGTTTCAATGGCGTGGCCATGCTCTCGCTGCATCCCGTCGAGATCACCGCCCGGGTCCTCCCCGATGGCGACGGCGACGATCAGGCCCGATACATCGAGGGCCGCATCGCCACGCCCGAGGGTCCGCTCACTGTCGGCGGCATCTATCTGCCCAACGGCAACCCCATCGGCACTGAGAAGTTCGCCTACAAGATCGCCTGGATGGACCGCCTCAACCAGCGGGCCCGCGAGCTCCTGGCCAGGGAGGAGATGTTCGTTCTGGGCGGCGACTACAATGTCTGCCCGACCGAGATGGACGTCTACGATCCAAAGGCCTTCGCCAACGACGCGCTCTGCCAGCCCCAGTCGCGGGCGGCATTGCGTTCGCTGATCAACCTCGGCCTCACCGACGCCGTGCGCGCCTTCCATCCGGATACGCCGCTCTACACCTTCTGGGACTATCAGGCGGGCTGTTGGGCCAAGAACTGGGGCCTGCGCATCGATCACCTGCTGCTGTCGCCGCAGGCCGCCGATCGCATGACCAACGTCGGCATCGACAAGCCCGAACGCGGCCTGCCGGATCCGTCCGATCACGTGCCGGTGTGGTGCGAGCTGGACCTTCAGTCAGCCTGAGCGAAGCGAAGGATCTCATCCCGCCAGCACGCAGCGATCAGGTCCTTCGCTTCGCTCAGGACGACTGCCTACTCCGAGCTATTCCGCCCCTGAGCCGATGACGCCGCCGTCGGCGATGATGCATTGGCCGCAGACGAAGTTGCCGGCCTTCGAGGCGAGGAACACCGCCACGCCGCCGATGTCGTCGGGCTGGCCGATGCGCTTCAGCGCCGCCTTGCCCTCGTTGGCGCGGCGGATGTCGGGGTTGTCCCACAGCGCCTTGGCGAAGTCGGTCTGGATCAGGCCGGGCGCAATGGCGTTCACGCGGATGTTGTGCTTGCCCCATTCCATGGCGAGCGACTTCACCAGGGAGAGATCGGCCGCCTTGCTCATGTTGTAGGCGGCGATATGCGCCGAGCCGATCAGCGCGCCGATCGAGGAGATGACGATGAACACGCCATCCTTCCGCTCGGCCATCTCCGGCCCCACCATGTTCATCAGCCACAGGTTGGACATGACGTTGTTCTGCATGATCTTGGCGAACACCTCCTCCTTCAGCCCCGTCAGCGGGCCGAAGTAGGGATTGGAGGCGGCGTTGCACACCATGATGTCGATCTTGCCGTAGGTCTTGCGCGCAACGGCGACCAGGTTCTCGAGCTGCGCCTTGTCGGAGATGCTGGCCGCAACCGCGGTGGCCTCTCCGCCCTTGGCCTTGATGCCTTTCACCACCTCTTCGCACGCCGGCAGCTTGCGGCTCGAGACGACGACCTTGGCGCCGTGCGCGGCCATCTGCTCGCAGATCGAGCGGCCGATGCCGCGGCTGCCGCCGGTCACCACGGCCACCTTGCCGGTCAGGTCGAACATCATCGCGCCGTCTCCTCAACTCTCTTTCGCTTCACGTCGTCGGCGACCTTACCGGCGCGCGGGCGAACAGCGCAATCAGCTCGACGTGCGCCGACCACAGGAACTGATCGATCGGCAGCAATTTCTCCAGCCGGTATCCGCCCTCCTGCAAGGTGCGTGCATCGCGGGCAAAGCTGCCGGGATCGCACGAGGCGTAGACGACGCGCCCGACCTTCGAGCGCGCCAGCTCGGCCGACTGGGCGGCGGCGCCGGCGCGCGGCGGATCGAGCAGCACGGCGTCGAAAGCGTCGAGCTCCGACGCCGTCAGCGGATTGCGAAAAAGATCGCGGCGCTGCACGCTCGCGCGGCCACCCGATCGGCGGGCCACCGCTTCCGCCGCGGCGACGGCCGGCTTGTCGCTTTCGAACAGCGCGACCTTTCCCGGCCGGCCGATCGACAGAGCGCCCACGCCGGCGAAGAGATCGGCAAGCCGCGGCGCATCGCCGGCCCATTCCGCGACGGCAGCACGCATCGCCTGCTCGGCGCGCTTGGTGGCCTGCAGGAAAGCACCCGGTGGCGGCTCGACCCGGGCTTCGCCGAACAGCAGGAGCGGCATGCGGCGCACGACGACGGGCTCGGCCGTCGCCCGGTCGCCCCAGCTCAGCCGCGCCAGGTCGGCGCGTTCGGCCAGCGCGACCAGCGCCTCCCGCCGCTCGAGCGGGAGATCGAGGCGCCGGTGCGGCCTGAGCAGCAGGTCGATGCCGCTATCGGTCTCGTTCGCCACCGCATCCGCCGCCTGGCCGTCCGGCAGGATCGAGGGCAAGGCGGCCCGCAAGGGCTCGAGCAGCGCGCCGAGCGTCGGGCGGGCCACCACACAGACACCGACATCGACGACGCGCGGGCTGGTGCGCTCATGGAAGCCGGCAAGCACGCGCCGGCCTTGGCGCCGCAACACGAAATCGACGCGTCGCCGCTCGCCGGGCGCGCCGACCAGGGGCGGCTCGAAACGCGGCGCGTCGACCTTGCGCTGGGCCAGCGCGTCGGCGATCAGCTCGACCTTCCACGCAGTGTAGGCATCCCGACGCCAATGCTGCAGGGCACAGCCGCCGCATGTCTTGAAGTGCGCACAAGGCGGCGGCTCGCGGTGCCGTGACGGCGCCAACACCTCGACCAGATCGGCGACAATGCCCGCGCCGCGCTTGTCGCGCGGCTCGGCGACCACCGTCTCGCCGGGCAAGGTGAAGGGCACGAAATAGCGCCGCCCTTCGTGCTCGGCCATGCCGTCGCCGCGCGCGCCGATCTCCAGGATGTCGAGCGTGACGCCCGCATCCGACACTGGCGTCATCCCAGCCAGCTCTTGGCCGGACGCATCTCGCCGACCAGCAGGCCGACGACGTTCTTTACCGGCGGATGGATGATCTCCTCGCGCTGGCTGGCGGGGAGCACGCCGACGTGATCGAGCAGGGCCGCCATCGCGACCTCGGCGGCACGGGCGGCGCCATCCCACATCTTGATCGCCATGCCGAGGCCGAGCGTGGGCAGCATGCCGCAGAAGACGCCCTCGGCGCCGGTCTTGATCTGCGCGACGCCGGGCAGCGCCGCGTTGATGCGCGTGCAGAACCGGCCCGTCCCGGCGACCATGAACGGTTCGGCGTTCATCGCGGCGCGGATCCGCCCGGCCGCTTCCGCCCGCTTGCTCGACAGCCGCGACGGATCCGCCATGCTTGCCATGGCGCGCGCCAGGCTCCTAAGCGGCGTCGCCAGGGTGGGAATGCCGCAGCCGTCGGTGCCATAGGGAAAGCTGTCGGCGTCCGTGCCGCAGAGGTCCGTCATGACCTCGCGCAGGCGCCGCTGAACCGGATGATTGTACTTGATGTAGTCCTTGGTCGGCTCGCCATAGTGCGCTGCCGTGGTGAGGAAGCCGCTGTGCTTGCCTGAGCAATTGTTGAAGGCCGGGGTCGGCATCCTGCCCTCGCGCGCCAGCTCCTCGATGGTGCCTTGCAGGCGCGGTGCATGAACACCGCATTCGAGATCGGCTTCGCTCAAGCCCACCCTGGCGAGCCACGCCCGTACCGTCTCGACGTGCCGCTTCTCGCCGCTGTGCGAGGCGCAGGCCAGCGCGATGTGCTCGTCGCCCAGGCCGAAACGCTCGACGGCACCGCTTTCGACGAAGGCCATGGCCTGGATCGGCTTGTTGGCCGAGCGCGGCAGGATGAGGGAATCGATGTCGCCCCACGACGCCACGACCGTGCCGTCGGACTGCACGATCGCGGCGATGCCCTCGTGTCGGCTCTCGATCACCGGACCTCGCGTGACCTCGATGACGACCGACTTGTTCATCGTACGCGCTCCAGCTTGATCACGGTCACGTTGTCCTGATGCTCCCTCGCCGCGGCGAGCACCGTCCTGATCAGCCCGTCGACCGGCTTGACGGCGCTCGCGGCGATCTCGGCCGCGCTGATCGACTGCACGCCGTCGCTGCACAGCAGAAGCTTGACGTCTGCGCCGAGCTTGCGACTGCCGTTGTCGATGAGGCTGAGCGGCTGGCCCATCACCGCCTCTCTCAGCGTATGGCGGCCCGGATGATGCTCGGCCTCGTCCGCCGTCAGCATGCCGCGCCTGACCAGGGCGTCGATCTGCGGCGCCATCGAATGGTCGGCGTTCAACCGCTCGATCTGGCCTGCCGACACCATGAAGAACGGCGAGTCGCCGACACTTATCCAGCGCACCTCGTCGCCGCGCACCTGCGCTGCCACCAGGGTTGCGCCCATCCCGGAAAGCTCGGCCTTGCCGGCGGCGGCGCGTCCGACGGCGGCATTGGCGTCCTGCAGTCCATCGGCCAGCCCGCCGCCCTGCTCCATCGAGTGCACGAAGGCCTCGACCGCGACCTTGCTCGCGACCGCGCCGCCGGCGTGGCCGCCCATGCCGTCGGCGACCACCGCCAGCAGCGATCCGTCGCCCAACGTCTTGAGCGCCCAGCTGTCTTCTTGATAGGGGCGTGCGCCTTGATGTTGAGCGCCCTCGCCCCGCCAGCGTCCCGACATGTCGGATGCAACCTCTAGTGCCACACCGCCGGCAGTCGGGTCAGCCCGCGCAGGGTGAAGCTGCGCCGCCATGCTGGCTTGTCCTTCTCCGGCAAGGTGAGGTTCGGCATGCGCTCGATCAAGGCGGCAAATACCAGCTCGGCCTCGAGGCGGGCAAGCTGTGCGCCCAGGCAGTGGTGGATGCCGCCACCGAACGACATCGGCCTGATGTGCTCGCGCCCGACGTCGAGCCGGTCGGGATCGGGATACTGGGCGGGATCGCGGTTGGCCGCACCGAGCAGGGCGATGATGCTTTCGTGCTCGCCCAACCTCACGCCGCCGATCTCGACCTCGGCATTGGTGACGCGGCCGGTGAGCTGCACCGACGAATCGTAGCGCAGCAGCTCCTCGACCGCGTTGGGAATGAGCGACGGATCGGCCTTGAGCCGCTCCCACTGGTCGGGCTGGCGATGCAGCGCCAGGAGGCCGTTGCCGATCAGGTTGGTGGTGGTCTCATGGCCGGCGCCGAACAGCAGGCCGATGTTGGCTTCGAGTTCCTCGGCGCTGAGCTTGTCGCCCGCCTCCTCGGCCCGCACCAGCTCTGTGGTGAGATCGTCCTGCGGCTCGCGGCGGCGCAGGTCGCAGAGTTGCTTGAAGTAGACACCGGCCATCTGGGTATTGAGGTTGGCCTGGTCGAGTTCTGCGCGGGTCATCGGCACCGGCTCGAGGATGCGGCCATTGACGTTGCTGCCGGCCAGGAACGGCGCGCGATGGTCCTCGGGAATGCCCAGCATGTCGCAGATCACGATCACCGGCAGGCGATGGGCGAGATCGCGCATGACGTCCATTTCGCCCTTGTCGGCGACCCGGTCGAGCTGCTCTTCGACGATCTTCTCGATGCGCGGCCGCATGTCGGAGACGCGGCGGGCGGTGAACGCCTTGGTGACCAGCCCGCGCAGCCGGGTATGGTCGGGCGGATCCTGCACCAGCATGGTGCGGGCCAGGCTGGCGATCGCCGGCTCGTTCATGCCGTCCGAGCCGCCGTAGCGACGCTTCATGTTGCCCACGAAGTCCTTGCCGAAGCGCTTGTCGCGAAGGGCGAAAGCCACATCCTCGTAGCGCGTGATCAGCCAGAAGCCCTGCGGCGCCTTGAAGACCGGCGCCGTCTCGCGCAGGCGGCGATAAAACGGATAAGGATCGGCAATAAAGGCCGGGTCGAGCGGATTGAACTCGAGCGCCGCGCCGTCCGCGAGGGGTGGGGCCATGTCATTCATGGCCGATTCCTTAGCACGAAGCCCGTTGGGGTGCGAACGAGCCGCCTCCCCCATCGCCGAAGGCGATAGGGGAGGAAAATTGAAGCCACACAGACTGTGCTCTAGCATCCACGCATGTTTGCACTCACGCAGGGACTACGTCGCGCCGCCCACACCAAGCCCAACGGCGTGTCGACCCACTTCTCCGGCCGGCGGCGCACCTGGCGGCAGACGATAGACCGGGTAGGCCGGATCGCCGGCGCGCTCTATGCGCTGGGCGTGCGGCCGGGCGATCGCGTGGCGATCCTGGCCCTGAACAGCGACCGGTACTTCGAGGCGATGTACGCCATTCCGTGGATCGGCGCGGCGATGGTCCCGATCAACACCCGGCTGGCGGCTCCGGAAATCGAGTACATCCTCTCCGACTCCGGGGCGGTGGCCCTGTTCATCGACACCGCCATGTCGCACCATCTGACGCCGCTGGAGCACAAGATGCCGGCCGTGCGCGAGGTCATCTGGCTCGACGACACGTCCGGGCCGGAAGGCCTGCTGCACTTCGAGGATCTCGCCAACTACGACCCGGCTCTCGATGTCGGCGCCGCCAACGACGACCTGGCGGGCCTCTTCTACACCGGCGGCACCACCGGGCGCGCGAAGGGCGTGATGCTTACCCATACCAATCTGGTGGTCAACGCGCTGAACGGCATCGGCGGCATCGGCTTCAACGCCGACACGACCTACATCCATTCCGGGCCGATGTTCCACCTCGCCGACGGTGCCTCGACCTTCGGCGTCACCATGGCGGGTGGACGCCATGCCTTCGTGCCGCGCTTCGAGCCGGTCGACGTGCTGCAGACCATCCAGACCGAGAAGGTCACGCACGCGCAGCTGGTTCCCACGATGATCAACATGATCGTCAACCATCCGCGCTTCGCAGAGTTCGACATCCGGACGCTGGGCTTCATCCTCTACGGCGCCTCGCCGATGCCCGAGGGCGTGTTGCGCAAGGCCATGCAGGCAATGCCGCACGTGAAGCTGATGCACGCCTATGGGATGACCGAGGCCGCGCCGATCGTCACGCTGCTCGATCCGCGCTATACCACCCTCGATGGGCCGTTCGCCGGCAAGCTGAAGTCGTGCGGCCAGGTGGCGCTGGCCTGCGAGATCAAGGTGGTCGACGCCAAGCGCGAGGAGGTGCCGCGCGGCACCGCCGGCGAGCTCGCCATCCGCGGCGCCAACATCATGAAGGGCTACTGGAACAAGCCTGCCGAGACCGCGGCCGTGCTTCAGGACGGCTGGTACTACTCGGGAGACGGCGCCTCCATGGACGACGAGGGCTTCGTCTACATCGTCGATCGGCTCAAGGACATGATCATCTCGGGCGGCGAGAACGTCTACTCGGCCGAGGTCGAGAACGCGATCTCGCTGCTGCAGGGCGTCAGCGAAGTCGCGGTCATCGGCGTGCCCGACGAGCGCTGGGGCGAGCGCGTCCACGCCATCATCGTCCCCAAGCCCGGCGTCACCCTCAGCGTCGACGACGTCATGGAGCACTGCCGCGGCCAGATCGCGGGCTACAAGTGCCCGCGCAGCATCGACTTCCGCGATACCCCGTTGCCGTTGTCCGGCGCCGGGAAAGTGCTGAAGCGCGAGCTGCGCGAGCCTTACTGGAAGGGGTTCACCAAGGCGGTGAACTGAAGCTCAGGAACGCTGTTCCTTGCGGTGCGGGAAGATCAGCGACTGCAGGAAGCTCAGCACGTACCAGACCGCCAGGAACGCCACGCACTCGAGCGCGAAGCTCTTGAACTTGAAGAAGAACTCGGCAACGCCGAAGGCGATGAGGAACGGCACTGCTTCCTGCTTGGCGGCAGCGAGAAGGCCGAGGTCCTTGATGAGTGAGAACACTGTATCCCCCGTGTGTGAACCAACGTGTCATTGAAGGCGGACTGCCGCCCGAATTCAAGTCATTCCACGAATCGCCCGAAATCGGCCAAGTCCCTAGACGAGCGGCACGTAGTCGTACTCACCCACGCCTTGCAGGATCAGGAAGGTGAGAGAAGTCTTGCCGGCATTCGTCACGAGGTGCGGCCGGCCGGCGACGGCGACATAGCTCTGTCCCACGCCGAGCCGCACCTCCTCCTTGGGCTCCTGGAGGAACAGCCGCATCTCCCCCTCCAGCACGTAGAACGTGTCGCTGATGTTGGTGTGATAGTGCCAGGGCACGGTTTGAGAGGGCGACAGCTGAAGCTCGCTGATCCGGAAGCCCGGCCGCTCGGCATGGCGGTCGCGCCGCTCCACTTCGTAGAGATGGCTGGCGTCCTTGACCGGCTGAAGTCTGCGTTCGGCCTTCATCGTCGTTCCATCCTTTCACAAAGGAGCGGGACGCACTATGAACCTCGCCATGATCACGATCTACGGCGTCCACCGCTCCCGCGCCTCGCGCAACATCTGGCTGGCCCACGAGCTCGGCATCCCCTTCAAGCTCGTCCCGGTGATCCAGCGCTATCGGCTCAAGGAGCCGATTTCGGCCGACGTCGTCCATACCAAGTCGCCGTCCTTCCTCGAGGTCAATCCCAACGGTCACATCCCGACGTTGGACGATGACGGACTGGTGCTGCACGAATCGCTCGCCATCAATCTCTATCTCGCCAAGAAGCACGGCGGGCCGCTGGCTCCGGCCAACCTCGCCGAGGACGGGCTGATGACCATGTGGTCGCTGTGGGCGGCGACGGAGGTCGAAGCGCATTCGTTGACGATCGCCCAGAACGGCCCATCCGCCGCCGCAACCGATGCCTTGCGCGGGCCGTTCGCCGTCCTCGACCGGGCGCTCGCCAGCGGCTTTCTCGTCGGCGGTCGCTTCACGGTGGCCGACGTGAACGTCGTCGAAGTCGTGCGCTATGCTGACCGTGCTGCGGAACTCTTCGAGGCGGCGCCCAAGGTCAAGGCTTGGTTCGAAGCCTGTCGGGCACGTCCCGCTTATCGCAGCATGTGGGACGCGCGCGACAAGGAGCCGGCTTAGGATGCCGGGCATTTCCGCTCATCGAATGGATGCAGCGATGATGCAAAGCGAAAAGCAGATTCCCTCGCGGCGCGGCATGGCCTAGGGTCGTTCGCGCGGCAAGCTCTCGGGCCGCCGGCGACCGGGTCATGGCGGCAATGACCAAGTGCGGGGTGTATCGCTGACGGTCGCCCACGAGGGGCAGAAGGTTCATGAGGATTCTCGCGGAAACGGCGGAACGCAGCATCGTCACGGTGCTGGCGGTCGATACCGTCAATTCCACCGGGCATATCGCCGGCGACGATCCCGACGACGCCCAGGAACTGCTGGACCGCATCTACGAGCATCTCGACGGAACGATCAGGCGCGCCGGCGGCTTGATGGTGAACTATTCGGGAGACGGCGGCATCGCCGTCTTCGGCTGGCCTACCTCGATGGAGGACCATGCCGACCGCGCGTGCGAGACGGCATGGGTGATCCAGCATCCGGAGACGGACGCGCAACGCATCCGCGACGCCGTCGGCCGGCCGATCCGCTTCCGCGTCGGCATCCATTCCGGCCTTGTCGGCCTGCGTCGCATGGACATGCAGATCGGCTCCCGGCTCGACCCGGTCGGCGGCACCGTGCACATCGCCGCCGCGCTCCAGAAGATGGCGCCGCCCGACAGCGTCTACGTGAGCTCGAAGACCGTCGAGCTGTGCCGCTCGACGCTCGACCTCACGCCGCTGGAAGACGCGAAGGTCCTGAAACAGATCAATGCGAGTGCCTATTGCCTGTCCGGCCCGCCGCGTGCGCCCGGCATCGGCGATGGCGGCTCGCGCAGTTACCGCACTCCCCTGATCGGCCGCCAGCGCGAGCGCGAATCGCTGCAGCAGGCCATCGCCCGCGAGGACCCCGGCTGCCGCGCCATTGCCGTGATCGGCGAACCGGGCATCGGCAAGACCAGGCTGGTGGCGGCGGCCATCCAGGACGCTCAGCAAGGCAACAAGCTCGCCCTGCTCTTCCGCGGCGACTCCCAACGCCGCACGACTCCCTACTCGGCAGTGCGCTCGCTCATACTGGTTGCCTCGTCGCTGAGCGAGGCGGCCACCGACGAGGAGATCACGGCCGGCCTGACGGCGGCCGGGATCGACCATGTCGCAGACGGACCGGCTGGCACCGTACTGCTGGCCAAGCCGCACGACAGGACCCGGCCCGGCCTGACCCAGACGCAGGTCGCGCGCGCGCTGGTCGAGGTGCTGGCGAAACTCACCGTCGGAACCCCGACGCTCGTCGTGGTCGAGGATCTGCATCTGCTCGACCCTGAAAGCATCTACTGCCTGCGCCTGATGGGCGAGGACACGCTGTGCGAGCCCCGCACGCTGCTGGTGACCGGACGGCCGGAGTCCCTCGCCGAGGCGCGCGACATCGCCGCCACCGTCCTGCGTCTCGATCCCCTGCCGCGGGCCGAGATGCGCGAGCTCGCTCATCACCTGTGGCCGCCGAGTGCGCCGCCGCCGGCCGTCCTCGAGAAGGTTCTCGACGGGGCCGACGGTGTGCCCTTCGTGCTCGAACAGATCGTGCTGTCGATCGGCGATGACCGCGGCGAAAGCATCAACCTGGTGCCGCAAAGCGTGCAATCAGTGATCCATGCCCGCCTCAATCGTCTCGCCCACAGCGCCAAGGAGTGCGCCCAGGCGCTTAGCGTGCTCGGCACCGAGGTCGAAATCGACGTCGCCCTGCAGGTCTTGGGCAAGGACGCGGAAACGCTGATGCGCGATTGCGCCGAGCTGGAGCGGCTCGACATCATCCAGCCGTCGTTCGGAGCGTCGATTCGTTTCCGCCACGCCATCGTCGCGGAAGCCTGCTCCGAAACGGTGCCGGGCCCGCGGCGACGCGAGCTTCACCGTGCCGCGATCGCAGCCATCACGGCGAGCTACTCCGATCTCGGCGCTCGGCTCGAACGCCTGGCTTTCCATGCCGAGAGCGCGCGCAACGACGAGCAGGCACTCGAATATCTGTGGCTGGCCGGACTGCGGGCCAGGCGCAGCTCGGCCAGCGGCTCGCTCTTCCTCATCTTCCAGCGCGCGATGGACTGCATCAGGCGGATCGGGGAACCGGCCGACAGGCGATTTGTCGACTTCGTGTTGATGGCCTTCACCCAGCTCCTGCAGATCGGCGAGTTCAGCAAGATGAACCCCTACCTGCCGCGCGCCCTCGAGCTCGCCCAGCGCCAGGATCGGCCGGACAAGGTCTGCGCCGCCTTGTGCCACATGGGCATGATAAGCTGGTTCGAGGGTCGCTACGTCGACTGCCGCGAGCAGAGCGAAAGGGCGCTCGCGCTCGCCACCGAGCTCGACAATCTGCCGCTGAAGTTCGGCGCGAAGTTCATGCTGTCCAGCGCCTTCTACGGCATTGGCGAGATCAAGCGCGCCATCGACATGCAGCTCGAGCTGCGCGACATGTTCGAGGGCCCGCTCGAAACGATGCGTCTCGGCGCCGCCGCCATTCCCGCATCGATCGTCCGCAGCTATCTCAGCTGGTTCATGATGGAGGTCGGCCTCTACGGCGAAGGGCTGGCCCATGCCGAGAAGGCATTGGAGATCGCCACGCAGCAGGGCGAGCCGTACTCCGAGCTGCTTGCCCGCCTCGGGCTGGGCCGCAACCTGCTGAAGCTTCAACGCTACCATGAAGCTGCGGACTGCCTGCAGTCGGCGGTCGATCTGATCGATCAGTACGGTTACGATCCGGCGTTGCCTCACGTCGTCGGCCTGCTGGCGAGCGCGCTCGCCCGGACCGGACAGGCGGCGCGGGCCGTCTGGGCGGTCGAGGCCTGGCTGGCGCGCGGCTTGCAGGATCGTACCGGCCGGCTCGAGCTCTACTACCTGAACGCCGGCTATGCCGAGGCGCTGTGCGGCCTGGGATCGGCCTCCGACGCGCTTGCCGCGATCGACCGTGCGCTCGACGTCGCGCGCAGCATCGGCAATCCGTGCCTCATCGTTCAGGGTCTCGGCGTCCGGGCCGGCATCCTGGCCGCGAGCGAGCCCGCTTCTCCGCAGATCGCCACCGACCTTGCCGAGCAGGCGAGCCTCTGCCGCCAGTACGGCCTGGTCGCGGACGAAGCGATCAGGGTTTCTTCGGCCAGTCCGGCAGAACGCTGACGAAGCGGGTCGAGAAGCCGACGTTGACCTGCGCGACCTTCTTGAGCTCGCCGCCGGCGCCCGCGACCTTCTTGAGGCCCTTCAACCGCCCTGCCGCCTTGAGGCACTCCGTCAGCAGGTAGAGCGCGAGCTTGTCCCTGCCCCAGCAAAGACGGCCGGGCGCCTGGGCGTCGCCGAACAGCAGGTAGTCTTCGAGCTTCCGCTTCGGGCCGGGAAGAATGGGGTCGAGCGAGAACTGCCTGGGATACTCGAAGGCATCGGGATCGAAACATGCGGCCCCGATCAGGGCGGCAATCCAGTCGCCTTGTTCGATCTTGTCCTTGCCGTACTGTTCGGCCTGCTCGCTGCGCCGCATCAGCAGCCTGACGGTCGGATTGAGCCGCCAGGTCTCATAGAGCAGCCGCTTGATGCCTTCGTCGAACGTCGCCTGCGATGGCGTCACCTTCATGAGCAGCTGCATGAGCGACGCGAGATCGATGCCGCCGGTCAGCGCCGTATCGACGACGGCGCCCAGCGTCGGCGCAATGACGATGGCCGAGCTCGCGACCTCGAGCAGCAGCATGCGGACCAGGCCGTAGTAGGCCTCGACCGGCAAGGCGACCGGTCCGGCCGGGTTCGTGAACGTCGGCTCCAGGGAGACGAAGGCCGCCAACAGGTTGGTGTGAGCCGGCTGCGGCTGCTTCCTGGCCTTTGCGATCAGCGTATCGATATGCGTCAGGAATTCCCGGCCGGCCTGCACGCCGAGCGCCTTCAGCTCCTCCTGCTCGAGGTAGTTGCCGACGATGTCGACGAACATGAGGATCGACCAGATCTGCCAGGTCGCCAGGCCGACGTCGTCGGGCTTGCCGGCCTTGATGGCGGCGAGCCACTCCGGATCGACCTGGGTCAGATGCTGGCGAGAGAAACGCAGGGCGACGGCCATCTCGGTCAGCCAGTCCGGGCCGGGCGTGCCGAACAACTCGCTGATGACGTTGTAGGTCGTGACGGCTCCCAGGTCGTACACGATGTCGATGGCCCGGCGGGATGCCGTTCGCCGCAACGTCGCTTCGATGTTGCGCTTCGTGATTCGTGCCAGGCGGACATAGACGGGCTCTTCGGCCGACAGCGCCGCCCAGCCCGCCTCCAATAGCTGGAGCATCAGTGCACGGGTCTTGCCCGTGGCACCGTCGGGCTGCGTGCTGACGATCATGTCCAGGCCCGAGCTGATGGCGCGGGTGGCACTCTGATAATGAGCGACCGAGGTGATCATGCGGCCGTCGGCGCTGGTCCGCATGCCGAGCGCTTGCTTGACGTGGGCGACTCGAGCCACGAATGCGACCGGCGCGGCCCCGGCGACCGACGGCGACGGCATGCCGACACGCACGACGTCCTTTTCTCCTGCGAAGATCTGGCGGGCGTACCCTTTGAGCCGCTCCTCGCTGAGCAGCGTGGGCGTCGCGACGTCTCCCATGCTGTAGCCGTCATAGGGCAGGCATTGAGGATCCACGACGAACTTGTCGCCAGCCGCGATCATCTTCATGGCCTTGACGCCGGGGGCGAAAAAATAGTCGCCGCCGCGCGTGATGACGAAGGGTGGCAGCCCCCGCACCGGCGCCACCGCGCCGCTCTCGAGGAAGGAATCGCCGGGTGCGCCGAGATTGGCCCCGGTCAGGGGACAACGATTGAGGCCGGCTTGGCCCAGGATCTCGCCCTTGTTGATCCAGTCGCCCTGTATCACTTCGAACTGCAGATCCAGGCGCGAGTTCGCCGCGATGAACAGCAGGCCGCGCTTGCGGCCGTCGTCCGGCGCATCCATCGGCAGCAGGGAACCGCCATAGGCGATGCCGCGGCGCAGGATGCGATGGCGGCGGACGTCGTTGGTGCCACCGATGTCGCGCGGGTTGGACCGCCTGATATGCGACCCGAGAGGGCAGCGCAGCCCCTTGGGGTCGTCCGCGGCGTAGCGGAAATCGTTGAGAAGCCCGTTCGGATCGCTGCCCAGATCCCGCGGCGCAGAAGGCGCCAGCGTCAGCGGCGCACCGTTCGGCCAGCGTCCGACGAATTGCGCGGCGAGCTTGTCCTGCGCAGCCCGGTCGCCCGGCCGCTGACTCGCCAGATACGCCCGAAACGCCGCGACGTCCTGCTCGAGCTTGCGGAAGACCAGGAACGTGCTGCCCTCGCGCAGCGACTTGTGAACGGGAAGGTGATGTTCGTTGCCGTCCTCGTCCGGCTCGCTGAGGTAGATCTCGCCGTGGGCGACCGGCGCCCAGGTGCGATTGCGGCTCGGCGTGCCGCCGCCCGGCAGCGGATCGGAGAGGCTCATGTCGACGAACGGCTGGCTTATGCCGTCGCGGAAGCCGAAATGCTCCATCCGATACGGCGGGCGAACGACGCGCCCCTTCCCGTCCAGCTCGTAGGGATCCTCGCCGAGCTCGATGTGCTGGATCTCGATGCCCAGCGGCAGGCACAGCAGAGTCAGCATGGCACGCAGCGTATCGCCCCATCCGTTGCTGCCGGTACCGTCGTTGAAGGCGCTCACGTCGTCGCGCAGCCGTCGGCGGAGATCCTCCGAGACCGGCTGGTCGTCGCCATCGACGAGATAGCCGCCGGTGAAATAGCCGTGCACGCAGTCCAGCCCGAGGACTCCCTCCCAGTTCTCCGGCGCGCTCGGTCCGACGTCGCCGAGCCGCTCGGCACGGGCCGCCATTCCCTGCTTGAACGCTTCGGGGAACGAGGCGAGCGTCGGCTCGCTCAACTGCAGAGCCTTCAGGCCGGAGAAAGTGAAGGCGAAGTTGATCGGCACCGGGTCCCATTGCTTCTCGACGCGGTCGCGCTCGCGCTTCAGCCCCGCTTCGACGGCTTCGCTGCGCAGCACGGCAGGCCGCACGACGCCGTCCTTCCGTCCGCCCTGGGTCGGCGCGAACTGTCGGAGCAGTTCGTAGGCGAACGCCCCCAGCAGGCCGCCCGACAACGCCTTGCGTCCCGCAGCCCCCGCCGTATGGCCGAACTTCGACACGAAGGTGTTGAAGTTGTCGGCGTTCGCGAGCGTGACATATGCCGCGCGGGCGACGTCGGCCTTGATCGGCGTGGTGACGCTCGCCGGCAATCGGGCGAACGCGCCCTTGGAGAAATCTTCAATGGCCTCGAAGAGGAGCTCGCACGCGGCCCGATCGGGGCCGACCTGCGCCGGTACCTGGATTCCCGCTTTCTCGCACTCCTTCCTGAAGTTCTGCCAGAAATCGTCCGACCTTGCCTCGATCAGGACCTTCAGCCAGTCCAGGAAGAGCTGGGCCGGCGCCTGCGGATCCTCGAGCTTGGCCGGCCCGACGCTGGCCGCTGCCTTGGCATCGAGCGCAAGCGCGATCTGCTTCAGGTTCGCCGACAGCCGCGCCTTCGACAGGATGCGGAAGAAGAAGAACAGCGACCAGTTGCGCGTCTTGCCGTCGACAAAGCGCGATGCCCGGCCGAGATGGGCCTGCACGGCCGTTGCGAGTCCCGAAGATGCCGGCGGCGGCCGGCCTGCCTCGCCATCGTATGCCATTGCCGTCCCCGTTCAGCTTTTCGATTTGTAGATGCCGCCGGGCGAGGGAAAGTCGCCGGCGTATTGCTGCGCCCCTGCCAGGAATTGATCGAACAGCTCGTCCATCGACTTCGGTCGCGGGCCGTTGGCCGGACGCACCTCGGCGACGAACTCGTCGAAACGGCGCTTGAAGTCCTGGAGCTGCTTGATGCGCACCACGGAGAGGTCGCCGTAGCGCGAGTAGAAGAGATTGGAGTCGATCTGATATCGCTTGATCCAGGACCAGAACCCTTCGAAATCGCGGGTCGTGCCGAAGTCCTCGCAATTGCGGAAGAGCGCGTCGAAGTCGTCGGCGATGAACTGGGCGATGTCGCGGAAATAGACGCGGATGTCGCCGTCGAACTCGACCAAGGTCAAAAGCCACGAGCGAAACGTCGGCCGTTCCGTACCAGGGGTATCGAGCACGACATAGTCGTCGATGGGTTTCGGGATCTTGCCCTTGGCGGTCGTGTCGTACGGCACGCCCGGCACGTCGGAATAGACGAGGTACTGCTCGGGCCGGATGATGATCATCCTGCCGAAGTGAATGGTGCGGATCCGGTCGAGCTCGATCGGGATCCCCTGCCGAACCCGCGCCGTGAGGTTGTCGATCGAGAATCGAAGGCGCTCTTCGTAGGTCCTGCGCTCACCGGGAACACGGCCGAGCTTGATCGGGGCGAGGACGGCGATCTCCGATACCTGGCCTATCGTCTTGGATTTCACCCAGTTGAGCGGCGTGACGGGAGGCATGGCGACCTAACCTGCTGTTGGCAGCATGTGCACGTTGGTGGGAATCGGCGCAGGCAGCGTGCGTGGGGCTGGTCGCCTCGGCAAGGCGCACCTCGAGCCTAGATCGATGCCGATGCCTTCGGCGTTGCTACGCCGGCATTTCGATTCCTGGCCCATCGCAGTCTTCCCGCTCCCCAGCGGCGCGACTCGCTTCGGCCGCACGAGCCACAAGTGTCGAGGACGTTGGAGGAGCCTTCTGTGCGAAAAGTCACACTGCGAGCACGAGGCGATCGATTGACGCCACGAAGCCGGCCCTGTCGTAGAACCGGCGGGCATCGCGATTGAAGGCATGGACGGCGACGCCGACGTGGCTGGCGCCCTGCCCCCGCGACCAGTCGACGGTCGCGTCGATAAGGCGGCGGCCGATGCCCTGGCTGCGCCGCCCGGAGCGCACGACCAGATTGTCGAGCTCGATCACCTTCAGCGGGATGACGCCGGCGAAGGCCGGCGGCGGGCGCGTCAGCAACACGGCCAGGCCCGCGACCTCGCCGTCGATCTCCGCGACCAGTACCGTCGAGCCGGGTCCGGCGAGCCACTGCTCGATCTGCCGACGGGTCCGTGCCGGGCCTTCGATCCGGCGAAAGACATCCGGCCGCGCCAGCCGATGGAACTCGTCCAGCTCGTCGAACAGCCCGACCAGGGCGCCATAGTCGCCCATGGTCGCCTGACGGATGCGGACCGGCCCGCCGCTCATGCCGCCAGCACCAGCCGATCCTCCGCGCTGGCGAAGCCGAAGGCCTGGTAGAAGCGCCGGGCCCCAAGGTTGGCTTCGCCCACCATCACCTCGACCTGGTCGGCGCGCCGCTGGCGGGCCCATTCGACGACGGCCGCCAGCAGGCGCCGTCCGATCCTCTGGCCGCGCCGGTCGGGATGAACCACCAGGTTGTCGACCTCGATCACCTTGTGCATGCCGCCGCCCGCCTTGGGCACGATACGCGTCAGCAGCACGGCGACGGCGAGCACGCCCAGCTCGCTCTGCGCCACCAGCAAGGTCGTGCCCGGCGTCTCCAGCCACGCCAGCACCTGCGCGCGGGCATGGGCCGGGTCGTCCAACAGCGCGGCCAGCACCTCGAGGTCGCGCGGACCCGCCAGGCGCACGCGTATCGACGGCGGCACCGTCGCTCTGTCCTCAACATCAAAGATAGACATCTGATCCTCCGTTCGCGGTCCCGCCGCGGCCCGGAGGCCCTCTCCAGAAACACAGAAGCCGCCGGGAAGCGGCGGCTTCGTCAGGTCACAACCCTTCGCGCCGCCTATTTCAGCAGCGTAAAGTACCAACCCTTCTGGAGCAGGTTCGTGTGCATGTGCATTCTATAAGCTGCCCGATATGGCGCTGTCAACGCGCCATCCGTATCGTGGCTATCCGATCAGCGGCGCCAAGAATGCCGTCCTGCCCTTGATGGTATCGGCACTGCTGACGCCGCATCTCGTCACCTTGCGGAACGTGCCAGCCAACCTCGACGTCGCGGTGCTTGCCGCGCTGTTGCAGCGCCTGGGGGGCGACGGGAGAAACCATCCTCGACGGCCTCGAGCATCTGGATCGCGCCTACGACGGCATGGCGACAAAGCTCGTCGCCTGCGGCGCAAATATAGCGCGCGGCTAGAACGCTAGCGTGGCGTGATGGGGCAGCCCTTCGCCTTGCCCAGCCGATCGATACGATCCGCCTTGGCCTGGAGCTGGTCGAGATTTTTCTTGGCGTCGTCGTCGTTCTTCACCGCCAGCAGCGCCGGAAGGAACAACGCGGCTCCAATATAGCCGGCCGCCTGATTTTGTCCGCGGTTCGCCAGGATGACTCCTTCGTACTGGCGGATCTGCGCCCGGTTCTGCTCGGCTTCCTGTTGCAACGCAGGGCAGTCCATCCTGCCCTCGGGACTTTCGCCATCACCCGCCAGCAGTCGCTGGTCGGGCGGCAGGTGACTGAGGTCTGGCGGCAATGGCGGCGCATTGCGTGCGCAGCCGGCGATCAGCATAAGCAAGATGCCGATGGCGCTACTGCTTTTCATAGGCGATAGTCCGCCCCTTGCCATCGAGAGATCCCCAGCTCAACGCCGAGACACCAACGGTTCCATAACGAACCTGGATGACAGCGTCGGCACCGAGCTTGGCCGCCTGCTGGCGCAGCCTCTGGTTCACCATCTCGCGCGTAGGATCGGCGTTGAACAGAGTAGTCTTGTTGACCGTTACCGACACCTCGCCCAGCGACTTGTACGGTTTGTCGGTGACGTCGCCTTCAAAGACCTGGATCTGGTCGACGGGTGTCGGCGCGCGTCCCGCTGCGCCAGCCTGAGGCGTCACCTGCGACGTCGACCATCCGTCCGCGCAGGCTCCGAGCGCCGCCAACAGGCAGGCGACAATCACGACACGAATGCCGACTGAGCGTCCCATGGTTCCCCCAAGCCATTTCTTTGTTGGACGACAACCTAATCACAGGTTGCAGAGTGCTCATTCTGCAACTGATGATTGTTTCGCGCGGTGCGTGCCAGTAAGACGCTCGGGAATATCCTCGCGTTCGCCGATGCTGAGGTTCGCGGAGCCGGACCAGGCATGGCAGCACGGATCGCGTCGTGGAGTTCTTCGCCGACCGCACCATCGCCAATCTCGACGAACGCAAGAGGCGATCACGATGCACCATCTGCTCGGCAACGACGACGTTGCCCGGGTGACGTTCGAGGCGGCGGCCGGCTACAAGACGACGCTGAAGGGCGGCCGGACGATTGAGGGGGCTACTCGGCCGCGACCGCCATCGCCTGCTTGAGGCCCGGCATGGTGAAGCCGAGCTTGTCGAGCTTGGCGATCATGTCCTTGCCCGTCTTTTCGTCGGTCTCGACCAGCGGCGGGCGAACCGGCGTCCAGGCGGCATCGGCGCCATAGTGGGCGATGCAGTACTTCAGGGCCGGGATCATGACGTAGCCCTGCATGACGCCACGGACCTCGTTGATCCAGCCCTGCAGCTTCTCGCCCTCGGGCGTGGCGTACGTCTTGTAGGTCTCGGCGATCTTGCCCGGATTGATGTTGGCCGTGGCGCTGATGCAGCCCGCGCCGCCCGACTTGATGTTGTCGATCAGGGGCTTCTCGTTGCCCGAGAAGACGTCGAAGCCGTCCTTTGCGAAGGCATCGATCATGCTCTTGGTGTGTGCCCAGTCGTCGGAACTGTCCTTCATGCCGGCGATCTGCTTGGGGTACGCCTTCATCAGCCGCTCGACCAGCTTGTGGGTGATCGGCACCGCCGACACCGGCGGGATATGATAGAGATAGACGCGCAGCCGGTCGTCGCCGACGCGCTGCACGACCTCCGAGAAGAAGCGGAACAGTCCCTCCTCCGGCACGCCCTTGTAGTAGAACGGCGGCAACATCAGCACGCCGCCGACGCCGAGCTTCGTGGCATGCGCGCTCACCTCGGCCGCCTCGTTGATCGAGCAGGCGCCGGTGCCGGGCATCATGCGGTCGGTCGGCACGCCCGCCGAGACGATGGCTTCCAGCAACCCCATGCGCTCCTTGGCCGACATCGAGTTGGCCTCGGAGTTGGTGCCGAACACCGCGAGGCCGCAATCCTGGCTGAGCAGCCACTTGCAATGCGCGATGAAGCGGCCGATGTCGGGCGACAGGTCGCGCTTGAAGGGGGTGACGACCGGCGAAAGAACGCCTTTGATCCGCTGAGCGGCCATGATTTGATTTCTCCCGGAATGGCTTGCCTGTTTTGCAATGAAGCGCCGGAGACGTCCAGTGGCAGAAATCCTTCCTGAAGACGGCACCGCCGGCACCCTGATCGGTCGTGTCCAGCGCCCGGACGGCCCCAGCGTCGTTGCGGTACGGGCCGACGGCGTCTTCGATATCACCACGGCCGCGCCGACCGTGGCCGACCTCTGCAACGCGGCTGATCCCCTGGCGCTGGCCCGAGCGAAAGGCGAGCGCATCGGCTCGCTCGAGGACGCGATCCCCCATCTGCTGGCGCCGATCGATCTCCAGGCCATCAAGGCCGCCGGCGTCACCTTCGCCGTGAGCCTGCTCGAGCGGCTGATCGAGGAGCACGCCAAGGGCGACCTCAGCCGCGCCGACCAAGTGCGCAAGGAGCTGAACTCGATCATCGGCGCCGACGTGACGGCGATCAAACCCGGCTCGCCCGAGGCCGAGGCGCTGAAGAAGACGCTGATGGCGCGCGGCGCGTGGTCGCCCTATCTCGAGGTGGGCATCGGCCCCTATGCCGAGATCTTCACCAAGGCGCCGCCGATGGCGGCGGTGGGCTACGGCGCGGAGATCGGCATCCGCTCCGATTCGGATTGGAACAACCCCGAGCCGGAAGTGACGCTGGTGGTGAGCGCTAAGGGCACGATCGTCGGCGCCACGCTGGGCAACGACGTCAACCTGCGCGACATGGAAGGCCGCAGCGCGCTGCTGCTGGGCATCGCCAAGGACAACAACGCCTCCTGCGCCATCGGCCCGTTCGTGCGGCTGTTCGATTCCACGTTCAGCCTCGACGACGTGCGCAAGGCCAAGGTCGACCTCGAAGTCACCGGCCCCGACCAGTTTCGCCTGCGCGGCTCGAGCGACCTCTCCAGGATCAGCCGCGATCCGACCGATCTCGTGCGCCACGCCATGGGCGACACGCACCAGTATCCCGACGGCATGGTGCTGATGACGGGCACGCTGTTCGCGCCGACCGAGCAGCGCAAGCCGGGCGGCCACGGCTTCACGCATATGGTCGGCGACCTGGTGTCGATCTCCTCGCCCAAGCTCGGCAGGCTCACCAACCGGGTCAATCATTGCGACAAGATCGCGCCCTGGACGTTCGGCGTCTCGGCGTTGATGCGCAATCTCGCGTCGCGGGGACTGCTGAAGTGAGCGAGCTCACCCGCCTGCCCGCGTCGGTCCTGCGCGAGCAGATCGAAGCCAGGAAGGTCTCGCCGGTCGAGCTGATGGACGCCGTCCTCGCCCGCGCCGAGAGGCTGCAGCCGGTGCTGAACTGCTTCATCACCATCGTCGCCGACCAGGCGCGCGCCGCGGCGAAGCAGGCCGAACAGTCCGTCATGCGGGGCGAGCCGCTCGGCCTGCTGCACGGCATCCCCTTCGCCGCCAAGGACCTCGTGAACACGGCGGGCGTTCGCACCACGTTCGGCTCGCTGCACCATGACGAGAACGTTCCCACGGAGGACGCGGTCGCGGCCGCGCGCCTGAAGGCGGCCGGCGCCATCCTCTTCGGCAAGACCACGACGCCGGAGTTCGGCCACAAGGCGCTGACCGATGCGCCGCTGTTCGGCCGCACGCGCAACGCCTGGAGCGCCGAGCGCACGTCGGGCGGCTCGAGCGGCGGTGCCGCCGTCGCCGTGGCGGCGGGCATCGGGCCGATCGGCATCGCCACCGCCGGCGGCGGCTCGACGCGCATCCCCGCGGCGGCCAACGGCATGGTCGGGCTGAAGCAAAGCAACGGGGTGATCCCGCACAGCCAGGTCGCCGACGCCTTCGGCAACTACACCTACGTCACGCCGATGACGCGCACGGTGATGGACACGGCACTGATGCTGCAGGCCATGGCCGGCCCTCATCCATCCGATCCGTGGTCGATCGGCGTTGTGTCGCAGGACTACGTCGCCGCAGCGTGCGCCGAGGGCGACCTTTCCGGCAAGCGCATCCTGTTCAGCGCGACACTCGGCAACCGGTTCGTCGCCGCGGACGTGCGCGCGGCCTTCGAGCAGGCGTTGGCCAAGCTCCGCGACCGCGGCGCCGACCTGGTCGAGCTCGAGGCCGAGCTGCCCGACATGGAGCCGATCTGGAAGGTCATCAACCATACGACCTGGCGGGCGCGCTTCGACGACCTGATGCGCCGCGACGACAATCGCCTGTCGGCATCGCTGGTGCGCCAGGTGGCCATGGCGTCGGAGTGGTCGGGCGTCGACTACCAGCGCGCCATGTTCCAGCGCACCGATCTGTTCCGCATGGTCCAGGGCTGGTTCGAGACGGCGGACTATCTGGTAACGCCGACGCTCTCGCGCACGGCGCTGCCGATCGACCAGGACCTGTTCGAACCGATCAGGATCGACGGCGTCGAGGCGGGCGAACTCAGGCGCAACTGGTTCCCCTACACCATGCCGTTCAACATCACCGGCCATCCGGCGATCACCGTGTGCTGCGGCTACGACGGCGAGGGCCTGCCGATCGGCCTGCAGTTCGTCGGCCGCTTCCGCGACGAGGCGTCGATCCTGCGCGCCGCGGCGCTCTACGAGGCGAGCGAGCATTGGCTCGACCGATGGCCGGATCTCTGAAGCGGCCACCGCCCCTCTCGGCCGTCGAGATCCAGGCGCGCGTGCTCCATCGCGACGGCTTGATCCTGGTGATCGACAAGCCGGCCGGGCTCGCGGTGCATGCCGGCCCCAGCAAGGCGCCCAATCTCGAGGAGTGCTTCGATGCGCTGCGCTTCGGCCTGCCGCGGCCGCCGGCGCTGGCCCATCGCCTCGATGCCGACACGTCGGGCGTCCTGGTGCTGGGACGCCATCCCAAGGCGCTCAGCAAGCTCGGCCGCCTGTTCTCCGGCCGCGACACCGAGAAGACCTACTGGGCCGTCGTGCGCGGCGCTCCTCCGGCCGATGAAGGCGTGTTCGACCAGAAGCTTCTGAAGGTGAACACGCGAAGCGGCTGGTCGGTGAAGGTCTCCGACAAAGGGCAGACGGCGGTGACGCTCTACAAGGTTCTGGGGCGCGGTCCGGACATGACCTGGCTCGAGCTGAAGCCGGCGACGGGCCGCACGCACCAGATCCGCGTGCACTGCGCCGCCGCGGGCTGCCCGGTGATCGCCGACCGGCTCTACGGGACGGCCGAGCCCGGGCAGCAGCTCCATCTGCATTCGCGCGGCATCGTGCTGCCGTTGTCCAAGAGCAAGCCGCCGATCGTGGTCGAAGCGCCGCCGCCGGCGCATATGCTCGCCGCGCTCAAGGCCTGCGGCTACACGGACTCGGCGGCATAGAACGGCCGGCGTTGGCCCGGCTATCGGATGAACGATTCATAGAACGCTGCCACTCAAGAAGCGGCAGATAGACCATCTATAACCGTAGTTAGTATTGGTTTCAACTGCGGTTTTGTCCGCAGACCCATCATCGTCTCTGCCGCCGGCATAACGTCCTCACTCGCGCGCCCTGACCCAGACGCGCAGCGGATCGCCGATCTCGAAGCCGGCATCGAGCGCGGCGGCGAGCTCGTTGCCCGTTTCGTAGCCGACCAGCGGCAGCCGCGGAAAAGTTTGCGACGACAGCACGATCAGCGAGCGCCACACCGCGACGGCGTCGGCCGCCTCGGCGACGACGTTGGAGAGGCCGACCACGCCGTCGCTGCGGTAGAGCATGCCGCCCGCCACCACGCGAAAGCCGCGGCGTCCCGTGAACATGACGAAGCCCTCGTCGTCGAACGGCCAGGTGCCCCCGCTCGTCTCGCGCTGCCAGACGATGTCCGACGTGGCGTCGGTCATCGGCATCGTGCAGCGGATCCAGGAGGCTTCCAGCAGCACCTCGAAGCCGCGCCGCGCCAGGTCGAGTCGGTTGAAGCTGTCCTTCACCGCCCAGCGGCCGGGCAGGTTCGACTTCGACAGGATGTCGATCGTGTCGAGCTGCTCGGCGATCGAGGCCTCGTCGTGCTCGAGCGTCACCACGTTGGGATAGAAGCGCGGCACCGGCTCTGCATTGACCCAGGCGTGCGGCAGGAACGTCCCCGCCCGGCCGTGCGTGCGGCAGACCGCGTCGCACCAGCGGGCGTTGTTGCGGGCGGCGGAGCGTGTCCAGTCCTTCAGGCGCGGACTTCCTCGCGCTGGAAGATCACATAGGCTGCGGCGAACACCACGATCATGCCGGCGATCAGTCCGGTGACCTGCGGCCAGATCAGCAGCAGACTCTGGTCGAGCGGCAGCGGCGCCTCGGGAATGGCGCCGCGCATCTGCATCGGCAGGATGAAACCCAACGTCCGGGTCTCGGGAGCAAGCAACCCGACCACCGCCTCGCTGAACAGGGTTCCCGGCGACAAACGCTGCAGCGCAAGGCCCAGTTCCTGGATCGCCGTGTACTGGTCGATGGTCGTGATCTGCGCCGGGGCAAAGCCCAGCGTTATCGCCGACGCGATCATCGGCCACAGGATCAGGAAGAACAACCACAGGCCCAGCGCACAGAGCGCCGACGTCGCCGTCGACCGGAAAATAACCGAAAACAGCATCGACACCGCAAGCCAGACGCCGCCATAGGCCACCGCCACCACCAGGAAGCCCAGTCCGCGCGCCACCTCGACCCCGCGCGGCGGCAGACCGAGCAGCAGCAAGCCCGAGCCCAGCACGATCAGCCACAGGGCGATCAATGCCACGGCAAGCGTCGTGAGGCCCCCGAGGAATTTGCCCAGCAGCAGCGCGTCTCGATAGAGCGGCTGCGACAGCACGCGCGACAGCGTGCGTCGGTTGAACTCGCTGTTCACCGAATCGAAGCCGAGGCCGATCGCCATCAGGGGGATCACGAAGTTCAGCGCCAGGATGAAGGAGAGCCCGACACGCTCCGGCGCGACGGTGAAGATGCGCAGGAACAGATACGGATCGGAGACCACCACGTTTCGAAGGTCCTGCAGGGCAAACCCGACCGGCAGGGCGCCGAAGGCGATGACGAACAACGTCAGCACCATCATGCGCACGCTGCTCAGGTGATCGGACAGCTCCTTCATGAAAACCGGGCCCAGCCCGGTGAAGGGCGAGCCGGCACGCCGCACCGCGCTAGGCTGCATGGCGCTGCTCCTGGAAGTAGCGGGTGTAGACCTCCTCGAGGCTGGGCTGCAGGTCGGCGAGGCGGGTGAGCGAGCCGCCCTGGGAGACGATGCGCTGCGCCGCAGCCGCCCGCACGTCGCGGTCGGCGACGACGCGCCATGCGTCCTGCCCTTCGGCCGCGACGTTCTGCACGCCTTCGATGCCGCGCAGGATGGCGGCGATATCCGTGCCGGTCGCCTCGACCAGGATGGGATGCCCCGCCCCCAGCACCTGGTTGGCGAGCTGCACCACCGTGCCCATCAGCGCAATCTTGCCCTTGTTGAACAGGGCGACTCGGTCGCAGACGCTCTGCACGCGATCGAGCAGATGCGAGGACAGGAGTACGGCGACGCCGTTGCGCTTCAGCCCGCGGATCATCTCCAGCAGCTCGAAAGTGGCGTGCGGATCGAGGCCCGAGGTCGGCTCGTCGAGGATCGCCACCTCGGCCTGCTTCATCACGATCTCGGCGATGCCCAGCCGCTGGCGCATGCCGCGCGAGAAGGTGGCGACGCGCCGGTCGACGACGTCGGCGAGCTTGACGCTCTCCATCGCCTCCATGATGCGCCGCCCCGTCTGCGTTCGCGGGATGCCGAGCAGGCGGGCGGTGTAGACGAGGTTCTCGCGTGCCGTCAGGTGGTCGTAGAAGCCGACCGCATCGGGCAGGTAGCCGACCCGGCGCTTGACCTCGAGCGGCTCGCGCACCGGGTTGAAGCCCAGCACGTTCACCGTGCCGCCGCTGATCTCGGTCAGGCCCAGCATCATCAGGATGGTCGTGGTCTTGCCCGCGCCGTTCGGTCCCAGCAGGCCGAAGATCTCGCCGCGACGGATGTCGAGATCGATGGCGTCGACGGCGTGCTGGCTGCCGTAGAGTTTCAGCAGCCCGCGCGCCTCGATGACATTGCCGTCCTTCTCCGGATCAGGCATCGCCGCCTCAGCGCCGCCCGAAGCGCGCGACCGCACCCAGCAACACCAGCAGCGCCACCGCGATGATGCCGATGCCGACCGCGCCCCACAGCGTCGAGGTGGTGACGGTGATGCGGAAGTCGGCCGACGCCGATTCGCCGCGGCCGTTGGCGCGGAACGAGGCCACGTAGTCGCCGGCGATCGCCTTGTCGGCCGGCGTCACCTGGACCTGCACCTCCTTCTTCTCGTTGGGAGCGACGCTGGCGATGCTCTTGGGGTTGAACTCGACCTTCCAGTTGGTCGGGACCGTGCCCGACATCTCGACCTCTTCGATCGGAGCGGTGCCGTCGTTGGCGACCACGAGCGTATAGGTCGCCGACTTGCCGACCTCGGCCTCGCCCGACAGCCGGCCGTCCTTGGTCGACAGCGCCAGCCTGCCCTGCCCGCTGACCTGAAGCGTAACCCGCAGCTCGGCCGTGGCGCCTTCCGACGCGACCCTGACCAGCACCGGATAGTCTCCCGCCTTCACGTCGCGCGGCGGCGTCACCTTGACCTTGATGTCCTTGGTCTGGCCGGCCTCGATCGGGATCGAGCTGATCTCGTTGGAGCCGTAACCTTCGGTGAAGGTGGTCTGGAAATTGGCCGGCCCCTGGGCCGACAGCGCCACCGTGAGGTCCTTGCCGCTGTCGTTGCCGACGGTGACCGTGTATTCGAAGGCCGAGCGCGGCGTGCCGCGCAGCGACGGCAGGCGCGACTTGATGCTGAGCTTGGCCGGCACCTCGCTGCCGACGGTCAGCGTGAGCGGCAGCTCTACCGACTGCGCGACCGGTCCCTTGGCGCTGATCAGGATCTTGTTCGAGCCGGGCTTGGCGTCCTTCGGGACGTCGACCCGAAGCTGCAGGCTGACATCCTGGTTGACGCCCGGCATGGCCGCGGCGACGGGCTGGCCGCCGCCGAGGATGTCGATCTTCCAGCCGGCCGGCACGTCCTTCAGGGCGAGCGCCACCGGCTCGGGCGGCAGCCCCGCGTTGGTGAGCTTCAGCCGGATGGTCGTCACCTCACCCGCCCGCACGGTCTGCGAGGGATAGTCCGTGGTCAGGAACAGGCCCTTGGGCGTCTCGCCCTGGGCAAAGCTGGTCCCGACGGCGAAAGTCGCAAGGACGAACGCCAGCAACGCAGTCAGGCAACGCATCGTAAAGGTCTCCAGCTCAGGCGGCCGCGCTCGGACGGGCCTTCATGCGGCCGTACCAGGCGGTGAGGTTCTTGCAATCGGCCGGCAGCGACTGGCCGACCTGGCCCATGAAGTCGACCATCGCGAACAACATGATGTCGGCCATGGTGAGCTTGTCGCCGGCGACGAAGGGCTTGCTGCCCATCAGGCCGTCGAGCCATTTGAGCTTGTCCTGCGCCGTGGCCTTCAGCCCGTCGGCCGCCTCGGGTATGCACCGGATGCGATTCTCGAAGAGCTTGAGGCCCTGTGAGAAGCGGAAGCCGTTGAGTGCCGGCTCGGCGATGTTGAGATCGATGCGGCGCGTCCACATGCGTGTCTTGGCGCGCTCCTCGGGCGTGTCGCCGATCAGCGACGGCGTATCCTTCTTCTTCTCGTCGACGTATTCGCAGATCGCCGTGATCTCGGCCAGCACCGTGCCGTCGTCCAGCTCCAGGGCCGGGCACTGGCCGGAGGGATTGACCTTGCTGTTGTAGGGTTCGCGGCGGTTCTCGCCGCCGCGCAGGTCGACTTCCACCTTGGGAACGTCGAACCCCTTTTCGGCCATGAACATGCGGACCATGCGCGGATTGGGTCCGATGGAGTTGTAGAGCTTCATTCGTTTCCTCCCAAGTTTCCGTTTGCACGGCGCGCAAGCGCTATCAAATCGTCCGGGCCATGGTCAACAGCCACGCTCGCTCACCGGCGCCACGGTTCGACCAGGATCTTGGTATGGCGCTCCGGATTGGCCAGCTCGGCGAAGGCGTCCTTCACTCCGTCGAGCCCGACCTTACCGGTGATCAGCGCCTCGGCATCGACCTGCCCTTCGGCCAGGAGGCGAAGGCATCGGGCGAACTCCTCGGGCGTGTAGCCCAGCACGAACTGCAGAGCGAGCTCCTTGACGATGCCGAAGAACGGCTCGATGCGGTCGGGCTCCATGCAGACGCCGGCGACGACGACCCGGGCATCCCGCGGCGCGGCTTCGAAGATCTGCTGCAGCAGGCCGGGCACGCCGACACATTCGAAGATCACCGCTCGGCGGCCGGCGGGCAACAGGGCGTACGGCGTTTCCGTGGCCGGGTCGATCACGATGTCGGCGCCCATCTTGGCGGCGAGCTCGCGCCGCTTGGGCGAGAAGTCGGCAGCGATGATCGGCCGGGCGCCTCTCAGCCTCAGCCCGACGATGGCGGCAAGCCCGACCGGCCCGCAGCCCACGACCAGAGCGACGTCGTCGGACGCCAGCGCCGCCTTCTCGACGGCGTGGATGCCGACTGCCAGCGGCTCGGTCAATGCCGCATGGTCCGCCGGAAGCCCGTTGGGCACTTCCAACAGCAGAGGTGCAGCCACCACCATGCGCTCGGCGTAGCCGCCCGGATAGTCGTTGGAATAGCCGATGGTGGTGCGCGTCTCGGCG
>JAEWIV010000233.1 GCA_023386865.1 Pseudomonadota bacterium
CTCGGGATGACAGCAAGTCGTGTCATGGAAATCGCTGAACTACTGCTTCGGCTTGGCGTCGGCGGTCTTGATCTCGCCCTTCTGCGGCACGACCTTGGCGCCGGGCCGCACCATCGGGTTGGCGAGCCCGTCCAGCACCACGTTGTCGGTGGCGGCGAGGCCTTCGCGGATCACCCTGAGGCCGTCGACGATCGGGCCGAGCTTGACGGGCTTGGCCTGCACCACGTTGTTCTCGCCCACCGTGAACACGATCTTGCGCGCCTGGTCCGACACGATCGCCGAGTCGGGGATCAGCAGCGCGTCGTACTCGCCGCCGAACAGCTGCACGCGGCCGAAAATGCCGGGCGTCAGCAGCTGGTTCTTGTTCTCGACCACGGCGCGGATGCGCATCGTGCCCGAGCGCGGACTGAGGCTGTTGTCGACGAAGTCGACCTTGCCGGTGCGCGACCAGTCGGTCTCGTCGGACAGGCGGATGCGCACCGGGTTGACCGAATCTCGTGCCGAGGCCATCGCGCCAGAGAGGTAGAGACGCGTGTAGCGGATGAAATCCGACTCCGCGACGTCGAACACGAAGCGGATGGGGTCGAGCGTGACGATGCTGGCGAGCAGGGTAGCGCCCTGCTGGCCGCCCTGGATCAGGTTGCCGGCGTCGACCTTGCGGTCGGAGATGCGGCCGGCGAGCGGCGCACGTACGTCGGTCCAGTCGAGGTTAAGCTCGGCCTGGCGCACGTTGGCCTCGGCCGCCTTGAGCTGGGCCTTGGCCACGCTGAGATTGGCCTTGCGCTGGTCGTACTCGGCGTCGGTGATGGTCTTCGATTTGATCAGCGACGCGCCGCGCTCGACCTGCAGTTCGGCCAGCTGGACCTGCGCCTTGTTGCGCGCCACGTCGGCCTCGGCGCTTTCGACGGCGATCTCGAAGGGGCGCTTGTCGATGGTGAACAGCAGATCGCCGACATTCACGATCTGCCCGTCCTTGAAATGGATCTTGTCGATGAAGCCCGAGACGCGGGCGCGGACCTCGACCTGGGCGACCGCCTCGAAGCGCCCGGAGAACTCATCCCATTGCGTGACCCGCTTGGCCATCGGCGGGGAGACGGTGACCGGCATTGCGGGGGGACCGCCTTGGGCGAAAGCCGCCGATGGCATGACAAGGAAAGCAAGGCCGGCAGCGGCCAACAGACGGCGAACTAAGGACAAACGGCAACTCCCCCGCGAACGTTCTGCGGCGCGGCACATGTGGTTGCGGTTGCGACGCGTTTCAATTCCGTCGGAGGTAACCCTAGGAAACATCATAGCGGAGATGATCCAAATGGATCATATAGTGCGGTTTGAGATTCATATGTTGCAATCATCCGGGGGCAGCGGTAGTAATAGCCCCAGCTCATTCAGGGGGAATGCCAATGACCGTTCTCAGGCGTCTTTTCGTTGCCGGCATCACGCTCGGCGCCTTCGCCTTCACCGCCGCTTCGGCCCAGACGCCCTCCACCCTCGAGGCCGTGAAGAAGCGCGGCAATGTGATTTGCGGTGTCAATGTCGGCCTGGGTGGCTTCTCGCTCCCCGACAGCCAGGGCAAGTGGTCCGGCCTCGACGTCGACATGTGCAACGCCGTTGCCGCCGCGGTGTTCGGGGACGCGACCAAGGCCAAGTACGTGCCACTGTCGGCACAGCAGCGCTTCCTCGCCCTGCAGTCGGGCGAGATCGACATGCTGGTACGCAACTCGACGATCACGCTCGAGCGCGACGCCGGGCTCGGTCTGCAATATGCCGGCGTGAACTTCTACGACGGCCAGGGCTTCATGGTGTCCAAGAAGCTCGGCGTGAAGGCATTGGCCGAGCTCAACAACGCGACGATCTGCGTGGCGCAGGGCACGACCCACGAGTTCAACGTCGCGAGCTGGTTCCGCGGCCGCAACCTCGCCTTCAAGCCGGTCGTGTTCGAGAGCCAGGACGTGATGTACGAGGCCTTCTTCGCCGGCCGCTGCGATGCCATCACCCAGGACTCCTCGGCGCTCGCGTCGGCGCTCGCCACGCGCGGCCGCCAGAACGACTACATGATCCTGCCCGAGCTCATCTCGAAGGAGCCGCTGGGGCCGTTCGTGCGCCGCGGTGACGATGTCTGGATGGCGGTGGTGCGCTGGACGCTGTTCGCCATGCTGGAAGCCGAGGAGCGCGGCATCACCACGGCCAATGTCGACGACCAGCTCAAGTCGACCGATGCGCTGGTCCAGCGCTTCCTCGGCGTCAAGCCGGGCAACGGCAAGGCCCTGCAGCTCGACGAGAAGTGGGCGTACAACATCATCAAGCTGGTCGGGAACTACGGCGAGAGCTTCGAGCGCAACGTCGGCAAGGCGAGCCCGCTCAAGCTCGACCGCGGCCTCAACGCGCTGTGGACCAAGGGCGGCCTGATGTATCCCATTCCGCTGCGCTGACCGCGCTGCCGGAACGGCGCATGGACCAGAGAGGCCCGCTCAACGCCTCGATCGTCGAGGCGTTCGACCTCCTGCCGCCGCAGCTGCAGACGGCCGCGCGCTACATGCTCGACCGTCCCGACGACGTGGCGCTCTTGTCCATGCGTGAGCAGGCGCGCCGTGCCGGCGTGCCGCCCGCCACCATGACGCGGCTCGCCAAGCGCCTGGGGCTCGACGGCTACGACAGCGTGCGCGAGCTCTATGCCGGTGCGGTGCGCGCCGGCACCCTGGGCTTCGCCGGCAAGGCGGGCGTGCAGGTCGAGGCGCAGGCGCTGCACGGCGAACGCGCGCTCGCCGCCGAGATGGCGATCCTGCTGTCGCGGCAGGTCGCGGCGCTCGCCGAGCCCGGCGCCCTCGATCGCCTGGCCGGCGCGGCGAGCCGCCTGCACGAGGCGCGTCGCGTCTATTGCCTCGGCCTGCGCTCGTGCCACGCCGCCGCCTGGCACTTCCACTACATGCTGTCGCTTCTCGGCGACAAGACGGTGATGCTCGACGATGCCGGCGGAATCGGTCTCGACGCCGTTCGCGACGCCGGCGGGGCGGATGCCCTGCTGGTCGCCAGCGTCGAGCCCTATGCCCGCGCCACGATCGAGGCGGCACGCTATGCCGCGAGTCGCGGCGTGCCGGTGGTGGCGCTCACCGATTCGGAGGTCTCGCCGCTCGCCCAGATCGCGACCAGCACCATCCTGGCGGCGACCGGCAGCCCGTCTTTCTTCCACACCATGACGCCGCTCCTGGCCGTCGCCGAGATCCTGGCCGCCCTGGTGGCCGGCCGCGGCGGCGCCAAGGCGCTGGCCGCGCTCGAGCACACCGAGGCGCAGCTTGCGGCCTTCGGCGTGCACCTGCCCCGACGCAACGGACGCTGATCATGTTTCTTTGCCGGGAGCGCGCCACTCCAGTGGCGCATCTTCTCTCTCATCCAACACCCCATGAGCGGCACTGGAGTGCCGCGCTCCCGGCAAAGACATGACCCACATCCTGCACCGCCAGATCGGCGGACCGCTTCCCGTCGCCGCGGGCGGAAGCGGCATCGAGATCGTCGATGCCGCCGGCACGCGCTACCTCGATGCCTCCGGCGGTGCGGCGGTGTCGTGCCTCGGCCACGGCCACCCCGCCGTGACGGCGGCGCTGCACGAGCAGCTCGACCGGCTCGCCTATGCCCACACCGGCTTCTTCACCACCGAGGTCGCCGAGAAGCTCGCCGACCGGCTGATCGCCGACGCCCCCCGCGGCCTCAGCCACGTCTATCTGGTGAGCGGCGGGTCGGAAGCCGTCGAAGCCGCGCTCAAGATGGCGCGCCAGCACTTCATCGAGCGCGGCGAGACCGG